>NZ_CP183770.1:1544642-1881428 GCF_048568905.1 Sphingomonas sp. HT-1 | reverse complement strand
TGTAGCTCGTCTCATAGCCCTGGAGCAGCGCCTCGGAGACATAGGGATCGAACTTCTGGCCGGTGGAATCGAACGCCCAGGCGGTGTGCATCACCGCGAGGTCGTAGAGCCGCAGGTCGGTGCAGGCGAAATAGAAGTCGATCAGCCCGGTCACCCGGTTGCCGAGCATCAAGACATTGTCCGGGAACAGGTCGGCATGGATCGCGCAGCTGTCGAAGCCGGTGCGGGGCCAAAGGGCGGTGACACGGTCCAGCGCCTGACCGAGTTCGTCGTAGAGGCCCGGCGCGATGTCGTTGAGGCTGGTGCCGCAGCGTTCGAACAGCGGGCGCCAGGTGTCGACACCCATGGAATTGGGGCGGTCCTGCGGGAAGTCGGCGACGGCCCTGTGCATCCGGCCCATCGCCTCGGCGGCGGCACGCGCTTGGGCCGCCGTGGGATGCGAGACCGAGACGCCCGACAGGAACTGGATCAGGCAGGCCGGGCGGCCCTCCAGTGCATGGATCAGCGTGCCGTCGCGATCGGGCACCGCCGGGGGCACCGGCAGCCCGCGATCGGCGCAGTGATCGAGGAGCGCCATGAAATAGGGCAGGTCGCCCTGGTCGACACGCTTTTCGTAGAGCGTCAGAATGAAACGGCTTTTGCTCGTGTCGACCAGATAGTTGCTGTTCTCCACCCCCTCGGCGATGCCCTTGGCGGAGACCAGCTCGCCGACGTCGAAGCGCTCGAGAAACGCGGAGAGCGCCTCGGCCGAAACCTGCGTGTAGACGGCCATTACGCTGCCTCTAAGCCGCGGGGCAGCTTGAACACGACGCTTTCTTCCACCGTCTCGACTTCCCGCTCGCTGATCGCGAACTGCGTTCCGAGCTGCTCGACGACTTCGCGTACCAATATTTCCGGGGCCGAGGCGCCGGCGCTGATGCCGACCTTGGTGACGCCGTCGAACCAGGCGAAGTCGATCTCGGCGGCGCGCTGGATCAGCACCGCGCGGGCGCCGCCGCGCTTGGCGACTTCGACGAGGCGCAGCGAGTTGGACGAATTGGGGGCGCCGATCACCAGCACCAGCTCAACCTGCTCCGCGATCGCCTTTACCGCGCCCTGGCGGTTCGAGGTGGCGTAGCAGATGTCGTCCGCGCCCGGCGCCAGCATCGTCGGGAAGCGGCGCTTGAGGATGCCGAGTACCGCGGCGGTATCGTCCACCGACAGTGTCGTCTGGGTGAGGAAGGCGAGGTTATCGGGATCGGGCACCGCGACCGATTCCGCATCCGCCTCGGTCTCCACCAGCGTCATTGCGCCTTCGGGCACCTGGCCGAAGGTACCGATCACCTCCGGATGGCCTTCGTGACCGACGAACAGGATGTGGCGGCCAGCGGCGACATGGCGCTCGGCCTGACGGTGAACCTTGGAGACCAGCGGACAAGTGGCGTCGAGATAGGAAAGGCCGCGTTGTTCGGCCTTGTGTGGCACCGCCTTGGGCACGCCGTGCGCGGAAAACACCACCGGAACGCCATCCGGCACATGATCCAGCGTTTCGACGAACACGGCGCCCTTTCCGCGCAGGCTTTCCACGACATATTTGTTGTGGACGATTTCGTGGCGGACATAGACCGGCGCGCCATATTTCTCGATCGCGAGCTCGACGATGCGGATCGCGCGGTCGACGCCGGCGCAAAAGCCGCGGGGCGCTGCGATCAGCAGCTCCAGGGGACGCTTTTCGGTGTGTGCCATCGGATGGAGCCTCTACGCGATTGCTTGCGCGGGCGGAAGGCGGTTCCTATGGTGCGCGCCGTTCCGGCCCCCGGCTTATGAGATGGGGGGCGGCTGTTCGGTTCGAAAGGTTGCCTCCCTTGTCTGTGCCTAAGTTCACCGTTCCCGCCCTGATCCTGCTTGCTGCCGGTGGCTGCTCCCGCACCGGCGAAATCACCGAGGGCGGCATCAGCGCGGTGCGCACCGCCTGCCCGACGGTAGCGATTCCGGCCGGCACCGGCGACGTGACGCTGTTCGATCCGGCCGAGAGCCGCGAGGCGCAGGCGATCGACGTGGTGGCGACGATCACCAACGTAAAGGCGGCGTGCAACGATGCCGGTGCGCAGGTGGTGACGGACATCAGCTTCGACGTGCTGGCGCGCCGCCGCGATGCGGGCCCGGCGCGGGACGTGACTGTGCCCTATTTCCTTACGATCGTGCGCGGGGGGACATCCGTGACCGCCAAGCGCGTGAGCAATATCACCCTGCACTTCGATGCCGGCCAGATCCGCGCCAGCGCCGTCGGCACCGCCACCAGCAGCGTATCGCATGCCGCGGCGACCCTGCCCGACGAGGTCCGCCGCCGGCTGACCGAGAAGCGCAAGGCGGGCGAGCAGTCCGCAGCGACCGATCCGCTGTCCGATCCCTCGGTGCGCACGGCGGTGCTGTCGGCTACGTTCGAGGCGCTGGTCGGCTTCCAATTGACCGAGGCCCAGCTGAAGTACAACGCGACGCGATAATCCACGCTTAAGATCCTCCCCTGCGCGGCGAGGGGAGCCATACGCAGCATGGCGGAGGGGCTGTCCATGAGCGAGTCCGGTGCGGCGCCCCCCGCTCCGCCACGCGCGTGGCGCCGCGCGGCCCCCCGTGCCGGGAGGATCTAAATTCCCCTCAATCCCGATTGACTCCGACAAGCCCTCCGGCCAAGGCGGGCGTGTCGATGCCGGGCAACCGGCATGGGCATGCGCGGGAGAGAATCCGGCTTGCCGGATCGCCGAAGGAGCAACCGCCCCGGAATCTCTCAGGCACCGAGGACCGCGCAGGCCACGACACTCTGGAAAGCGAGACGGCCGCATAGGCCGGGCTCCACCGAAGGGGTAAGCCGGCTCGCCGGCGAAAGCTCTCAGGTTCCGTGACAGAGGGGGCGATGGTGCAGGCCGGGCGAGCGCGCCCGGGCGTGCCATTGAACCCTTGATGCCCGGAGTGCCCCGATGAGCGATATCGCCGAAGACACCGTCACCGAAACGCCGATCGAGACGCTGCCGCTCGACGCCTGGCACCGCGCGCGCGGCGGCCGGATGGTGCCGTTCGCAGGTTACTCCATGCCGGTCCAGTATGAAGGCATCATGGCCGAGCACCTGTGGACGCGCGAGCATGCCGGGCTGTTCGACGTCAGTCATATGGGCCAGCTGCTCTTCTCGGGCGTCGAGTTCGATGCGGGCCTTGAAAAGCTGCTGCCGGGCGACGTGAAGGGGCTGGGCGAGGGCCGGATGCGCTATTCGCTGCTGCTCAGCGAAGAAGGCGGCATCCATGACGACCTGATGATGACCCGCCTGCCCGCCGACAATGCCTTCGAGATCGACGGCGGTACGATCTACATGGTCGTCAACGGCGCGACCAAGTGGGACGATCTCGGCGTGTTCCGCGAATTCCTGCCCGACGAAGTGACGATCAACCATCTAGAAGACCAGGCGCTGCTGGCGCTGCAGGGGCCGGAAGCGGTCACCGCGCTCGCCCGCGTGCTGCCCGGCGTCGAGAAGCTGGTGTTCATGACCGCCGCTGCGTTCGAATGGAACGGCAACCCGCTCTGGGTGAGCCGTTCGGGCTATACCGGCGAGGACGGGTTCGAGATTTCGCTGCCGGGCGAGGCGGCCGAGGCGTTCGCCGACGCGCTCACCGCGCAGCCCGAAGTCAAGCCGATCGGCCTGGGCGCGCGCGACTCGCTGCGCCTGGAGGCCGGCCTGCCGCTCTACGGCCATGACCTCGACCTGGAGACCACGCCGGTCGCCGCCGATCTCGGCTTTGCGCTGTCCAAGCGCCGCCGTGAGGAAGGTGGTTTTGCCGGTGCCGAGCGCATCCTCGCCGAGCGCGAGCAGGGCAGTGCCATGAAGCGCGTCGGCCTGATCGTCGAGGGCCGCCAGCCGGTGCGCGAGGGCGCGGCGGTGGTCGATGCCTCGGGCGCGGAAGTCGGCAAGGTTACTTCGGGCGGGTTCGCGCCGTCGGTGCAGAAGCCGATTGCGATGGCCTATGTGCCTTCGGCGCTTGCAGCGGCCGGCACCAAGATTACGCTTGTCCAGCGGGGCAAGCAGCACTCCGCGGAAGTCGTGGCAATGCCCTTCGTCCCCCACCGCTATGTCCGAAAGGGAGCGTGACATGAGCCGTTATTTTACCGAAGACCATGAGTGGATCGAAGTCGACGGCGACGTCGCGACGGTCGGCATCACCGAATATGCCCAGAGCCAGCTCGGCGACATCGTGTTCGTCGAAGTGCCCGACGAGGGCAAGGAACTGAGCAAGGGCGACGATGCCGCCGTCGTCGAGAGCGTGAAGGCGGCGTCGGACGTGTATGCGCCGGTGTCGGGCACCGTCGTCGAGGGCAATGCCGACCTCGCCGACAATCCCGCGCTGGTGAACGAGGATCCGGAAGGCGAAGGCTGGTTCTTCAAGATGACTCTGAGCGACGAGAGCGAGCTGGAAGGCCTGATGAACGAGGCCAAGTACCAGGCGTTCGTCGCCAAGCTGTGATGTGACCTTTTCCCCCTCCCGCGTGCGGGAGGGGGCAGGGGGCGGGCCTACGCTCTCCTCCTGACGGGCCGCCCGAGGATAGCGGGCGCCCACCCCCGGCCCCTCCCGCACGCGGGAGGGGAGAAGCAAGGGGGCACCGAATTTCTCCTCCTCATGCGGGAGGAATGCCGGGGCGGGCCAAAACCCACCCCAGAAACCGAAAGGCCCGCGGATGGCGGGCGCCCACCCCCAACCCCTCCCGCACGCGGGAGGGGAGTAGGACAGTCGATGCGCTACCTGCCCCTTACCCCGGCCGACCGTCAGGCAATGCTTGGCACGATCGGCGCCCAGTCGATCGACGACCTGTTCGTCGACGTGCCCGAAAGCGCCCGCCTGAGCGGGCCGATCGCCGGCCTGCCGATGCATGCGTCGGAACTCGCGGTCGAACGCCACATGACCGCGCTCGCCCGCAAGAACATTGCCGCCGGCGAAGCGCCGTTCTTCTTGGGGGCAGGGGCCTATCGCCACCATGTGCCGGCCTCGGTCGATCACATCATCCAGCGCGGCGAGTTCCTCACCGCCTACACGCCCTACCAGCCGGAAATCGCGCAGGGCACGCTGCAGATGATGTTCGAGTTCCAGAGCCAGATCGCCCGGCTGCTGGGTTGCGACGTCGCCAACGCCTCGATGTACGACGGCTCGACCGCGTGCTGGGAAGCGATCTCGATGGCGCGGCGCGTCACCAAGCGCGGCAAGGCGATCCTCTCGGGCGGCCTGCACCCCCACTACGTGTCGGTCGCCAAGACGATGGCGCGCTTCACCGGCGACCAGCTCGTCACCGGCGTGCCGACGTTCAGCCCCGAGCCCGACACGCTCGACCTGATCAACGCGATCGACGCCGACACCTCGTGCGTCGTCGTCCAGTATCCCGACATTCTCGGCCGCATCGAGGACATGTCCGCACTGGCCGACGCCTGCCACGCCAAGAAGGCGCTGCTGATCGCCGTCGTCACCGAGCCGGTGGCGCTGGGGGCGATCAAGGCGCCGGGCGAGATGGGCGCGGACATCGTCGTCGGCGAGGGCCAGTCGCTCGGCGTCGGCCTCCAGTTCGGCGGGCCGTATGTAGGCCTGTTCGCCTGCTCGGAAAAGCTGGTCCGCCAGATGCCGGGGCGCCTGTGTGGCGAGACGGTGGACGCCAGCGGCAAGCGCGGCTTCGTGCTGACGCTCTCCACCCGCGAGCAGCATATCCGCCGCGAGAAGGCGACGTCGAACATCTGCACCAGCTCGGTGCTGTGCGCGCTCGCCATGTCGGTGCACATGACGCTGCTGGGCGAGAAAGGCCTGCGCCAGCTCGCCGAGCTCAACCATGTCGGCGCCAGCGCCGCCGCCGATCGCCTGGCCGAAGTGGACGGGGTGGAGCTGGTCACCGACCGGTTCTTCAACGAATTCACCCTGAAGCTGTCGAAGGAAGCGCGTCCGGTCGTCCGCCAGCTGGCCGACAAGGGCATATTGGCCGGCGTGTCGCTCGGCCGCCTCTATCCGGGCGTCGAAGCGCTGCAGAACGGCCTCGTCGTCGCGGTCACCGAAACCACCACGGAGGAGGACGTCGAGACGCTTGCCTCCGCACTCGAGGAGGTGCTGGCATGAGCACGATCAATCCGTCGGGCTGGCGCCCCACCACGCCGTCGCAGGGCGGCGAGACCGCCGAGGGCACGTTCACCGGCAACCGCGCGCTGATGCTGGAAGAGGCGCTGATTTTCGAGATCGGCTCCACCGACACCACCGGCGTCGATTTCGGCGAGGCCCCCGCAGGCAAGTCCCGCCTGGGCGGCATGGAGCGCAGCAAGGCGATCGGCCTGCCGGGCCTGTCCGAGCCCGAGACGGTGCGCCACTATACCCGCCTCAGCCGCCAGAATTATGCCATCGATCTCGGCCTGTTCCCGCTGGGCAGCTGCACGATGAAGCATAATCCGCGCCTCAACGAGCGGATGGCGCGCCTGCCGGGCTTCGCCGATATCCACCCGCTCCAGCCGGTCGATACCGTGCAGGGCGCGCTGGAGGCGATCGACCAGCTCGCGCACTGGCTGATCACGCTCACCGGCATGCAGGCGGTGGCGATGAGCCCCAAGGCCGGCGCCCACGGCGAACTCTGCGGCGTGCTGGCGATCCGCGCGGCGCTCGACGCTAAGGGCGAGACCGCGCGTCGCATCATGCTGGTGCCGGAGAGCGCGCACGGCACCAACCCGGCGACGGCGGCATTCGCCGGCTTCGCGGTGGAGGACATCCCCGCGACTCCGCAAGGCCGGGTCGACGTGGCGGCGCTCAAGGCGCGGCTGGGGCCGGACATCGCCGGCGTGATGATCACCAACCCGAACACCTGCGGGCTGTTCGAACCGGACCTCAAGGACATTTCCGACGCGGTCCATGCCGCCGGCGGCTATGTCTATTGCGACGGCGCCAACTTCAACGCGATCGTCGGCCGGGTCCGCCCGGGCGACCTCGGCGTCGATGCGATGCACATCAACCTGCACAAGACCTTCTCCACCCCGCATGGCGGCGGCGGCCCGGGTTCGGGTCCGGTCGTGCTGTCGGCGGCACTGGCACCCTATGCGCCGCTGCCCTTCGTCGAGAAGACCGAGAGCGGCTATCGCATCGTCGAGGAGGAGAATGCCGAGGAGCATCATGCCGGCACCTTCGGCCGCATGACCGCCTTCCACGGCCAGATGGGCATGTTCACCCGCGCGCTGACCTATATCCTCAGCCACGGCGCCGACGGCCTGCGCCAGGTCGCCGAGGATTCGGTGCTCAATGCCAATTACGTGCTGCGCGCGATGGAGGACGTGCTCGACGCGCCCTTCGCCAAGACCGGCCCGTGCATGCATGAGGCGATCTTCAGCGACAAGGGCCTGCCCGAGGGCTTCTCGACGCTCGACATCGCCAAGGGACTGATCGACGAGGGTTATCACCCGATGACGGTGTATTTCCCGCTGGTCGTCCACGGCGCGATGCTGGTCGAGCCGACCGAGACCGAGAGCAAGGCGGCGCTCGACCAGTTCATCGGCGCGTTCCGCAACGTCGCGATGAAGGCCAAGCAGGGCGAGGCGGCGCTCAAGAGCGCACCGCACTTCGCGCCCCGCCGCCGCCTCGACGAGACGCTCGCCGCGCGCAAGCCGGTGCTGGCCTACAAGGATGCGGCGCCGGCCGAAGCGGCCGAGTAAGCGCCCGACCCGTTACCCCCCGAGAGAGGGTCGCACACGCCGGCTGGAAGCCCCCGCTTCCAGCCGGCGCTTTGCATTTGCGGGGGAGTTGCGTGGCTGACTGCAGATTGCAGCGTTTCAGTCGTGCAACCAGTCCGCGCGGATCTCGCCCCGATGCCCGTCCGGCGCCAGCGCGGCACGCAGCGCTTCCAGCAGCGGCGGCAGCGCCTGCACGAAGGCATAGGGCGGATTGACGATGAACAAGCCCGCGCCGTTATAGATGCCGGGCATATCGGCATCGTACAGCCAATGCTCCACGACAAGGAATTTCGGGATGCCGAGCCTGCGCAGCTTCTGCTTCCACTGCTGGTGCGTCGCGCGGTCCTTCAGCGGATACCAGATCACCGTCACGCCATGCGCCCATTTGCGGTGCGCGGCGGCGAGGGTGGCGACGATGCGGTCGCGCTCGTCGGTCTGCTCATAGGGCGGATCGACGACCACCACGCCGCGCGCCGTCCGGGTCGGCAGCAGCGCCAGCCACAGCTCATAGGCATCGCGCGCGTGCACGGCGGCCGGCGACCCGCGCATCGCATCGCGCAGGATCGCGACGTCCTCGGGATGCTTCTCGTTGAGGATCAGCAGGTCCTGCGGGCGCAGCAGCTGCGCGAGGAACTGCGGCGAGCCGGGGTAGAGGTGCGGCTCCGCCCCGTCATTCACCGCCCGCACCGCGGCGCGATAGTCGTCGAGCAGAGGGTTCGTATCGGCAAAGGCGCGCAGCACGCCGTGCGCGGCCTCGCCGGTGCGCTGCGCCTGCTCACCGCCAAGGTCGTAGAGCCCGCAGCCGGCATGGGTATCGATCAGGGTCAGCGCGCCCTCTTTCTGCTGCAGGGCCCGGAGGAGCGCGATCAGCAGGCTGTGCTTCACGACATCGGCGCTGTTGCCGGCATGGAAGGAGTGGCGATAATTCATTGAGATCTCAAACTCGTGTCCATGCTGGTGATTTCCTCGAACTGGCCCGGCGCAATCCCGGCGACACACCAGTCGCCGATGGACCAGCGGACCAGCCGCAGCGTGGGAAACCCCACCGCCGCCGTCATGCGGCGCACTTGCCGGTTGCGCCCTTCGCGGATGGTGATCTTCAGCCAGCTGTCGGGGATGAACTTGCGCTGGCGGATCGGCGGGTCGCGTTCCCACAGCTCCGGCGGGTCGATCCGCTCGACCTCGGCCGGCAGGGTCATGCCGTCCTTGAGCAGGACGCCCCGTCGCAGGCGCTCGAGGTCCGCCGCCTGCGGATCGCCCTCGACCTGGACGAGATAGGTCTTGGGCATCTTGAAGCGCGGATCGGCGATGCGCGCCTGCAGCCGCCCATCATCGCACAGCAGCAGCAGCCCCTCGCTGTCGCGATCGAGCCTGCCGGCGGGGTAGACACCCTTCACCTCGATGAAATCCGACAAGGTCGACCGAAGTGTCGGCGATCCGCGGTCCGTGAATTGCGACAGGACGCCAAAGGGTTTGTTGAACAGGAGCAGCCGGGCCATCCTGCGCGCATAGCGTTCGGCCGCGGCAATGTCTTCTCGCGCATGCCGCGGGCAGATCAACTGCGCTCGCCCGCTCTACCCAGAGGCCGTCGGTCGGGCTTCCTGCTTTCGCAGGGCGAAACGGCCGATCCGCTACCGCGCCGAACGTGGTCCGTCGCAGCTTGCACCTCCGCCGAACGCTTGCATTCGGGGCGGGCTTGGAGCGGTCGGCTTCCGATCTCAGCCGCCCCTTCGCTGGCACAGCAGCGTTTTGACCGCGCCACGCTTCCTCCTATGTTGCACCGCATCTACCGGGAGGACTCGCATGCAGTTCGATACGCCGTACGGGATACGCTACCGCATCACTGCGCTCGTGGTGGGGCTGTTCAGCGCGATGCGGGCGGCGCTGTATCTCCGGGGCAAGCGCCTGCTCGCCAAGGCGCGCGTCGCCGCATGAGCGATCGCGAACGCAGCTGGCTGGCCCCGCCCGAGGGCGTGCGTCGCCATGCTCCCGCGACGCTGCGCAACCGCGCGCCGATTGCCACGATTCTAGCGCAACTGCTGCCCGCCGCCGGCCATGTGCTGGAAGTGGCAAGCGGCAGCGGCGAGCATTGCGCCTATTTTGCCGAGCATTTCCCCAAGCTGGAATGGCACCCCAGCGACCCCGATCCGCAAGCGCTCGCGTCGATTGCCGCCTGGTGCGATGGGCTGGGCAATGTCCGGCCGCCGCTGGCCCTTGATGCGGCCGCCCTTGCCTGGCCGATTGCGCACGCCGATGCGATCCTCTGCGTCAACATGGTCCATATCAGCCCGTGGGAGGCTACGCTGGGGCTGATGGCGGGGGCGGGGCGGTTGTTGCCGCCGGGCGGGCCGCTGGTCCTCTACGGCCCGTATCGTGAGGCGGGCGTGTCCACCGCGCCTTCCAACGAGGACTTCGATCGTTCGCTGCGCGCGCGCAACCCTGCCTGGGGGCTGCGGCTGCTGAGCGACGTGACGGCGGCGGCGGAAGCGCAAGGGCTGGTGTTCGACCGGCGGGTGGAGATGCCCGCCAACAATCTCATAGTGGCGTTTCGGCGTAGCTAGCCTGACCGCGCGCGAGCTTCTGCTCGCGATAGACGATGTACAGGCCGCTGGCGATGATCACCGGTGCGCCCAGCCAGGTGGAGGTGGTCGGCAGCACGCCGAACAGCAGCCAGCCGTAGAGCGTCGCCCAGATGAGACCCGAATAGTCCATCGGCACCACGGCGGAGACGGGGGCGAAGCGCATCGCGCCGGTGAGCGCGAGCTGGCCGACGCCGCCGACCAGCCCGGTGGCGATCAGGATCGCCCAGGTGACCGGATCATGGTTCTGGAAGTTGAAGGCATAAACCAGGCCCAGCACCGGCACCGACAGCAGCGAGAACCAGAAAACGGTGGTGCCGGCACTTTCGGTGCGGCCGATCTGGCGCAGGGTGATTGCCACGAGCGCGACGAACAACGCTGCCAGAAGCCCCACGACGGCGCTGAAGATCGGGATCGCCTGATGCCCCGGCTGCACCACGATCAGCACGCCGACGAATCCGAGGATCACCGCGCTCCAGCGATGCCAGCCGGTCGGCTCGCGCAGCAGCAGGGCGCCGAGCAGCGTCGCGAAGATCGGCACGGTGAACTGGAAGGTCTGCGCCTCTGCCAGGGGCAGCAGCACGACCGCGCCGAAGGTGAAGATCATGCCGGTAAGACCCACCGCTGTGCGCCATACATGCGCGCCGAAGCGCTTGGTCTTCAGTGATTGCAGCCCCGGCCCGGCCGCCACCCACAACGTTACCAGCGGCACCGCCCATAGCTGGCGATGGAACATCGTCTCGACAAGATTGGCGCCCCGGATTTCGGATAGCTTGATCAGTGCCGACATGGTCGCCAGGCAGGCAATCGCGAACAGGCGTAGCGCAAGGCCGGTAGCGATGCGATCGGTGCGGGCATTGGACACGCCGGCTGGTTAGGGCGCAGGGCGTTGGGCGGCAAGTCGTTTTGTTCTTGCCGTCTAGTCTCCGATGGCGCGGTGCAGCAATAGGCGGTTGCCCGGCCGAAAATAATTGCCTAACCGGTTAGCGGGTGACAACGATCGGGGGTTTGCAGCCGTGCCGTGCGCGACGTCGATGGCTCGATCAACCCTGCGCCCTTTGGCTGCCCCGAATGTTCCGCTGGCCGGGCCTGTCCGACAATCCACCAACATCTTCTCCGCTGACAAGGGCTGATGATCCGATGCTTCACGTACTTCTTACGCGCTTCAACATCGCCAGCCCCGGACGCGAGGTCGCCATCCGCAACTCACCGGGCTGGCTGGATCGGCGCTTCGGTCTGTTCGAGCAATTCTGCCTGCCTAGCATCGCCGGCCAGACCGAGCGAAACTTCCATTGGCTGATCTATTTCGACAAGGATACGCCGGCCGAGTTCAAGGAACGGATCGAGCGCGATCGGGCGATCTTCAACTTCACCCCGCGCTTCGTCGCGATGTTCGACAAGGCCCTGATTGCTGACGACGTCCGCGCCCTGGCAAAACCAGGAGAGGATCTGATCGTCACCACGCGCCTGGACAATGACGATGCATTGTCCTCGGACTTTGTCGCCCGTGTGCAGGCCGCGGCCGTCGATGCGCCCGCGCAGACGGTGCTCAATTTCACGCAGGGCATCGCGATGCGCAACGGCCGCCTGTACACCGCAAGCGACCACAGCAACCCGTTTACGTCGCTGGTCGAGCGCGATCTGCCGACGATGGAGACGATCTGGGCGAAATCGCACCATGAGCTGGGCGAGAAATGGACCATCGTTCAAGTGCCCAGTCAACCGCTATGGTTGCAGGTGGTGCACGGTGAAAACGTCACCAATCGCATCAAGGGCAAGCTGGTCGCGGATACGGACATCATCGATTCCTTCAAGATCCGCAGTGACGTGGCAGCCCATCGGGTAAGTCCCGCCGGCGTTTTTTGGGACCACGCTGTCGTTTCGCCCGTCCGGAAGCTGCGGGAATTCGGGATTAAGCTGATCAAGCCGGTTGTGGTTCGAATCCGCGACCGGTGAAAATGGGACATCACAATCGTTAAAAGTTGTTTACCCGAATCGCCGCGGCTGAATATGATCAGCCGGGGCGTTTTCGGGGGGACGACATGACTTTGGCGGCAGATACCTCGGACTTTTTTTTCTTCAACCGGGAACGCCTTTACGCGCTGGCAGAAGAATATCACGAGCGCTTTGTGAACGCCGAACCCTACGAGCATGTCGCAATTGACAATTTTCTACCGGACGATGTCGCGAAGCGGCTTGCTTCGGCTTTTCCCGGCCTCGACGATATCAACTGGCGACTGGAAGGGCCGGGGGACAGCGCGCATAGCGGTGATCGCCGCGTCGAAAAGGTCACGACCTCCGACGAAGAGATGTTCCCGCCCCTGGTCCGGCTGATGATGATGCAGTTTCAGTCCGGCATCTTCTGCAACTTCCTGGATCGGCTGACCGGCAACAAGTTTCTGCTTCCGGATCCAAATCATTATGGCTGCGGCTTGCATTCGACGGGTTCCGGCGGGCGCCTGATGTTGCACATCGATGCGTCGCGGCATCCGAACAAGAGGCTCAGCCAGCAGGTCAACTGCATCTATTACTGTACGCCCGACTGGCAGGAAGAATGGGGCGGCAATCTGGAGCTGTGGGACGAGGACGCGACCAAATGCGTCTCCAGCATCGTGCCCAAGTTCAATCGGCTGGCGATCTTCCGCGTTTCCGGCAAGTCGTGGCACGGCCAGCCCTTCCCGCTCAAGACGCCGGAGAACGTTCGGCGTAATTCGCTCGCCCTCTATTACTACAGCGCCGAAGAGGACACGGAGGGGTTGGGCTATTCGAACTTCGTGCGCTGGAAGGCGGTATCCGCGCATGACAAGCGTACGCCGCTGCACCGCGTGAAGGGCGTAATCCGCGATTATGCGCCGACGCCGGTGATCAACAGCCTTGCCAAATTTGCCCGGAAGACCGGCCTGAACTTCAAGCGCTGATGGGATTGTTCGGCAGTCTCTTTGCCGCTCCGCCGGAGTCGCCGTGTCGCAAGGTATGCCGCCTCGACATGGAGATCCGGTTATGCCTGGGCTGCTGGCGGAAGCCGGCTGAGATTGCCGGCTGGAGCGACATGAGCCCACGCGCGCAGCGCGCGGTGCTCGCCGAGCTTCCCGGCCGAGAGAAGCAGCATGGTGGGCGCCGCTAGGAACACTTTGAAGGACGGATAAGCTAGGCTCGCCGACTCTGTTGCAGGCAGCAGCGTCGACGATGTTTCGGCAGTCGCCAAGGCTGGCTACTTGCGGGTGGCGAAGGACCTGAACGGCGTCTCCGCCGCCAAGCTTCTACGCGGCGGCGGAGGCGCTTTGCTTGTCAGCGGGCGAGACGGTCCATCACGATCGCTAGCGAGTCCTGCCATGCGGGCGCGCGATACCCGAAGGTTTCGGTAAAGCGCGAGCAATCGAGGCGCGAGTTGGCGGGCCGCTTGGCCGGCGTTGGATAGTCCGAGCTGGGAATGCCGGTGACGTCCGCCGCCGGCCCGTCGCGCTTTGCGCTTTCCGCGAAGATGGCGCGGGCGAAATCTGCCCAATTGGTCTCGCCCGATCCGGCGAAATGATAGACGCCCTTCGAAGCGCCCTCGCGTTGCCAATGCTCGGTGACCGCAAGGATCGCAGTGGCGATATCGAGCGCCGAACTTGGGCAGCCCTGCTGGTCTTCCACCACGTTCAGCGCATCGCGGGTCTCGGCAAGGCGGAGCATCGTCTTGACGAAGTTGTTACCAAACGGGCTGTACACCCAAGCCAGCCGCATCACCGCGTAATCCGCGCCTGAGGCCTGCACTGCCTGCTCGCCGGCCAGCTTGGTTGCGCCGTACACGCCGAGTGGGCCGGTGGGGTCGTCTTCGCGCCAGGGGCGGTCCAGACTGCCGTCGAACACATAGTCAGTGGAAAGATGAATGATCGGCGCGCCGATCTTCGCCCCGGCCCGGGCTAGCACGCCGGGGCCGTCGCCGTTGATCGCCATGGCGAGTTCGGGCTCGCTCTCCGCCTTGTCCACCGCGGTGTACGCCGCAGCCGAGACGATGAGGTCAGGCTGAACCCGCGCTACCATCGCCTCGATCGTCGCCGGCTGCGACAGGTCGAAGTCCGGCCGGGCGGCGAAGACCAGTTCGTGCCCATCGGCCTGCTCCGCCAGTGCCTGGGCGACCTGGCCGTCCTTGCCGGTGACGAGGATACGCATCAGGCGGTCTGGCCCAACCGTTCGCCGGCGTATTTGCCCGAGCGGATCGGGCCCCACCACCATTCGTTCTCGAGATACCAATCGATCGTCGCGGCGATGCCGGTGTCAAAATTCTCCTCCGCCTTCCAGCCAAGCTCGGTCTCGAGCTTGGTCGCGTCGATCGCGTAGCGGCGGTCATGGCCGGGGCGATCGGTGACGAAGGTGATCAACTCGCGGCGCTTCTTGCCGTCGGGCAGGGGGATGCGCTGGTCGAGCAGGTCGCAGATCGTCTCGACGACCTGCAGGTTCGTGCGCTCGTTGCGGCCGCCGACATTGTAGCTCTGGCCGACCTTGCCGGTGGTGGCGATGGTCGCCAGCGCCTTGGCGTGATCGTCCACGTACAGCCAGTCGCGGATGTTCTCGCCCTTACCGTAGACCGGCAGGGGCTTGCCCTCGAGCGCGTTGAGGATCGTCAGCGGGATCAGCTTCTCGGGGAAGTGGAACGGACCGTAATTGTTCGAGCAGTTCGACAGCACTACTGGCAGGCCATAGGTGTGGCCCCAGGCGCGGACCAGGTGGTCACTCGCCGCCTTCGACGCCGAATAGGGCGAGGACGGGTCGTAGGGCGTCTCTTCGGTGAAGATGCCGCTGTCGAACGGCAGGTCGCCGAACACTTCGTCGGTGGAGATATGGTGGAAGCGGAACGCGTCGCGCTTTTCGCCTTCCAGTTCGCGCCAATATTGCAGCGCCGACTGGAGCAGCTTGAAGGTGCCGACGACGTTGGTCTCGATGAACTCGCCCGGGCCGTCGATCGAGCGATCGACATGGCTCTCGGCGGCGAGGTGCATCACCACATCGACCTGCTCTTCGCGCAGCAGCGGCAGGATCGTCGCGGTGTCGGCGATGTCGGCATGGACGAAGCGGTAGTTGGGCGCGTTCTCGATCGCGGTCAGCGAGGCCGGGTTGCCGGCATAGGTGAGCTTGTCGAGATTGATGACACGCGCGCCCTGGCGGACGAGGTGGCGCACCACCGCCGAGCCGATGAAGCCGGCGCCGCCGGTGACGAGGAAGGTCTGCTGCATGGATCAGCCCTGATAGAAGAAGGGGGTGTTGAATTCGGCGAACGGGGTCGCGACCGCGTCCTTTTCGGAAAGCACCGGCTCGACGCCGATCTCCGGCCAGGTAATCGCGAGATCGGGATCGTCCCAGCGGATCGCCATCTCCGATTCCTTGGAATATTTGGCGCTGACCTTATACAAGATTTCGCAATCCGGAACGAGCGTCATGAAGCCGTGTGCATAGCCGGCGGGAACCAGCAACTGGTTCCACTTGTCCGCCGACAGCTCGACGCCGACCCATTTGCCATAGGTGGGCGAGCCGCGACGAATATCGACTGCTACGTCATAGATCGCGCCCCGCAGCACGCGGACGAGCTTGGCCTGGGCGAAGGGAGGGGCTTGCAGGTGCAGCCCGCGGATCGTGCCGGGTGCGGCCGAGAAGCTCTGATTGTCCTGCACCCAGCGTGCATCGACACCTTCGGCATCGAGCGTGGACTGCTTGAATGCCTCCGAAAACCAGCCACGATGGTCGCCGTGCTTGGGTGGCGTGAACTCGATTACGCCGGACAGTTCGTGATGATGGACTTGGGTCATGCTGCGGTCACCAGCTTACGGAGATAGGCGGCATAGCCGGTCTTGCCGAGACCGGCTGCGCGCTTCAGCAGGTCCTCGGCGCCCAGCCAACCGGCTTCGAAAGCGACTTCCTCGGGACAGGCGATCTTCACGCCGGTCCGATGCTCCAGCGTGCGGACGAACGAGCCAGCCTCGTGCAGGCTATCATGCGTGCCGGTGTCGAGCCAGGCATAGCCACGGCCCAGCCGGGTGATGTGCAGGTCGCCGCGTTCCATGTAGATGCGGTTGACGTCGGTAATTTCGAGCTCGCCGCGCGCCGAGGGCTGGATCGACTTGGCGATGTCTACCACGTCCTTGTCGTAGAAATAGAGACCCGTGATCGCCCAATTAGACTTAGGCGTAGCCGGCTTTTCCTCGACACTGGTGGCAACGCCCGTTTCCGGATCGAAAGCCACTACACCGTAGCGCTCGGGATCATCGACATGATAGGCGAAGACATTGGCGCCGCCCTGCGAAGCCTGGGCAGCGGCCGTCTGGCAGCGCTCGCCCATCTTTTCGCCATGATAGATATTGTCGCCGAGGATCAGCGCGCTCGGATCGTTGCCGACGAAATCGGCGCCGATGATGAAGGCTTCGGCCAGCCCGTTGGGGGAAGGCTGCTCGGCATAGCTGAGGTTGATGCCGAAGGCCGAACCGTCGCCAAGCAGCGCCTGGAACATCGGCAGATCGCGCGGCGTGGAGATGATCAGGATGTCACGGATGCCCGTGAGCATCAGCACGGACAGGGGGTAGAAGATCATCGGCTTGTCGTAAACGGGAAGCAGCTGCTTCGAAATCGACAAGGTTGCGGGATACAGGCGCGTGCCGCTTCCCCCCGCAAGAATGATACCCTTCATTCTACAAATCCCCCTTGGTGCAGGCTGGGCGCCGCACGGACGTTAAACTTCAAAAACGGAAGTGGTCGCAGTGTCAATCCATCGCCTTCTACAACAATGGTGGCGCCGCCGATCAGAAGGCGTTGGAGTGGACGATCACGCGCAGTGTCTTGAACAGGATGGTGATATCGCGCCAGATGTCCCAGCCGTCGATATATTCCATGTCCGCCTGCAGCCGGTTGGTAAGGTCGACCCGGCGATCCGTGGCGCCGCGGAACCCGCGCACCTGTGCCAGGCCGGTCATGCCGGGCTTCAGCGTGTGACGATGCCAGTAGCGTTCGTCGATTTCCCAGAAGTAATGATCGGCCGCTCTGGATCCGAGTGCGTGCGGCCGCGGCCCGACCACGCTCATGTCGCCGCGCAGCACGTTCAGGAGTTGCGGCAATTCGTCGATGCTGGTCTTGCGGATGAAACCGCCGACCTTGGTGATGCGATCGTCATCTCGGCTCGCCGAGACATTGCCGTCCGCGTCGCACAATGCCTGGCGCATCGACCGGAATTTCAGGATCTTGAACAAGCGGTTGCCGCGACCGACGCGATCCTGCGCGAACAGCACCGGCCCCGGGCTCTCGACCTTTATGGCGATGGCCACCAGGATCATCAGCGGCGCGAGCGCAATCAGCACCGGCACGGTGATTGCCAGGTCGAGAATGCGCTTCTTCGCCCGATTGGGCATGTTGAGCGGGCCCTGCGACACGACCAGCGTATCCTGCCCGTCATAGGCGTCGACGCCGATTGCGCCGAGCGCATTGAACTGCGGGACGAGGATCTCGCCCTTCACGTTCATCCCCTTGAGCAGCAACGCCCAGACCGCGCGTTGTTCCGAGGTGCATGCCACCACCACGCGATCGAAGCCGGCGACCATCGAGCCGAGCCGATGCAACATCTGCGGATTGTGGGGATCGGGCGTCAGGTTGAGGATGCGCGCATCGAGCGCCACCGCACCGTCGGTTACGTCCAGCGACACGCCGTCGACAATTACCAACTCGTCCAGCAGCTTGCCGCCGGTCATGCGGCGCACATGGCGACGAAAGCCCAGACGGGCGGCCATGATGAAGGTCAATGCGAGAACGACACCAAGCGCGAGCTGCACGCGCGACAGCGGCAGCTCGGCTGTCAACAAATAGCTACCGAGCAGCACGATAAATACCGAGAAGAAGAAGGCGGAGAAGATGTTTTTCACACCGCTCACGGGATGCCGCAGGGCGGAGAGCCCATAGGCGCCGCTGGCGACGGCCGTACCGAGCGTCACCGGCAGCAGGAATATGCCGACGTTCACGCCGGCCAGCGACAGCCAGTTGCTGTCCCGAACGCACGCCGCGAGATAGAACGCGATCAGGATCGCAATGCTGTCGAACAGGACAAGCTCGGTGTACAAGAGCAACCGAAGCGCGGACTTGCGCAACATCGGCGCACGTCGTTGTTCGGCACGCGCATGTGCCCGCAACTGTTCCTCAAAGGCTCGCTGCGCTTCGAAAGCGTTCATAGCCTCGCCGGGCTCCCTCACGGTTTAGCACGCTGTCAGCGGGCGATTCGGCCTGCTGCACTGCACTATAACGAGACAAGTTTGCGGGCGGAAGCGCTTCCGTCGGTGAGCGGGTCCATTTATGAGACGAGCAGGATGCAAGCATGTACCCCAGATGATTGATGCTTCAAAACGGCCAATGAAACAGCGGCCTTGATACGCAACGCCCGCGCCGAAATCTGCGGTGCCGATTGCCGGCAACTTGAACCATCGACGTGCCACTACTGGGCTTAGCGCACTTGTTGCTGAGCGATCAACACTGCTCCCGCCGCTCGGTAGGGACGATCTGCTGCCATTAGCGCCTGCAGCACAGAATCGTTGCAAGGCCGTGGCAATGCGCTGCAGTGCAGCATTTTCTTGCGTCGGGCCAAGCTGTTGAGTCTCCATGGGCCTGCGTATGAGCGTGCGCGGTTAAAGTGGGGATAATCCCGCTGGCGCGCTGCACCCAAAAAAAGAGGCGCTCCGAAGAGCGCCTCTCACTTCTGGCCGATATGCCGGACCCGGTTGGGATCAGGCAGTGGCAAGCGTGGTCGCACGGCGACGACGCAGCGCGATACCGCCCATCGCGAACCCACCGATCAGCATGCCCCAAGCGGCCGGCTCCGGCACGGCGGCCAGATCGATCGTGCCGCTGTAGGACGAGACGACCGAGCCGCTGTTGGTCAGGTTGGTGACCAGGTCATAGGTGCCCGCCGTGGCGATGTTGAAGAAATACTTGTCGCCGCTCACCGGAGTGAAAGTGGTGCCGGCGAAGGAAAAGCTGCCGAACGTCAGGTTCGCCGAGGTGAAGGTGAGGATCAGCTGACCCGGCGTGTCCACGGCGATCTGGAACAGGTCGCTCTTGCTGCTGTTCGCGGCAACCTTCACGTTCGAGAAACCACCGGTTCCCTGATCGAACGAGCACGGGCTCGAGACGGCGTCACAAACATAGGTGGTGGCGTTCGCCGAACCAGCGAAACCAAGGGTCGCGCCCATAACGGCGACGGCGGCGATTGCCCGCTTGAAGTTGACCATGAAAGCCTCCCGAAAATGGAAAAGTGCAGACCGCTTGCAAAGCCTGCGCTGCGGTGCACTACGTTAACAGCGCGTAAACTTCAACCGAGTTCCCGGCGCTTTCAAGTAAAACGGGGCATAGCATAGGTTAGCCGAGGCAGGGTTGCGGCAGGCGGATCGGCGCCTTTTCGGCCCATCGGCCGTGCTAGGTATAACCACCCAAAAACAACAAATTAAACGAGTTTTTACCAATTGGCTTCACCATCGCGCTCGTCATCCAGGCCAGCGGAGGCGACGTCCCAGAATGAAACGCGAAGAGATGCAGGCACGCCTGCAAAGTGCGTTCGCCGCCCATGCGGCGGCCGATCAAGTGGCAGAGCAACGAGAGTCCGGCCTTCGTGCGTTGGCGCTGCTGCTGTCGGCACACAATGTGGCGGTCACCGCTGAGCAGTTGCGGCATATGTTGGGCCATGCCGATGCCCCTTCGGCGGATGACCTGATTCTTTTGGCGAAACGCCAGCGGGGCGTGCGCGCCAAGGTGGTGGAGGTGCCTCGCGGCGGACTGGCGCGACATCCGCTGCCGGCGCTCGCCGACGGCCCCGAAGGCTGGTTCGTGATCGGTGGCCTTACCGAGCATGGTGTAATCGTGCAGCGCCCGGGCCGGGCGCCCGAACAGCTGGATCGGCAGGGGCTGGATGCGATCTGGTCGGGCACGCTCCTGCTGCTGACGACTCGGGCGGTGGGATCGCAGCCGCTGCGCTTCGGCTTCAGCTGGTTCACCCGCCAGTTTCACCGTTATCGCGTGTTGCTGCTGGAGGTGCTGGCGATCACGCTCGCGCTCAACTTGCTAGGACTGGCTGCGCCGCTGCTGTTCCAGGGCGTGATCGACAAGGTCCTTGTTCATAACAGCATGAGCACGCTCAGCGTGCTGGCCCTGGCGTTCCTCGCGGTATCGCTGTGGGAAGTGGCGCTCGGCTGGATCCGTACGCGGCTGTTCACCGAAACGGCGCAGAAGATCGACGTTGAGCTCGGCGCAAGGCTGTTCCACCATCTGCTTGCCCTGCCGCTCGGCTATTTCGAAAGGCGCCGCGTGGGCGACACCGTCACGCGGGTGCGGCAGCTGGAAACCATCCGCGAATTCCTCACCAACGCTTCGCTGACCGTGATGATCGATCCGATGTTCACGATCGTCTTCCTGGTGGCGATGCTGTTCTACTCGCCGATGCTCTTTGGCATCGTGCTGGTCTCGCTGGTGGCCTATGCGCTGGTGTCGTTCATGGCGGCGGGGCCGCTGCGGGCGCGGGTGAATGACAAGTTCGAGAAGAGCTCCGCCAGCAACGCGCTGCTTGTGGAGAGCGTCTCCGGCATCCATACGATCAAGGCGACGGCGGTGGAGCCGCACTGGCAAAATCAGTGGGAACGCCAGCTAGCCTCCTACACCGCCGCGTCGCAGCGGCTGGTGAACACCGCCAACACCGGCAGCCAGGCGATCGAACTGATCTCGAAGCTCAGCTTCGCCGCCATCCTGTTCTTCGGTGCCAAGGCGGTGATCGCCGGATCGATGACGGTGGGTGCGCTGGTGGCGTTCAACATGTTCGCGCAGCGCGTGGCGACACCGGTGATCCGGATGGCGCAGCTTTGGCAGGATTTTCAACAGGTGCGGATCGCCATCGAGCGACTGGGCGACGTGCTCAATCATCCGGTTGAGCCTCGCCCCGAATCCGCTGCCACCCTGCCGGTGTTGCGCGGCGGGATTCGATTTGAAAATGTGAGCTTCCGCTATGCTGATAGCCAGCCGCCGGTGGTGAGCGACATCACGCTGGAAATCCCCGCCGGGACCTCGCTGGGGATTGTCGGCTCCTCGGGGTCGGGCAAGTCGACGCTGGCCAAGCTGTTGCAGCGCCTGAACGTGCCCGATGCAGGGCGCGTGCTGGTCGACGAGGTGGATGTTGCCCAACTCGATCCTGCCTGGCTGCGGCGCCAGATTGGCGTGGTACTCCAGGAAAACCTGCTGTTCAGTCGATCGATTCGCGACAATATCGCGCTCGCCAATCCGGCGATGCCGTTCGAACAGATTGTCGCCGCGGCCACCTTGGCCGGTGCGCACGACTTCATCCTGCGCCAGCCGCGTGGCTATGATACCGAGATCGTGGAACGCGGCGTCAACCTGTCTGGCGGCCAGCGCCAGCGCATTGCCATTGCCCGTGCCTTAGTTAGCAACCCGCGCATCTTGGTCTTCGATGAAGCGACCTCGGCGCTGGATGCGGAGAGCGAGGAACTGATCCAGAGCAATCTGCGCGCGATTTCGGCAGGGCGGACGCTGGTGATCATCGCGCACCGCTTGTCTGCGGTGCGCGCCTGCGACCGGATCATCACGCTGGAACAGGGGCGGATCGTCGAAAGCGGTCGGCATGAGGAATTACTGCGCCAGGGCGGCCGCTACGCCGACCTGTATCGCCGCCAGAGCGGCCTTGGGGAGATGGCGGCATGAACGCGTTGGTCACGATCGGCCGGGGCGGGGCCCTTGCCAAAATGAAGGGTGCGATTCTGGCGCCCCGAGCCGTGGATTACGACACCACCTTTCTGCCTGCCGCGCTGGAGATCATCGAACGGCCGGTCTCGCCGACCGCGCGAATCACCGCGCGGGTGATGCTGGCCGGCCTGATCGCCACCGGGGCATGGCTCACGTTCGGACGCGTCGATGTCGTAGCGCCGACCCAGGGACGGATTGCGCCGATCGGCGAGACGAAGGTCGTGCAGTCGCCGGAAGGGGGCATTGTCCGCGCCATTCTGGTGCGCGAAGGGCAGCGGGTGCGCAAGGGGCAAGTACTGGTGACGCTGGACCCGACGATCTCGGGGGCAGAGGCCGCCCAGGCGCGCGTTGCCTTGCTCAGCGCGGAACTGGATGTGGCGCGCAATCAGGCAATCGTCGATGCGCTGGACGGAAAAGGCTTCAATTTCGTTGCTCCGGCGGAGGCTAGCCCGATGGAGGCTGAGACGAACCGCGGACTTGCGCGCGCTCGGCTGGCGCAGATCGAAGCGATGCTCGCCGTTGGCCGGTCGGACAGCGGCGCCGCTGCTTCCGCCTCTGTCGAGGCGCAGGCGCAGGTTCGCAAGCTGGAGCAATCGCTGCCGCTTCTGGAGCAGCAAATCGCCGCCAACGAAAAGATGGCGGCCAAAGGCTATGTCTCTCGGCTGCGCGTGGTCGAGATGCGGCGCCAGCTGATCGCGGAGCGCCAGGACCTCGTCGCGGCGCGGGCGACCGTCGCCCGCTTCGGGCAACAGTCGCGCAGCGCCGCAAGCAGTTCGATCCGTACTCGCGAGGAAGCGCGAGCGCAGATCCTGCAGGATCTGGTAAAGGCGCAGGAAGAGGCGCGGGCGCGGCGCGAAGAGGTGGCGAAGACGGTGCTGCGCAGCTCGTTCCGCGACCTGCGCGCGCCGGTTGACGGCACGATTTCGCAGCTTCAGCTGCACACCGAGGGCGGCGTGGTCGAAGGCGCCAAGCCGCTGCTGACGCTGGTGCCGGACAATGCGCGCCTGGAAGCCGAAGTGATGATCGGCAACGGCGATATCGGCTTCGTGCGCACCGGCATGCCGGTGAAGGTGAAGCTGCAGGCATTTCCCTATTCCCGCTACGGTACCATTCCCGGCACGGTGGTGGCGATCAGCCCCGAGGCCGTGGTGATGAAGGAAGGGCAGCCGGCGGTCTACAAGGCGCGGGTCGCGCTCGACCGCGGCTATATCGTCGCCAATGGTGCAAAGGTGCGGTTGCGTCCCGGCATGATCGCGTCCGCCGATATCGTCACCGGCACGCGAACATTGCTAAGCTACATCGTCGGGCCAGTTCTCGAAACCGGCGGCGACGCGCTGCACGAACGATAAGCCAGGGTCCAGGGTGGCGCGGTCGCGCGCCCCTGGCCCTTTTTCGTTCAGCTACGGGGCGGGTGCTGCGCTTCGAACGCCTTGGCGAAGCTGGTTCCGAGCAGCGGCGGCAGCGCCGCGCCCGGCAGGGTGGCGATCAGCTGGCGGGCGAAATCGAGGTTGATCGCGGTACCCTCTGCAACGTCCGCGGTGATGCTGGAAATGCGGACCAACACGCCATCGACGATCCACCCGGCCATCTGGCTCTTCAGCCGCGCCATCAGCTGCTGATTGCCGTCCTGCGGAAGATAATCGCCGACACGCGTCCAGTAGAGGATCTGCTCGGTGCGGTTGAAGCTGGACGCGGTAAGCGCTCGGCCCGGCACCGCAATGCCGTTGGCGACGGGAATGGTCTGCGCTTCGCTGCGTTCGACGGTGAAGCCGAAAAAGGGATAGCAGACTTCGGGCCGGTGCAGCTGCAGCAGATCGGTCTGGGCGTTGCCATAGGCGATCAGCATCATCACCACCGCGCCGTCTTCGCGCGAGAACACGCGGCTGACGGTCTGGTTATAGAGCTTGTCTTCCAAGCTGCCTTCGCGCGGCGGCGCGATCAGCGCACCGGTATCTTCCGCGCGCCAGGGGCCGAACGCATGCGGCAGCAGCGAATCGAGCTTTGCATTGCCCAGCAGGTCCATCCGCTTGCGCGGCTTCAGGGCGAGCGAGGCGCCGGCGGCCGCGAAGCAGCCCGCGCCGATCATAAGGTCACGCCGGTTGAACATGCCGCCTCCGGCTGATTAGGAAAAGGCGCTCGACGGCCCAGTCGATCGCGAAAATGCAAAGCAGCGCGACCACGAACATTACCATCCCGGTGGTGACGTGCAGGAAGCTCTGCGCCGCCGCGTCGCCCAGATGATAGGTGATCAGCACCAGCATCACGATGCGCAGGATGTTGGTGGCCACGGCCACCGGAATCACCAGCATGGCAATGAACAGCGCATAGCCCCAGGACGGCTTGTTCTTGATGTAGATGTACAGAAGCGTCACGACGACCAGGCTGGACAGCGAACGGAGCCCCGAACAGGCATCTTCCACCAGCAGCTGGTACGGGCCGATGAACAGCGTCACGCCCTGACGCAAGATCGGATAGTCGAGCCAGGATAAGAAGCCGGTCGACGCATAGGAGACGAATTCCTTCAGCGGCGCCGTGACTCGGTCGACCATCCAGCCCGGCGGGGGGATCAGGAAGGCCAGCCACAGAACCGGAAACCATACAGCGCGCAGCGCAGCGCCACCGAAGTAAAGATAGCCGGTCGTGATCACCGTAGCGACCAGGCCGGTCGCTTCGATGCTGACAAAATCGAAGACGCGGCCTGCTGTATAGACTGCAAGAGAAAGAAGCAGCAGCAGGGTGCCGATCAACAGATTGCCGGGCCGGCGCAGCCGCACCAACGTGTCACGCTGACGCGCCAGCATCCAGATGCCGGTGGCGAGCACGATCGGCCCGTGCACGCCGCCATCGGAACTCCAGACCTGCCGGCCGAGCGTTATAAACGTGGGAATTCCCAACGCGAGCAGCCCGGCAATTGCGAGCCAGAAGCCGTTGCCCGGCTTGTGCTGCTCCCGCGTGCGCGCGGTGGCGGTCATCGTGTCCAAATCAATATCCGTTCAGCACGCAACCGACAACGTTGGTGCGATCCGAACGCAGCGTGCGGGTGAGCGTCGTCACGTCGCGCATATAGCTCGTATCCTTGCGTGCAACGATCAGCGCATAGCCGGCGACGTTGGCAACGCGCTGCCCGTCGGCGCAAGTGTTCGATGCCGTGGTGTCGAAGATCGTAATGTCGAATTCCCGCAGCAGCTGCGTTGCCAGTTCGCGGAACTGTTCGGACGACAAAAGCTCTTGCGGGCTGTGATCGACACGGCCAGCCGGAACCACGGCAAGATTTTCCATGCGGGTGCGATGAAGGATCGCGTCCAAGGAAACGTCCCCGGACGTAAGATAATCCGCCAGGCCCGGTTTGTCCGCGCTGAGGCCGAACGCTTCGGCGATGGCCGGTTCGCGCAGATTGGCGTCGACAAGCGCCGTCTTGATGCCGATCTGGGCCAGCGCCGTGGCGAGATTAACCGCGACGAAGGAGCACCCGGTGCCGGCCGAGGCTGCGCAGATCGCAAGCGCCCTGCGACCCTCGCGCAAATGCTGGCTGACAATGCGGGTACGCAGCGCACGGATGGCTTCCGCTTCGATGCCGGTGGGGTCCGCGAGGACAAGCTGGTACTCGGGGATGCCGGTCGTATCCGGCATCACCAGTGCACCGCTCGGGCGATCCTGCTGCGGTTCGGGCGTAGTGATCGCGTCCATTACTGTACTGCAACTCCCTCAAACTCGTGCGATTCTTCCGCCGCTTCTCGGCTCCGGTGCAAACGACCGGCGAGATTCGCGCGGCTCTGCACAACTCCGAATACCGGCGCATCGGCAGCGACCTCCAAATCGTCGGCGCTACGCACCCGCCGGGCAAGAAGCTCCACAAGGAGCGCAATGAGCAGGCCAAAGCCGAGCCCGAAGCCCGCCGCACCACCGATGATCAGCGGCACCTTCGGGTAATAGGGGTATTCCGGTGCCGAGGCTTCGCTCAGCGTCGTCATACCCGTCTCGTTGCTGCTCGCTTCAAGACGGAGATCGGCCACCCGCTGTGCCGCCTTCATGTACTGATCCTGCTTCAGCGTGACGTCACGCTGAAGCTCCATTAGGCGGTCAACGTCTTCCCGATTGCCCAGAACGCGTGCGCGCTGTGCATTGGCGGCGCTTTCGACCGCGCCGCGATTGCTGGTGTTCGCTGCGTTTGCTTGGGCGCGCTCCTGCGCAGCAGCACGGACATACACCTCACGCTGGCGCTGTAGCGCCTGAAAGGCTGGGTGGTTCGGTCCAAGGCTGGTTGCGGCCTGCTGAAGCTGCTGGTCGATCTGGGCGAGCTGCATCTGCGCTGGGCCGATGCCGGCAGCAGCCATTGGAGCGACTGCCGCGCTGGCTGCAGCGCTCTGGCCCTGCAGCTGTTCAAGCTTCTGGGTGTCGAGATCGTTGCCCGTGCCGGTCAGTACAATGCCCGACTTCTTGGCAAAAGCGGTGCGTGCATCCGCCGCAGCGATCAGCGCATTGCGTGCCGCAGCCGCTTGCTGGGCATACCACTCGGCTGATTTCGCCGCAGCTTGCCTCTTAGCCGCCAGCGCCTGAGTCAGGAATGCTTGGCGGATCATGTTCGCAATCTGCTCGGCGCGCTCCGGCGAGCTATCCGAATAGGATATCTCGAGGATGTTGCTGCCTTCGATCACGTTGGCGTTGGTGCCGCCGATAATCTGCTTTGCGAGCCAGCGACGAATATCGCCGGTGGCTGCGGATGACGAATCGTTGAACGCAGCGATATTGGCGGGATCGTTCGCCCAACCCAGCTCGTCGACGACGCGACCGGCCGTCGCATAATCCTCGATCAGCTCCACCTGCGTCTGAACATAGGCCCGCATAAACTGCGAGCTCATCACTTGACCGGTCACCGGATCGGGCTTGAATGTATCCAGCACGATCCGGGTGGTCGCGCGATAGCGCGACGGAAGGAACTGGACGACCAGCGTCGCGGTGACCACGGAGACGAGGAACGCCGGCAGGATAATCCAGCGTCGCGCCCAGAGAATCCGAAAGAATTGGACTATGTTCACCGAATTTCCTCGTAAGCTGACAACGGCGCCAAGATCAGAACAGTCGTTCGCCGACGACGACGACATCGCCCGGCTTGATCGGATCGTCCATCTTCAACTTGATCTCCTGGCCGTTGCGGCTGATCTTGACGCGTTTGCTGGAGCCTGCTGGAGTCAGTCCGCCGCCCTGGGCAAGCGCTCGACGTAACGTCATTTCATCGCGAATCGCGTATACGCCCGGAGCGTTAACTTGGCCATAAATGTAGAACTTCTCGGCCTCGGGCACGAAGATCTTGTCTCCGGCCTTGACCTCGGGGTCTTCGTTTGGGCCCCCTTGCGCTAGTTTCGTGTAGTCGAGTTTGGTGCTGCTACCATCGGCGCGGGTGAGGACAACCGACTCTGCCCCGGTTGCGCGTAAACCGCCCGCCCGGGCGATAATCTCCGAGACGCGATAGGCGCGGTCAATGGGCTGAAGCCCAGCGGAATTCACCTCGCCCAGCACAGTCACATAGTTGCTGACGAACGTTATGATTTCCACATTCACGATAGGCTTGGCGTAGTAACCGCCGGCTCGCAGCAACTTCGCAAGCTTTTCAGCGAGCGAAACCGCAGTTTCGCCCTGCACCGGTACGGCGCCCAGATAGGGCAGGGGCACGGTACCGTCTGCCCGTACGCGAGCCCGCGTCTTGAAATCCGCCTGTCCAAGCACGTCCGCCTCGATCACGTCGTCCACGCCGATCGTATACCCGGCCGGAGCACTGACGCCGCCGGGTGTGGATGCCGGCAAAGCCTGAGCAGGCTGCACTTCCTGCGAGGGGGACGCGGCGGGAGCGGGCACAGACGGGCGCACGGGCGCTGGTGGCGTGCGATTGGGGATCTGCGCTGCCGCCTGGGTGGTAATGCCGGTCATCGCAGCCAAGGCGGTGGCGATCATCAAACGGCGTTTGTCGTGCATGTAAAATGCCCTTGTCACAGCGATAGGGAAGTGGTCAGACTGATGCGCTTTGCATCAAACCCGAATAGCTGAATGTTCGACGTTCGCTTCATATAGGTTCCATCGAGCGAAAACCGTAGTCGTCGGCTTGCTTCGAAACGGATGCCGGCGTTGAGCGTAGCATTTTCGTCCTTTCCGTTCGCCGGTGCGCTCGGGAAGAGCGGCGAAGACGCAAACTCGCGACGCAGATAGCTGGCGCCGACCTGCAGCTGTGTGCGCTCCGACAGCTGGCGCGACAGCGTCGCGCGCACGGTCGTTTCGAGGTTGTAGCTGACGAAAAGAAGCTGCGAAGGCACCGCGTTTCGGCTTGCCCCGACAACCAGGTTGAACAGGTCACCGTTGTACGTCGTAGAAAGGTCGAAACCCATGCCTGAGAAGCCGGGAGTGCCTGCCAGTTTAGGATTGACCTTCGTGTAGTTCACCGATCCCCGGAAGTTTAGCCGCGTACCGACGTTGCGTTCCAGCTGAACGCCACCAGCATATGATTCAAGGCCATCCTGGCCCACCCCGGTGGGCGTCTCGCGATTGATGTAGCTCGCATCGGAATAGCGACCGAATATCGAAACGGTGCCGATCGCGGGAGAGGCGAGTCCCAATTGAGCCGTGATCGTGTTGGCGTTCGAATCTGCGAACTTCCGAAGTGCGGTGCTGTTTCGCACCTCACTGCGTGTGAAACCAATTGACGGCCGAATGCCGATCTGACCGCCGCAACCGATATCGGCGGTATAGGTCCGTCGTTCTTCGGTGTTGTTCACGCTTGCCGCTGCGTCCTGCGCTAGCAGGTTGCTCAAATCTGTTAGGCGACGGTTATAGGCAACTTCCGCATGTCCGATACAGGAGGCGAGTCGCTGATCCGCGCCGCCGATCAGATCGATCGATTCGCGGTTGAGCCGGGTGTAGCGCCGATAGAAGTTGTACCCCACATTGCCGCGAAGATAAAAGTCGCCGGTGGCCCGCGGGAGATACAGATTGACGTCCAGCGCAGGCGCGGCGCTGAAATCGCCCTTCGGCTGACCTGCGACCAAGTTGGGATTATTCAGAACGACGTTATCGTCATATTGCAGCCGTGTCGTGGCCGTGACTTTGATCTGCCGCCCTTGATTCGTCGCTGCGGCCGAGCGCGACTGGCTCCATGCGGGCGTCGTACATGTTGCAGACGCGAAAAACATGGCCGTCAGGCAAATTCCCGTGAAAGAGCTGCCGATCTGAGCAGCCCCGAACTTCTGGTGATTACTTAACGGCACACATGGTCCCCCAGGGTGGTTAGCTCATTATCAACCGGCCTTCGCGCGCGCAACCGGATCTCCGACCATGGATGGCCGAAAATCTCGTCACTTGTTCCGCCGCGGGTCACATATGACCGGCTTGGCGCATCTTGTGTGCGATACCTGCACAAACCCGGCGCTTCTTAACCACGCCTTATCGGGTTTTCAGCTATCTAGCGATATGCGCAGCCCGCTGCTAGTGCACCCGGAAAGGCGCCGTGATCCAGGACGGAGTCCATTGCAGCACGGAAAGGATATGCATGCAGACGCCCTATGACTGGGTGACCATCGCGATTTTCGCCGGTCTAATCGTCATTTTTCTCCAACGGTCGCAAGCCGATTCGACGGTGCGCGATTCGATGCTGAGCTATTTGCCGCCTGCGGTAGGTTGTGCAATTGCGAACTATCTAGGAAATGAAGAGCACCACGCGTTCGCTATCATCACCATTGTCCTAATTTTCGCCTATGTCGCACTGGTGATAAAACCGTATGAGTTCTTCAAGCGGCGCTGATCGCGGCAATGGCGGAATAGGACTGGGCTTGGCTGGTGCGATCGGCTGCTTGCCGACGCGGGTGACTTCAAGTTTCGAAGGGGTTGTTGAGTGGCTGTAGGTTCCGCGCTTAAATTTCTGTGGCCGTTCTCTCGCCGCGAGCAACGCGATGAAGAGGGCCAGTTCCCGGCTTCCGGTTATGTGGCGAGCCGCGATGTGCGGGGCGCCCGCGTGCGAGCCGACTTCCCAAACTTCCGCGCTTCCGCATTGGACCGCCCGCTGGGCGGCGTCGGGGCGGAGCGGCGTGAGATCAGTCGGGCGCGTTTCGCGCTGGCAACCTACTTCACGCCGACGCAGCCAGTCACCGATCGTTCGAGTTTCGCAGGACGTTTGGGCGTGCTCAGTCGGCTGATTTCTGCGATCGAAAGCCAGCGGAGCCATGTCGTCCTGTATGGTGAACGCGGGATCGGCAAGACATCGCTGCTGCATGTGCTGGCCGATGTTGCGCGGGAATCCAGCTACATCGTCAGCTATGCGACATGCGGTGCCCATGCCGATTTTTCGGATCTGTTCCGCAGCGCACTCAGCGATGTGCCGCTGTTGTTCCATCGCGGCGTGGCGCCGAATACGGATGAGGCTGAAAGTGGCCGCAAACTGGCCGATCGCTTGCCAGCCGGGCCGTTCGATGCGAGCGAGCTGGCCGCGCTTTGCTCGGAGATTGTCGGCACGCGTGTGCTGATCGTACTCGACGAATATGACCGAGTAACCAGTCCCGATTTCCGTCAGCAGGTCGCCGAGCTCATCAAGAACCTGTCCGATCGCGCCGCCCGGGTGCACCTCGTGATCGCTGGCGTCGCTTCCAACCTGCAGGAACTGATCGGCTATGTGCCCTCGATCCGCCGCAACGTTATCGGCCTGCCGATGCCGAGGCTGGAGGAGGAGGAGGTTCAGGAAATGGTGGCACTGGGCGAGGCTGCGTCCGGCGTGCGTTTTGATCCTAATCTGACGCGCGTCGTGCACCTTCTCTCCCTGGGCTCGCCGTACCTGGCGCGCTTGCTCTGCCACCACGCCGCGCAGGAAGCACTCGACCATGGCCGCCTTACTGTCGACATGGGGCATTTGCGCAGCGCAGTGGATCTGGCGATCGCCGAAGTGGAAGGTCGAATGGCGCCTCGCGCCGTCGCCGAACTCCGCAAGCTGGTGAGCGGTCGCTACGACCCGGTGGTGGCGGCGCTTTCCGAAGCGTCGCGGTCCAGCGATGGGTGGTTCAGCGGGCGCAGCGTCGTGCAACTGCTGCCGAACACGTCCGTCACCGCACAGCAGGTCGAGCGCGAACTCGCGGAGTTGGCCGGCAAGCTCCAGCTCGAAACCGAAAACGTTGACGAGGAGCGGCGCTTCCGCTTCAGCGACGACAACCTGCCGGTGTATCTGTGGTTGATGCTGGGCCGGACCAGGCTCGACAGCCCGACACTCGAAGCCGATCTTTCCAGCCGCTGACGCGGCTGGAGAGATCCTACACCCTGAAGCCCAGCGACTGCAGCACGCCTGCCATGCCTCGCCAGAAGCGGAGGCGGGCAAGCGTAGCGATGGCTTGCACCCTTGCACCCTCCAGCCCGGGAGTGCGCAGGATCTTCGCGGTATCGGCCGGGATTAGCGCGGGCTGAAGAACCGACCGCGCGATCCAGCGCAGCCGCCCATGGCGCCGTTCGATGTGGAACAGGAACAGTTCGCGCTGGATCCGTCGCGTCTTGACCAACAGCGCGGCCCAATCCGGGCGCGGTGGATGGCCTACGACAGCGTCGGCGGCATAACCGATCGTAAGGCCCATCGCCAAGGCGCGGTGGCACCATTCGACATCTTCGGATACCCCGACTCGAAAGCCGCCGACCCGCTCGAAGTCGGTGCGCATCACGAACAGGTTTGCGGTCACGGTGAACCGGGACTTGCGGACATAGGCTTCGTTGTTGAACGCCAGCGCCAGTTCGAGCGCGGCGCTACCATTCAGTCGCCCTTCCGGTCGAAGCACGAACATCCGCCCGCCCAGGAACCGGCCGGGGGCGACATCGCGAACCCCCGCAGCGAGCCAGTCCGGTTCGGCGATGCAATCGCTGTCGATGAACGCCAATACCTCGCCGACTGCGTGCTTCGCGGCGCCGTTACGGGCAGGGCCTGCGCCCTTTTCGGCCACGGTGACGATCTTCGCCCGTCCTGCCACTGCGGCCTCCACCGCCGCCAATCCGCATGGCGAATTGTTGTCACCGACGATGATCTCGAATTGATCGCGCGCGATCGTCTGCCGCTCGATCGAATCAATGCAGGCGTTTAGCCCTGCCGGATCGTTATAGTGCGGGATAACAACGGAGATGCGCGGTGCGGTCATCGCTTCGCTCCCCATTTGGCGAGCATTTCGCGCAATCGGCCGGCCAGCGCGGTATGGTCGGTGGTAGCAAGGCGCGGTTCCGTCGCCTTCGCCGCCTCGACGGCAGCACCGAGCTCGCGCTCGTCCCGCACCACCTGTAGCAAGCCGCGATCCGCGAAGGTCTGCGAGATCTCTTCCTGATGGTCGTCATAATGTTCCAAAAGGTCATGGCGGCGGGGGAATGCAATGACACGGCAGCCGGCCCGCAGCGCCGTCACCAGCGAGCCTGTGCCGCCATGGCAGATTACCGTGTCCGCATCGCGCAGTAGCAACTGCAGATCATCGAACGGAATGGTCGACCGAATTTCGACGTCCGGCAGCCCTGGGTCCTGCAGCTGCTGATCGCCATATTGCAGGATCAGGCGCCCGGGCAGACCTCCGGCGCGCTTCAGATCGAGCACCGCCTGGACCAGCCGGGGGAAAGGCAGCGTCGCGCCGACCGTCGCGAAGGTGAGCGGCTGCTTGGGCGGACGCGGCGTGTCGAGCAGGCGGAACGGGTCGAACAGTTCCGCGTCCGGCCAGTGCTGCTTGAGCGCTGCCGACTGGACGATCGTGACCGTCGCGAACCGCTTCACCATCTTGCCGAAAGTCGACGGGTGATCGAAGCGAGCGAAGCTTTCGATGTGCACGAACTTGGCGCCGTGCAGCTTCGCCAGCACTGACGTAAAAAACACGGCGCCGGCGCCGGTGGAAATGACCACGTCGGGCTTGTGGCGCCGGATGATCGCCCGGCTCTGCCGGAGATTGCGCCATGCACCCGATAGCATGTGCAGCGGGTGGCCAAGCTTCGCCTGGCCGAGCGCATAGTGATCGACCAATTCGACCGGATGCTTTTCCGCCAGGCTGCGGCCCAGCGCCGTATCTTCGGTCACGAAGAAATAGTCGTGCTCCTTCCAGACCGATTCGAGGTCCAGGATCTGTCGCAGATGCCCGCCTCCCGACGCGGCGAGGCACATCTTCAGCCGCCTGCCGCCGTTTTGATCCGCGTCGCTCTGTTCCGCCATGCTGTCCCCCGTGCCGCACGTCTCCCAGAGGGAGGCGTTCGCCGTGCCAATGCTATTGCGGATGCCCGGCTGCCCGAATAGGTTCAAGTAGAAGTTTGTGCCGTGTGCAATTCCGTGCGCGGCCGGGAGGTTTTCATGAAGAAGTTGTTTCTGGTGACGGCAGCGGCAGCGGCCGCGCTGGCGATTTCCGGTTGCGGTGGCAAGAGCGAAGAGCAGCTTGAAAAGGGTCAGGTGGTCGCCACCGTCGATGGCGAAGAAGTGACGATCTTCGAACTGAACGCTGAGCTTCAGGCGTCGCCGATCCCTCCGGGCGCCGATCGCAAGGCCCTTGAGCAACTCGCGCTGCAGCGCGTGATCGAGCGCAAGATCCTCGCCAAGATCGCTCGGGGTGAGAAACTGGACAAGACGCCTTCCTTTCTGATCCAGCAGCGTCGGGCGAACGAACTCATCCTGGCCACTATGCTGCGCGATAAGATTGCTGCCGGCGTGACCCAGCCGACCGAGGCGGATATCGCGCAGTACCAGGCCGCACATCCAGACCGGTTTGCGCAGCGCAAGGTCTACACCGTCGAACAGATCCTGTTTGCGCCGCCGACATCCAACGAGAAGCTGCGCGAGTTCGCGCCGCTCAAGACGCTCGATCAGCTTGCCGCCAAGCTCGGTGCGGACGGCATCCAGTTTCGTCGCTCGAACACGCAAATCGATTCGGCGGAATTGCCGCCGGAGATTGGTGCAAAGATCGCCGGGCTGCCTGCGGCGGAGATGTTTATCCTGCCCACCCAACAGGGGCTTACCGCCAATGTCATCACGGGATCGACGGTGCAGCCGCTTGCAGGTCCTCAGGCACGCGAGGTTGCGCTGAATGCACTGCGAGGAGAACGATTCTCCAAGGCGGCCGACGCGCAGCTTAATGATCGCATCAAAAAGGCGCGGGAGACCGTGAAGTATCAGCCTGGCTACGCCGCGCCGGTGCAGCCCAAGGCGGCGCCCGCTCCGACGTCCGGAGAGGCTGCGGCGCCGGTCGGCAATTCAGCACAGTAAGGCGAACGGGGTGCGCAGACCCGCGGGTCTGCGGCCCTCAGCCGCGGGGGCGGTCCAGATAACCGCGCCACCACCGGGCCCGCTGCCGGAATATGGGTCCCCAGCCATTGCTGAGCGAGCGGTAATGAACAGCGCGAGCCGGGAATATCCGGCCCAGCGCTGACCCGATTACGACGTATTTTGCCGCGGTCAGCCAAAGTGCCCACCCGGTGATCAGCGCCCCTAATGGGCTGAAATGCTTGCGCGCATAATGCATGCGCCCGGTTATGAGGTACATCAACCGGCTTGGCGACAGCGACTGTCCGCCCCCGGTATCGTGAACCACGGCAACCGACGGGTCGACCAGCACCGCATGGCCTCGCGCCCGGATCCGCTGGAACAAGTCGATTTCTTCGGAATAGAGGAAGAAGCCTTCATCAAATCCGGCGAGTTCGTGCCACACGTCGGCGCGAACCATCATGAAACCGCCGTTGAGCACGTCGACTGGGCCAGGTGAGGATGTGTCCGCTGGCAAGCCCCCTCGGCGCATCGGGCTGCTGTCGACGATCGACACCACGAAGTCCCGGACGGTTGGCAAGGCCAGGAAGTTTGCGTGGTCGAGCGTGCCATCCGGTGAATAGGAGCGGCCGCCCCAGGCGGCAGCGTCCGGGTGCTCCTTCGAGAAGGCGACGAGGCGGTCGATCGCACCGGGTTGTGGGATAGCATCCGGATTGACCAGCAGTAGGCGTTGAGCCCGGGCGTGAGACGCCAGTCGATTGTTGCCCGCGCCGAACCCTATATTTCCCTCGCTCGGAATGATCCGCACCTCGGGGAACTGGGAGGCTACCACCGATTCGGTGTCGCCGCCTCCATTGTCGATCAACAACACCTCATACGGGGTTGTCTGCGCCCCTTCGGCAATGCCGCGGATGCATTGAGCGATAAATGGTGCCGAGTGGTAAGCTACTACCAGCACGCTGACCTCGGGGCAGGAAGGCGATGTCATAACGATGGTCATAGCTTTGCCGCACTGCGGCGTCGACCCTTCGATGCGGGTTCCACGCCGCCTACGGAGTGGTGCGGATGTGGTATATCCGAACAACTTGAAAAACAGGCGCTTAACTGTGTTCCTTTAATGCCATTTCACGGCCGGGCGATAGCGTTGCCTCGACGGAATCACGCGTCGATCGGGTCGACCAGTAAAGGATGCTTACCATGCCGGACGTCATCGTCAAAAATCAGAGCGAGCTTGATGCTGCCTTGAAGGCAGCGAGGGGCGGTGAAGTGATCAAGCTAGCGGCGGGATCGTACACGACGCTCGGTATCAACTTGCGGAACTTCACGTCTGCCGTGACCATCCAGTCGCTGGACGTGAACAACAAGGCGCTCGTTCAATCGATGTCGATCACATCGAGCAGCAACATCGTCGTCAAGGATTTGGACATCAAGCAGAACTTCCAGCCCGAACAAGACTGGATGCTTGCTAATCGCGTGGTCAACTCCAAGAACGTTACGCTGGACGGCGTCGCCATCAGCGGCGGAACAGGCGATCCAGCATTGTCGAGAGGCATCGGCCTGGTCGTACGCGACAGCAGCGTTGTCTCGATCAAGAACTCCTCGATCGATCATTTTGCGGTAGGTTTGGATGGACGCAACACCGATGCGATGACCATTCAGAACAACGACTTCCATCACAATCGCCGGGATCACACGAACTTCTCGGAGATGAGCAACCTGTTGATCGACAACAATCTCTTCACCGATCTTTATCCGGTGAACGGCGAACACCCCGACAATATCCAGTTCTTGACGAGCGGACGCGCGAAAGGCAGCTCCAACATCACCATCACCAACAACGTCATCATGCAAGGCAATGGAGGCTCGAGCCAGGGCATCTTCATGAATGATGAGAACGGCAATCTTCCCTACACCAATATCAATATAAAAAATAATCTGGTGTACACCAACGGAATGTATCACGGCATCAATGTCGTGAACGGCCGTAACGTGAACATCGACTCCAATACCATCGTCTCTAAGATGGACGGAACGTCTCTTTGGATCCGTTTGGACAAGACGGCGGATGCTACGATCACGAACAACGTAACAGACGCAATCATCCTCGACGCAACCTCGACCAACATTCGCCAGTCGAACAATGCGGTTCTCACCAGTGACGCAGTAACGCTGCGGAAGCTCTACGATCTCAACGCCGTGTCTACCGCGGCTCTAAGCAACCTCATTGTCAGCGGCGTCGGTTTCCAGCCGCCGGTCGGGAGCGCTGCAGCATCGCTGGTGGCCAAGGAACTGGTGACGCTGGCAAAGCCCACAAGTCCGAACCTGTTGCTAAACATGCAGTTTACCGGCAGCGGCATCGTCGACCAGTCGCGCTGGAGCTCGGATGAAACCAAGAGTGCCGTCAATCTGGCAGCGATCAACGGCGGCTTCTTCCAAGTAAAGACTGGGACTGGCTTTGAACTGCTCCGCGAGTATTCACGTCAGCTTTACAGCCTTCCGGCCTTTACCATCAGCTTCGATATGAAGCGAGACTCGGTAACGGCACCGGTAGGTCAGATCATGGGGATCAACCAGAGTTGGGGTATATCCCTCCGCGCCAACGGCGAACTCGCCTTCACCATGACCAACGCGGCTGGCAAGAACTTCTCGCTCGTTACCACCGGCGCGAACATCACGGACACGGCTACTCACAAGATTGCCCTCACCTATGACAGCGCCAAGGGCAACGCTATCCTCTATGTTGATGGCGTGGCGCGGGGTAGCCTCGCAATGACGGGCAGCACCCGCGCATCCGAGTTTTGGGGACTGTATGTCGGCAGTCCGTTCAGCAGTGCCTTCAGCGGCGGGATCGGCGGCATTCAGATACGCGAAGGCGCTCTGAGTGCTTCGGAGATCCTCGTCCTCGGAGGGGGGGCGAACGCAACCTTGCCGACTTCTGAGGCAGTGAAGTACAGCCTTACCAAGGGCGCGGCGTCGAGCGCGGCGCTGTTGCTGATGTCCGGCGGTACCAGCACAACCAAGGCCGTGACCGCGGTGGGGACGTCAACCTTGGCATCGACGCTCACCGGCGGCGCGACCGCGCAGCTGGCGCTCGCATCAAAGGTCTCCGTCACTGACGATATTAGCTTGACGGGGGATCTCGGCGGTAGCGCGTTGTGGCAGCGCAGCACGATGATCACTGGCAACTCCTACCGCATGGAATTGCACCACGTCTGATCGACGCGGGCGGGCTTGCCCACTGGAAGAGGCTGCCATAAGGCACGGGCAGTTCTCCCAGGGGGCAAGCATCCGTCGTGAAAGCTAGTAAGTTGCACCTGCGAGGGCTGCGGGGCCAGATGATCGTCGGATTCGGCGTCAAAGGCTTTGGAGCGGTTACAAGCTTCCTGTTCACCTGGCTCGTTGCGCGCGCATTCGGCCCTGCCGGAGTGGGTGCCTTCGGCACGGCTCTCACCTCAGCGCAGATGGCGGTAATCATTGCGTTGGTCGGGCTGGATACCATCCTCGTCCGAACGGTTGCGGTATGTGTCGCCCAGGATCGTACAGGCACTGCTCGCGCTGCACTGCAGCATGCGATCCGAGTGGCGATGGCGTCGGGTTTGGCGATGATGGTTTGCGTGCTGCTCTTCCATCGGCAAATCGCTACCAACGTGTTCAGCAGCGCCGCCATGGCACCGGACCTCATGGTCATGGCGATGCTTATCCCGGTAGGTGCCTATTGCCGTCTTGCTTCGACCGCGCTCCGAGGGACCGGTCGCATTGGTGAATCGCAGATGGTAGATGGCCCGCTGGGCACGCTTATCGGCGGCGCGTTGCTCACAGGCGCCATCCTGCTAGGTGTGGCGCACAATCCGCTGCTGCCATCGGTGCTCTATCTGATTGGATGGATCGCGACCATGGTGGTCGCCAGCGTGTTGTTGCGACGGGCGACGCGCGCCTGGAAGTCTCGCGAGCCGCTCGAGGGATCGATGGTCCGGCCCGGCGTGATGATTTTGGTGTCGAACGCCAACAACTTCTTCATCGACTGGTTTGCTACCGTGGTGCTGGCCGCCACGCATGGCCCGGCCGAAGCGGGCCTGTTTCGTGTCGGCTACCAGATTGCTTCGTCACTCAAGCTGCTTTCCAGCACGTCAGAAACGATCTTGCAGCCGGTTTTTGCGGCAAGCTACCAGCAGGGCGATGTGCGGCGTATCGCACGTGTTCTGCGTCTTACGCTTCTGGCGCTTCTACTCGCCTCGATGCCGATCGTTGCGGCCGTGCTAATCGCGCCGCAGTGGATCATGAACTTGTTCGGCAAGCAGTTTGGTGCGGGCGCCGTTGCGATGCAGGTGATGGTCTTGGGGCAGGTGTTTAGCTTGATATTCGCATCAAGTGGCGGCGTGTTGCTGATGGCCAATCGAGAGCGGCTGGTCGCGGCATTGACCTTCGCTGCTGTCGCACTCGCTGCAATACTCGCGCTCCTGCTGATTCCGCCCTATGGTGCACTTGGGGCGGCGATCGCGAGCGTCGTGCCCTTCATCTTCTTGCGATTTGCCTCGATGGTCGCGGTGCGGCTCATCGGGATACCGATCATCTAAGGGGCGATTATGGCAGTAACAGCAAAGGGTCGGGCGGGAGCAAGTCGCGTCGGCTGGGCTCTTCGGCGCATGCGCGCTACCGTGTTCCGGCCCGCGCGCCCGGTGCTGCCGCTCTACGCTCCTGAGCGGTCCGGGCTCGCAGTCCTCGGGCGTCGCAGCGCGCTGCTGCTCACCGTCATAATCATTGCAATGTTCTACGGCCTCTTGGTAGCCATCCTCCCTGCTCGGTTACTGATACCTGCGGCCGCGCCAATGGCAGTCCTGGCACTGATCGTGATCTGGGCCTTGCCAGAAGCGAAGAGGCCGCCGATCCAAATTCTAATTGGCTGCTATATTGCCTTTGTTCTCTTAACGATATTGTGGCCGAATTACTTATCGGTCGCCGCGGGCGGCCTCCCATGGATTTCTGTCCGTCGCCTGCTCGGCGTAGTAACATCTCTAGTGTTTCTGCTTTGCTATTCGATGTCCGCAAAGTTTCGACTGGAGATCAAAGATATAATGAAGTCTTCGCCACTTCTGGCGAGATTTGCTCTCGGATTTCTTGTTCTTCAAGCGGTGTCTACTTTCGTGTCCACGGCGCCGGGATCGACGATTGGACGGCTCATAAGTGCAACGTTGACCATTACGCCCTTTTTCTTTTTGACCCTGTGGGTCGCCGGAACGCGGCGCTTCAGCTCTGACGCTTGGCTGAAAATGATGTTGAGCTGCTTGTTGATTCTGATGATGATCGGATTTCTTGAATTCCGATCGGAGCATATCATCTGGGTCAACAATATTCCGAGCTTTCTAAAAATAAATGACGATCGTGTCGCCAAGATATTTGTGCCACAGTATCGCGATCATTATCGCGTTGTGACGGTGTTTGCGACGCCATTGGCTTGGGGGGAGTTTATTGCTCTCATCGCCCCATTTGTACTACATTGCCTTGCTAATGCTCGATCTTTGAAGAGTTTGATTGCGTTTGCTTTGTTTGATATAATGTTGCTTGTGTCCGCGTATATGAGCGGCGCAAGGCTCAGCATGGTAGGGGTCATCGTTGCTCATGCAATCTATCTGCTACTATGGGGCGTCAAGCGCTGGCGCAGCGACCGTGGGGGGTTGATTGGCATCACCACAACGATGTTGTATCCCGCTTTTGCGTTAGTGCTTGCTGCGATGATTTTCTTTGTTCCAGCCGTCCACAATCGCGTCCTAGGGGGTGGTGCGACCCAGGTCAGCAATGATGGCAGAAGAGAGCAGTGGCAGCTTGGTATTCCTGCCGTCGCCAAGCGGCCGCTATTTGGCTATGGCCCGGGTGAAGGGGCCGGCGCCGTCGGCTGGCGCGCTGCCGATGGAACGCTGTCGATCGACAGCGGGTTTCTCTCAATGGCTGCCGACTACGGCGTCCTGGGCTTTGTCGCTTACTACGGCGCGATCGTGCTGATGGCATTGCAACTTGCGACCGTTGGCCTGCGTACCGCCGTCCCGCGCTATCCGATCCACCTCGCTCTTGCGGTCAGTTTGGTGGTGCTGATGTTCACGAAGTCGGTGCTGTCACAAATCGAAAACGAACACGTCGTGTACATGCTTCTGGGGCTTGGCTTTGCCCTGTTGTATCGCTCGAAAATTGAGTCCGGCACGCAGCCGCTGTCCCGCGCAGGTGAATAGACGCGTGGATCGCGGATCCTAAAAATAAGGCTTGCAGAACATGGTGGATGGCACGCGCAGATCCTTCGTCGGGGGCGCGCTAGCGCTATCGACCGCAACGCTGGCCTGTTCCGCGCCCAGCAGTATGGCGACGGGCGATAGGCGCAAGGCCGCCCCCGGCGTTCTGCAGCCGGGGCCGGGATGGACTGGTGTGGCAGGGAGTGGCGGCCGTCCACCCGCTGAGAGTGACCGTCCGTTCGGAACATTGGTGCCGGATGAACGGTTCACCGGCGGCTTTTCGGCCGTTCCGGGCCAATGGATTCACGGCGAGGGCATCCGCATCACCGCACTTGGATTGCCGCCGCAACCGGTTGGGGCGGCCGCGATCAACTACTTCAAGGAAGCTGTCTTCTACCTTGAGGGAAACAGCATCACCGTTACCGAATGGAGCGTAAATACCACGCCGGTACGCTCCCACGACGGCACGATGATCCCCCAGGGCTCGATCGGCTTTTCGGTAGAGATCGGCGCGGGAGAGGGAGACGTGACCGCCGGAGACGCCATCCTCTATTGCTTTCTACGCGGGGAACATGGGCTCGAGCGGCGGATCGAAATACCGCTGGTCATCAACGTGGATCGCAAGCTCGATGCCAAGCGCCGTGTCTGCTTCGTGGATCCGCAACGCGGTAGCGACGAGGGCGATGGAAGTCGCTCCGCGCCGTGGCGTACCCTGTACCACGCGTTGGGCAGCAAAGGTGTCGGCGACGGCGGCAAGCTGATCTTGCAAAAGCCGGGCCGCTACGTCGAGGACGTCAACATATCGCGCCTCCCGCCGCTGAACAATCGGCGCGCGATTGAAGTCTTCGCTGCGGAAGGGCTGCGCGCCGATCAGGTCATCATCACCCGCACCGCACGTCGGCTGCCGGAACCGAGGTGGGTGATTCAGGCTCGGGCAGTTCACTTTCATGGCCTTACCGTCGATCTGGGCAAGATCATGCTGCTGTGGGGTCCAGCCGATCGTGCGATCGCCTTTCTGGGCTGCCGGCTGGTCGATCCGCGCGGACCGGAAGGCGATCGTGACGAGAATGGCCTTGCGCTTGGCTTCAATCTTTCGAAGGGCACGCCTGCGCAGCGGGACACGCTAGCCGCAGGATTGCCCTATAGCTTCGGCGGTTTCTACCTGGCGGAATGCCTGTTCGTGAATTTCACCACCCAGGGTGCGCGCCTCTACCGCAATGTGACGGCATACCAGACGACGGACTCTTTTGCGGGAGGGCCCGGCTACGACAATGTCGTGGTTGACGGGTACGACGTCATCATGCCGGCAGAAGGTATCACGCGGCTGCATCTGAATTCGCATCTGGAAGTCGCGTCGGTGCAGTCAGGGCCGCAAGCGACCACCATCCTGACGCTGGTCGATCCGCAGGACCTTCCCCGGCAAGAAAAGGCACCGGACCTCAGGCTCCGCTTTCTTTCGGGCGTGTTGGCGGGTCAGGAGGAGCAGATCCTTTCTATCAATCCAGGCGAGCGCCGAATCGTTATCCGAGGAGATAGCGCCTCCCGCGTGGCAGCTGGGGATCGCATCCGCTGCTATGCGATCTGGCATGCGGACTTCTGCCAGCAGCAGGGCGTGCAGCGCCCCGATCAGCGCGGCTTACGGAACATCACGATCTTTCGCTACCGGGCGAGTTCGCCGACATCGCAATTGTTCCTGACCCAGGCGCCGGTGCGGGTAGAGCCCAAGACTCGAATCAGCACCAGCGGCGCGCAATTTCAAATCATCAGCGGTACCGGCAAACCCAACCTCGTTCTCGACGACGACGTGCTGCGCCTGCAGGAAGGCCCTCAAGCCGGCGAGTATCGGATCGTCGCGGCGTTCGATGGCGCCACCGGCACGGGCACCCTGCTGGAGCCCTTTAGCGCAGATCAGCGTGACACCCTGGTAGAGCGCTCCAAATCGATCAACGGCTTCGTCATGGCGCTCTCGGTATTGCGCAAGACGGGGAAGGGCTGGGAAATGGGCCAATTCCAAGATGGACACCGCAATTTCCTGCTGACTCAGAATACGTTTATCGGCCAGCCAAACTGCCTGAGCTTCCGAAGCAAGTTTCCCGGCCACGGCCACCGAAACCATGTGCAGCTGTTCAACCTGATCAGCAAAATGGATGCCGACACGCCCGAATTCCCAAGCTGGGGCTTGCGCATCGAGCGCAATCATTTCCTTCGCGGCGTATCTCGCGGGCGGGAGGGCCGCGTGCTTGACGGTCGCCCAGTCTTCGACGCCAATAACCGCTATCGTCCGTTTCGCGGGCAGCTGTCGATCGGGCGCAAGCCGCTGATCCCGTTCGACAGCTTCGGCAATCCGGTGGATGAGAATTCGCCCGTGGGTGCCGTTTCGGTGTGAACCAGCCGCGCGCCGGCCCTTGCGTCCGCCCGTCCAGGCGCTAATCGCTGCACCCATGATCAAGCACGCCCTTTCCGTCACGCGCGACGGCGATTTCGCGCAATGGTACCAGACCGTTATCAGCGAAGCCGACATGGCCGAGGATTCGGGCGTGCGCGGCTGCATGGTCATCCGGCCCTGGGGCTATGGCATCTGGGAACGCATCCAGCGCCTGCTCGACGATCGCATCAAGGCGACGGGGCACGAGAACTGCTATTTCCCGCTGTTCATCCCGCTTTCCTATTTCGAGAAGGAAGCCGAGCATGTCGACGGCTTCGCCAAGGAAATGGCGGTCGTCACCCATCACCGTCTCGTCCAGAAGGACGGCCGGCTGGTGCCCGATCCCGAGGCGAAGCTGGAAGAGCCGCTCGTCGTCCGCCCCACCTCGGAGACGGTGATCGGCGCGGCGATGTCGCGCTGGGTGCAGAGCTGGCGCGACCTGCCGGTGCTGATCAACCAATGGGCCAATGTCGTCCGCTGGGAGATGCGTACCCGCATGTTCCTGCGCACCGCCGAATTCCTGTGGCAGGAAGGGCATACCGCCCACGCCACCGTCGAAGAGGCGCAGGAAGAGACGCTCAAGATGCTCGAGGTCTATCGCAGCTTCGCCGAGGATTGCCTGGCGATGCCGGTGGTCGCGGGCGAGAAGCCGGAGAATGAGCGATTCCCGGGCGCGGTCTCGACCTTCTCGATCGAGGCGATGATGCAGGACGGCAAGGCGCTGCAGGCCGGCACCTCGCACTTCCTCGGCACCACCTTCTCCTCGGCCCAGGACATCAAGTTCCAGAATTCGGAAGGCCAGTTCGAGCTGGCGCAGACGACCAGCTGGGGCGTCTCCACCCGCATGATCGGCGGGCTGATCATGGTGCACGGCGACGACGACGGCCTGCGCGTGCCGCCGATGGTGGCGCCGTGGCAGATCGTGATCGTGCCGATGCTGCGCGACCAGCCCGAGGACGCCGCGACGATCGACTATTGCAAGTCGCTCCAGGCCGAACTCGCCAAGCTGAGCGCGCTCGGCGAGCCGGTGCGCGCGCTGCTCGACCTCAAGGCAGTGAAGGCGCAGACCAAGCGCTGGGGCTGGGTGAAGAAGGGCGCGCCGATCGTGATCGAGGTCGGCGGGCGCGACGTCGCCGGCGGCAACGTTTCGGTGATCCAGCGTAACAAGCTCTATCGCGAGGACGGCAAGCTCGATTCGCAGATCATGCCGCGCGGCGACTTCGTGCTGGAAGCGGCGGCGATCCTAGAGAGCATCCAGCAGGACCTGTATCTCGACGCGCGCGACCGGCTGGAGAGCAATATCCGCCGCGACGTGACCGACTTCGACACGCTCGCCGAGATGTTCGCGGACTCGGTCAAGTTCCCCGGCTGGGCCGAGGTGAACTGGGCCAAGCCCACCGGCGCCGAGCTGGAGGTGGTGGTCGAGCGGCTGAAGGCGCTCAAGCTCACCTTCCGCAACGTGCCCGGCGGTGCGGCGCCGGCCGAAGGCACCTGCCTGTTCACCGGCAAGCCCGCGGTCGAGCGCATCCTGGTCGCGCGCGCCTATTGATGGGTTGGCGCGGCCGAGGGCGCCAAATCAACTCAATTCGCGCCAGACGGATCGCAATCCGAACTGCGGCGTGTCGCCGCCCGTGACCAGCAATTTCATGCCGTCGGGCGTCTCGTGAAGGCGATCCGGTCGATAAAATAGCGGATTGGCGGTGTCGGCCCGGGTATCGAAGACCGTTCTACCCGTACGCCGGATACGGGCGATATCCAGCACGCGCAGCATCGACTCATATTTCTGGCCACGCGCAGTCTGCGTATCCTTTGCCAGATCGTTGCCGGCCAAGCTGCGCTGCAGCGCGCGGTAGCTCGTATAGCCATTGCCGCCGTTTATGAACGGTTCGATGTTGTCGTGCATCTCCACGAGCAGCGTGACCTCCCAGCCGAGACTTGTGTAGCTCGGCTGACGATCATCCGAAATCACGCGCACCAGATCGCGATAGATGGCTGAGGACCGGTCGGTGAGCGGCCGGATGTCAGGTCGGCTCAGGTCGTTATGCCCGCACATGAACGCCAGCCTGTTAATTCCGCCAGGAATGCGCTGGCAGAGGCCAGCTGTCACCGGCGGCAGACTCAACCGCGCCCGCAGCGTCACCGTAGAGGAACCTCCCGCAGCATAGTTGATCATGCGGACCGAGGCTGGCAGTGCATGGGGCGCGCCAGGCTCTGTCAGCATCATGCCGGGATTGTCACAGGTGCTGGTGGGCGGAACGCCGCAGATCCGGCTGTCGCCCTCCAGCACGAATTGATCGGTGATCTCCGGGATGCGATAGGCATCGGCCACCGCGGCCATGACCGCATCGAACTCCACGTCCTTCAACGCGCGGTCATAGACGATCACATCCAGGATGTCCCCGCTATACCAACTGCCGGAACTGATCTGGGGTATGGTCGGTATGCTCGGCGGCGTGGCGACCGCAGAATCTCGCCCGATCTCGAGCCCGGCGACCAACGCACCGCGCCGGTTGGGAACGGTGGCTGCCTTCCGGTTCACGCCGCAGCGCTGCCCGGTCGTGCTGTCGCGTCCGGCGCGGGGATTGCCGAGCGGCCCGTTACGCCAACCCGCCACCTGCAATTGGCACCCCAGAAGCAGGTGCGGGCAGAGCATCGGATCGGTGCAAGTGCCGGCGCGGCCGACGAACGGCGCCTCCCCGGCAACGGCGTTGGACAGGAACGCCAGCTTCGCGCCACCGGCGACAGAACGTTTGCCCGAAGAGACGATCGTCTTGTGCGTGGCTCTGGTATTGTGATCGCGAAGTACAACGATGACCGTGGAGGCAATGGGGTCGAGCGGCGGTGTATTCGCCGACAGGAAAGCGTCCTGGTTGAAGCGCAGCGCCTGCATGCCATTCGGATACCGGACCAAGTGCGGGCCAAGTCCGGACCCCTCGTCGCTTGCAACAAAGCCCTTTTCGGATACGTCGCTGATCGAACGAACACGTCCCTCTCTAGCAACGACGATGGATTGGTTGGCCGACCAGCGTGCGATCAGTCCCTTCTCCACGGGCAGGCGAAGTTGCAGGCGAAAGGGTCCGGGATTGGCGGTCTGGCCCGCGGCACTCTTTGATTCGCTCGTACAGGAAACGCACGTGGAAAGCGCGAATCCGGCGGTTGCCCGCAGCAAGTCCCTTCTCGTTCCCAGCATCACGATCCTTGCAGCTCTACGAGGTCTGTTCGCTCGGGTGGCGGTGCGTCCCAAGGGCAAGTCTCGGGGACGCCAAGTGTCTGCTGGCAACAGCAAGCGCCTGGGATGGTACGGTCGTCTTCAAGCCGGCGCAATCCATTGAAGGAGCGGATTTCGGCAGCTCCATGTAAATAGGCGCGCTAGGACCGCTCCTTTGTGATCCTGCCGCCCCACATTATGCGCTGGCGGCATTCTTACCAGAAATGCTAGGGAGCGCAGTAAGTCCCGGGGAGAGGGGGAAGTTTGTGATCGAGGGCAAAAGGTTTACGGAGATTGACGGGCTGAGAGGCGTTGCAGCGTTGCTTGTCGTGCTCACCCATTTCGGCGAAAGTCTAACCAAGCTGCCCGTGCCTGCGGCCGTGAGGGCTGCAGCCAATCTGTGGTTTTTAGATCTATTCAGCCCAGGTCGTGTCGGGGTCGTTGCGTTCTTCTGCATCAGTGGGTTCGTGATCCCGTATAGCTTTGGCGGCAAGAACCCGGCTCTTTCTTTCCCCATCAACCGGTTTTTCCGAATTTATCCTGCTTTCTGGCTGGCGGTCTGCCTAGCGACGCTGGTCTTCGCCGAACTGGGCGTGCGCAGCACTACCCCGTCACAGTTCCTCGTGAACCTTACCTTGCTGCATCGCATGGTTGGCGTGCCGTATATTCTTACGGTCGACTGGACCTTACTTATTGAGCTGCTGTTCTACGTCAGCTGCTACGCATTGTTTCTGGTGAAGCGTATTCATAGTTTCCCCGTGCATTTCGCGGCCATGGTCGTGCTTCTGGCGATTGCGCTCGGCGGCGGCGTCTATCGCTGGTATCATCCCATGAGCAGCCTGCCGATCGGTATCCCGACCTACTTGGCAGCGATGCATTTCGGCGCTCTGACCCGCATGCGCGTCACCGGGTACGGTCCCGTTGCAACCAGATTCTTTCCTGCGGCGCTCTTCCTGCTGGTGTTCGGTGCGGCGGCGGCGAACACCCTGGCCTATCATCACACCAAGACCGAACTGATCGGCGTGGTGGCTGCCAACACCGGCTATCTCGGCGGCGTGGCGCTCTTTCTCGCCTGTGTGTACGCCAAGTTGTTCGTCTCGGGGCCGGCGCAGTTGCTCGGCAAGGTCAGCTATTCGGTCTATCTTCTGCACACGATTGTCCTCGCGATCGTCATCGGCCTCTGGCCGTTCTTCTCATCGTGGATCATGGCGCTGCTGGTTCTGGTGCCGGCATATTTTGCGGTGGTCGTCCTGGTTTCGATCTTGGCGCAGCGTTACGTCGAAAAGCCGTCGGTAGCGTTCGGGCGGTGGGGCGTGCGGCGCTTGGAAGGACAGGCACGGATCGGCTCCAAGCGTACGACTTGAAAGATGCTGCAATAGATCGGAGAGCCAGCCTTGGGGAACTGCGCCGTCGACCCTGACGAGCTGGTTGGAGGGGGCGATCAATGCACTTGGTACAGACAATGCTCGGAACGCTGGAAGACGCGCGTGCCTTTATCGCTCTGGCGCATGGTATGCAGGAGTGGGGCCATGCGCCGAGCTTTGCCGACGGCAACGTTTCGGTGATCCAGCGCGACAAGCTCCACCGCGCGGACGGCAAGCTCGATCCGCAGATCATGCCGCGCGAGGACTTCGTGGCAGAGGCTGCCGCGATCCTCGAGAGCATCCAGCAGGGCCTAAATCTCGATGCGGACGACCGGCTGGACAGCAACGTCCGCCGCGACGTGAGCGACTTCGGCAAGCCCGCGGTCGAGCGCATCCTGGTCGCGCGCGCCTATTGATGGATCGGCGCGGCTTCCTCGGAGGATTGGCGGTCGGGGCGCTGGCCGGCCCTGCGCTGGCCGTGGCAACGCCGCGCCGTTGGGACATCATCGTCGATCGGCGCGGGGGAGCCGGCACGGTTGGTACCCTGGGGGAGGCACTGCGCCGTGCCGAGGCGGCCGGTGGGCGTCCCGTGTCGATTCTGCTGCGCGCGGGCCTGTGGCGCGAAAAGCAGACGATCACCGTTCCCAACCTTACCCTTGCGGGGGCGGGGCCGGAGACGGTGATCGCATTCGATGCCCATGCCGGCGGCAGCGGGCCGGAGGGTCGACCCTGGGGAACCTCGGGATCGGCGACGCTGGCGATCGCCGCGCCCGGTGTCACCTTGCGCGACCTGACCATCCGCAACGATTTCGATTATATCGGTACCCGGCGCGATGCTGCGGGCAACGGCGCTCAGGCGGTCGCCCTGCGCATCGATGCCACTGCCGATCGCACTCAGGTCCGGAACTGCCGGATCGAAGGCTATCAGGATACGCTGTACATCCAGTCGCGCGCGCATCTGGCACATTGCCGCGTCGCCGGCGGCGTGGATTTCATATTTGGCGGCGGAGCGGCCTGGATCGAGCGGTGTTCGATCGTCACCCGCCATGTTCCGGGGGCGGTTGAATCCGGTTTCATCGCCGCTCCCAGCACGCCTGCAGACCAAACGCACGGCCTCGTCTTCGCCGATTGCCGGCTGGAGCATGAGCCGGGCGTTCCGGAGAGATCTGCCTGGCTCGGCCGCCCCTGGCGGGCCGGCGGCAACATGGCATTGACCGGGCATGCCGTATTCTTGCGCTGCTGGATGGACGCCCACATCCAGCACGCGGGATGGACATCGATGGGCTATAAGGCGCCCGATGGCAGCCGAACGATGCTGACGCCTCAGGAGGCGCGCCTGTTCGAATTTGCAAGTCGCGGGCCGGGCGCGGGGCCCGCTGGACCCACGCGGCGCATGCTGACCGTCGACGAGGCGCGCAGCCTTACCCGGGCGAGCGTGCTGGGGGATTGGGCTGGCGGCGGGCAGCGCCCGTCCTGATACGACGCCGCCTGGTGCTCTCGTTCAGGCAGCCAGAGCGGAAAAGATCAGCGGCAGATGATATCGGGTGGGGGCGTAGCGCTCCAGGCCCAGTGCGATCTGCTCCTCCAATCCGTCCAAGAAGCGCTCCGGATCGGCGGGATCGAGGCCGGCAAAATCGGCGACGTGATAGTCCCACCAACGAACCCGCAGGGCGCGATCGATGATCGCGTCGGGCAAGCGATAGCGCAACACCCGTGCCGGAACGCCGCCGACAATGGCGAACGGCGGAACGTCGTGCACGACCACCGAGCCTGCCGCGATGATCGCACCGTCGCCGATCGTCACGCCGCGGCGGATTGTCGCGCGCTGGCCGATCCAGACGTCGTTGCCGATCCGCACCGGGCCCCGGCTACGTTCAAAGTCGGCTGCTTCGGGCCCGCAGCCGTGCACGCGGGCGATCGCATCCGTATAATAGCGCTGATGCGTGAAAACATGCGTGCTGATGTGGTCGGTCGGATGCTCGTAGCCGGTAACCTGAACCTCTGCCGCAACACTCGTGTAACGGCCGGCTTCCGTGTCCTGATCGATATAGCTCGTTGATTGGCAGTAGGAAAAGGCGCCCGCATTCCAGAAGCCGCCGCGCGGCATGGAGGATTCGGGTTCAACATATACCGGGTGTCTGAACGTGATCGGCTGCCCGCCCTGGATCACGCCTTCGATCTGATTGTGGAAGGCGAGATAGATGCGCTCCCGCTTCAGGAAGAGCAGCATCGCTTCATTGAACGGGACTGTAAATGGGTAGGTGAGTTCGGTTTGCACCCGACGACTTCCCTGAAAGTTACACCTCCCTCATAGGCGGGGGGTGCGGCTGGCCCAAATCGCGAGCGGGTCGTTGGGTGCAGCAAGTGGCCGTGCTATCCGGCGCTGCGGTTCTGGGGGTACGCAATGCGGATTGTCTTGGCGACCATCGGTTCTCTCGGCGATCTTCATCCTTTCATCGCCATCGGACGCGCCCTCCAGGCGCAGGGACATCAGGTGCTGTTGGCGATACCCGAGGACGGACTGGCCAAGGTTCGCGCAGCCGGGCTGGAGGCGGTGGCGGTCCTGCCGAGTTACGCCGCGGTCTGCGATCGTCTCGGGTTGCAGCCCGAGCAGGTCGCGATGCGGGCCTTTTCCGATCCGGGTTTCGTGGTCGACGAAATCCTGCTGCCGTCGCTGGTGGCAAGCACTGCCGTGCTGGACAGGGTTTCGGCGCAGGCGGACGTGATCGCCAGTTCGATCTTCGCCTTGGCGGCCGATATCGTTGCGGAGAAGCGCGGCCTGCCTCTGGCGACCATGGTGCTGCAGCCGATGACGCTATTCTCCACCTGGAATCCGCCGCACGCGCCCCGGTTCGAAGGAATGCGCCACCATCCTCGCAGCGTACTCGGGCGCAGCTGGAACCGAGCTTTCTATGCGCTGGCCCGCAAGGCTTTACGCCGGCGCTACGGCCCGAAGATCGACTCCGTGCGTGCGCAGCACGGGCTTGGCCGGGCGCGCGGGGCACCCTTGATGGAGCGTGGCCGTGCCACGCAGACGGTGCTGTGCTGCTGGTCTGCGGCGCTTGGCGCGCTGCCCCCTGATGCCCCGCTAAACGCGGATCTTGTCGGCTTTCCGTTCTTCGACAGCGAAAGCGGCGCGGAAGAGCCGTTGGCGCCCGAACTGGACGCGTTCTTGCAGGATGGCGAGCCGCCGCTGGTATTCACGCTAGGCTCCTTCGCCGTCGTGTCGGCGGGGCGATTTTACGATGAGGCCATGATGGCCGCCCGGCAATTGGGCAGGCGCGCTGTTCTGCTGACGGGGCAGCCGGGAGCGCCGCGGCGCGAGGGCGACTGCCTCTTCCTCGACTATGCTCCGCATTCGGCGGTGTTTCCTCATGCAGCGGTCGTCATACATCATGGCGGCATCGGCACGACGGGGCAGGCGCTGCGGGCCGGCTGCCCCCAGATCGTGGTGCCGCATTTCGGCGACCAGTTCGACAATGCAGCGCGCCTGCAGCGGGCCGGCATCGGCCGCACCCTTTTGCGCGAGCGGTTTCGATCTGGCCAGGTTGTGGAGGATATCACGCGCCTGTTATCGACGCCTATCGCGCGCGAGGCTGCATCGCGGGCGGCCCTGCAAATTGCGGGTGAAGACGGGGCGGTTGCCGCCGCACACCGCATCGCCGCGCTTCGCGCGTAAAGCGAGTGCGCGGTTATTGCCCCGCAGCCTGAATCCCGCGATAGCGCCGCCGTGCGCACGCTCTTTTCAACCCTGCTCTACCAGCAGCCGCTGGGCGATGATGCCCTGATCGCCGATCTCGAGGCTTCGTGTCTGCAATTGGCGGAGGACGATGTCGCCGGGCGCCGCTGGTGCCGTGACAATCACTATCGCGGCTATACCAGCTATGCTTCGCTCGACGATCTGCCGATCCGGGATCCCGCCTTTGCCGATCTGAAGCGGCTGCTCGACCGGCATGTCGCCAGGTTCGCGGAAGCCTGTGCCTTCGATCTGGGCGGGCGGAAGCTCAAGCTGGACAGTCTTTGGGTGAACGTGCTCGACGGCAAGGGCGGGCATGGCGCGCATATTCATCCGCACAGCGTCGTCTCCGGCACCGTCTATATCGCGCTGCCGCCGGGATCGCGCGGGTTGAAGCTGGAGGATCCGCGGCTTGCCATGATGATGGCGGCGCCGACGCGGCGGCCGGACGCGCCGGAAGCGCTGCAGCCCTTCATCGAAGTGACGCCGGAGGTTGGCACGGTCCTATTGTGGGAAAGCTGGCTTCGGCACGAGGTGCCGCCCGGTTCGGGCAAGGACAAGCGGATTAGCGTGAGCTTCAATTATCGCCGGTGAGCCGGCGCCGCCTTCGGGTATGGGAGGACAGGATGGGCATACAAAGCACGATCGACCGGGTACTGCTGAAGCTGGTGCGGAACCATGAGGAAAGCGCGCTGCTCCGCAGCCGCTTCCGCAAGCTCTACCGAATCGAGATCGGCGAATATAGCTACGGCGCGTTCGATCGCTGGCGGATTCCGCCGGGCACGCAGATCGGCCGCTATTGCTCGTTCGCGGGATCGGCACTGATCATTTCCGCCAACCACCCGATGCAGGCGCTGTCGACCCACCCGATCTTCTACCTGAAGGCGCGCGGCGTGATCGATCGCGACCGCGTTGTCGCCCAGCCGACGATCGTCGAGGACGATGTGTGGATCGGCCATCATGCGATCATCACACCCGGTTGCAAGCGGATCGGCCGCGGCGCGGTGATCGGCGCGGGCGCCGTGGTGACGCGCGATGTGGCGCCCTATGCGATCGTCGCCGGCAATCCCGCCAAGCTGATCCGATATCGGTTCGCGCCCGAGGTGATCGACGCGCTGGAGCGCACCCGCTGGTGGGAACTCGACCGCACGGCGCTGGCCCGCGCCTGCGCGCAGGTGCCAGCGTTCGCGCTGGAGCCGACCGTGGAGAATGCTGCCGCCTTCGAACGCGCGGTGGCCGCGGGATAGCGATTGGTTTGTGGTTCCCGAATGCCTATGTTCGGGGTCAATGGCTAAGAACAGAACAAGAGCAGGGCTGCCGACGCGGCAGCAAATTCTCGATTTCATCGCATCGTCCGACACGCCTGCCGGCAAGCGCGAGATCGCGCGGGCGTTCGGGCTGAGCGCGCAGGACAAGATCCTGCTCAAGGCGCTCCTGAAGGATATGACCGACGAGGGGCTGATCGACGTCGCTCCCGGCCGTGCCTTCCACAAAATGGGTGGGCTGCCCAAGGTGACTGTGCTGCGCGTCACCGATGCCGATGGGGACACGGTATGGGCGGTGCCCGAGCGCTGGGAAGCGGAACATGTGCCCGCGCCCCGCCTGCGCGTGCGCGAGGCCCGCGGCAAGCGATCGGCGCTTGGTGTCGGCGATCGCATCCTTGCCCGCACCGAAGAGGCCGGGAATGGCTGGATCGCGCATCCGATGAAGAAGCTCGCGCGCGGCGAGGAACTGATGCTCGGCGTGCTCCACGAAGAGGGCGGCCGGATGTGGCTGCAGGGCGTCGAGAAGAAGGAACGGCGGGACTATCCCGTTTCCGACGCGGGCGGTGCCGAGCAGGGGGATCTCGTGCTTGCCGAGAAGACCGGCCGGCCGCCACGGATCACGGCCAAGGTGGTCGAGCGCCTGGGTGATCCGTTCGCCCCGCGCAGCTTCTCGCTAATTGCGATCCACCGGCACGGCATCCCCAACATCTTCTCGGAAGAGCTGTTGGAGGAGGCGGAGCGCGTAGCGCAGCAGCCACTGGGCGACGGGCGGGAGGATCTGCGCCACCTGCCGATCGTGGCGATCGACCCCGCCGATGCGCGCGACCACGACGATGCCGTCTGGGCGACCCCGGACGACGATCCCGCCAATGAGGGCGGCTGGAAGGCGATCGTCGCGATTGCCGACGTGTCTTTCTACGTCCGGCCCGGGTCCGAGTTGGACCGCGAGGCGCGCAAGCGCGGCAATTCGGTATACTTCCCCGATCGCGTGGTGCCGATGCTTCCCGAGGTGCTTTCTGCGGACGTGTGTTCGCTGAAGGAAGGCGTCGATCGCGCTGCGTTGGCCTGTCACCTGCAAGTAACGAAGGCCGGTGCGTTGAAGGGCTGGCGGTTCACCCGGGCGGTCGTGCGGCTCGCGGCGAACATCGCCTATGAGGATGCGCAGGCGGCGATCGACGGTACGTTGGAGAACGCGCTTACCGAAACCGCCTTGCGTCCGCTCTGGGATTGCTGGCGCGCGCTCGCCGCCGCGCGGAACGAGCGCGAGCCGCTCGATCTGGATCTGCCGGAGCGGCGGATCGTGCTGGACGAGAAGGGGCGGATCCTGTCCGTCGCTCCGCGCGAGCGGCTCGATGCGCACAAGCTGATCGAAGAATATATGATCGCCGCCAACGTGGCCGCCGCCAAGGCGCTGGAAGCGAAGAAGATGCCGGTGATGTACCGCATCCACGAGCCGCCCGCGCGCGAGAAGCTGACTGCGCTGAAGGAATATCTCAAGACCTTCGACATCGAATTCGCGCTGGGGCAGGTGATCCGCCCGGCGACGTTCAACCGCATCCTCGATCGGTTGGGCGAGGTGGATTTCCGCCCGCAGGTGATGGAACAGGTGCTGCGCACGCAGACCCAGGCCTATTACGGGCCGGAGAATGTCGGCCATTTCGGCCTGGCGCTTGGCTCCTACGCGCATTTCACCTCGCCTATCCGGCGCTATTCGGACCTGATCGTCCATCGGGCGCTGGTGGAGGCGTACCGATTGGGACCGGGCGGGCTGACCGCTGAGGATTCCGCATCAATGGATCGCATTGGCGAGACGATCAGCAAGCTCGAGCGCCGCGCCATGGAGGCAGAGCGCGAGACGATCGACCGCTATGTCGCCGCCTATCTGGCCACCCATGTCGGCGAGGTGCTGGAAGCGCGGATCACCGGTGTGCAGAACTTCGGCTTTTTCGCCACGGTCGAGGGTGTGGGCGGCGACGGGCTGGTCTCCGTGCGCGATCTGGGTAGCGAGTATTTCCACTTCGACGAAGCCGCCAAGCGGCTGGTGGGCGAGCATAGCGGCGACGCGTTCGCCTTGGGGCAGCGGTTGGAACTGCGGCTGGTGGAGGCGAACCCCGTTTCGGGCGCGCTGCGCTTCGAACTGCCGGAGGGGAAGGGCGCCGGCGGCGGCGCTCCCCGTACGGGCCGACCCGGCAAGGGGGCGCCCAAGCGCGTGCTGCATCGACGTGGGCGGCCTTCCAACATCCGGCATCAGGGACGGAAGCGGTAGCTCCGGCTCCGAAGTGGGTGAACATAGCGATCAGTGGTGGAAGCCGCTTACCAAAGTCAGTGCATTGCAGGGGCAGGCGCGCTACAAGCCGGCAACGCACATGATACAGTAGCGGAACGATGCAATGCAGTGGGGAGCCCGATGACCACACGCCCGACGATCAAGGAAGTCTCGAAGATCGCAGGCGTTTCGTTCAAGACGGTTTCCCGCGTCCTCAACAATGAAAAGCATGTCAGCGACGAAACCCGGCGCCGGGTGGAGGAAGTCGTTGCACAGCTCAACTTCCGCCCCAGCCATGCCGCGCGCATCCTCGCGGGCAGGCGCTCGTTTCAGGTTGCGCTACTCTACGATAACCCCAGTCCCTATTACGTCTTCCACATCCAGGCGGGCGCGATGGAGCGCTGCGGCGAACTGGGATATCGCCTGCTGATGCAGCCCGTGGACAGCACCGCACGACATCTGGCGAAGGATGTGCTCGCGCTGGTCGACGAGGCCCATCTCGACGGCCTGATCCTGTCGCCGCCGCTTACCGAAATGCCGGATCTGATCGATGCGCTGGACAAGCGGAAGCTGCCCTATGTCCGCATCGCGCCGGGGCTGCGCAAAGGCCATGGACTGTCGACGACCATGGACGACGTGGCCGCCGCGCGCGAAATTACCCGCCACCTGATCGATCTCGGGCACTGCGCGATCGCCTTTGTCTCCGGGCCGGAAAGCCATGTCTCGTCCAAGGATCGCATGGCCGGCTATCGTCAGGAACTGGAAGCACATGGCATCCTGTTCGACCCTGCGCTGGTGATTGCCGGCGATTACAGCTTCGCTTCCGGTGGCGCCGCCGCGCGGGCGCTGCTGGCGCGCAATCCGCGACCGACGGCGATCTTCGCTGGCAATGACGATATGGCGGCCGGCGCGCTTGCCGCGGCGCACGAAGCCGATCTCGGCGTGCCCGACGCGCTTTCGATCGCCGGGTTCGACGACAGCGATCTTGCCCGCGCGGTATGGCCGCCCTTGACGACGATCCGCCAGCCGGTGCGCCAGCTTGCCTATGCGGCGGTGGACCTGATGCTTTCCGGCCAGGCGCTTGCGCCGCAGTTGACGCTGGACCACGAACTCAAGATTCGCGCGACCACGGGACCGGCGCCCAAGGCATAGCGGCGGGTCGCCGCCGGATCCTCGCGTAGCACACGCGGCACTTGCGCCGGATCTCCGCAGCGCGCCCAAAATCGGCCCGGTCCCGTAACAAGACGGCGTTAACCATCATTGCCGCTGGCCGAAATCCTAAACGGCGCGTTAACTTTGGGCATGCAGCGTACCCTGACCATACGCGACGCCCAGCGTCATGCCTTTCGCAGCCATGTGCGGGCGACGATGTCGCGCCACCGCAAGGCGAAGGACGATGGCGATGTGCGGCTGTTCCTGCTCAGCTTCGCCGCCTTCTTCACCTGTTTCTATACGTTCCTGCTGTAAGGATCGGCCAGCACCACCGGCTGGGGCAGCCCTGCGCAGGATCGCCTCGCGGGCGAAGGTTTAGCCGTTCCGGCAATCGCCGCGGCGCGGCACGTCGCCTTCCTTGTAGAGCAGCCGGGCGCAGGCCGCCGAGGCCAGCGCCAGCGCTACCACTACCCACAGCGAATCCTCCACGCGCACGCCCGGAATGCGGGTGAACGCGAAAATGCCGACCGATCCGAGCACCATCGCCCCTGAATTCACAACATTGTTCGCCGCCACCGTGCGCGCGGTCTGCGACTTTTCGACCGTGGTGGTGAGGAAGGCGTAGAGCGGTACCACGAACATGCCGCCGGTGACGGCGATCATCGCGAGATCGCCGAGTACGTGCCAGGCTGCCGGCATCCGCACGAAGTCCAGGGTCTTCAGAAGCGGGCCGTCATGCACCGGCCAATAGCGGGCGGCGAAGTGGAAATCGATGACGAACGCCGCCATCGCCAGCACCGAAGGCACGCAGTATCGCGCGGAGACATTGCCCTTCAGCAGCTTGTTGATGATGACCGAGCCGATCGCGATGCCGATCGAGAAGATGCCCAGGAACACGCTCGCCACGTCCTTCTGCGCGTGAAACACGTTCTTGACGAGCGGGGGAAACAGAACGCCGAGCACCGCCGCGATCGACCAGAAGACGCTGATCGATACGATTGCCAGGAACAGGCGGCGGATGTGCATCGTCGCGGAGATCAGCCGGGCGGATGCCCGAAAAATATTGAAGTCGATCTCGAGGTGCGTGAGCGGCGGCGCGGGCGGGATCTTGAGCGATGCGAACCAGCCCGTCAGCGCAATTCCGATCACCGCAACGGCCGCAGCATGGGCGCTGAGCAGCCCGCCGGCGATCGTCCCGAACAGGATCGCGATATAGGTGCCCGCCTCGATCATGCCGGTGCCGCCCAGCACGTCGTCCTCCGCCAGATGCTGCGGCAAGATCGCGTATTTGATCGGGCCGAAAAAGGTGGAGTGCACGCCCATGCCGATCAGGGCGACCAGCATCAGCGGCAGGCTGGCGAGGAAGATTCCGGTGGCGCCGACCAGCATGATCGCCACTTCCGCTGCCTTGATGATCCGCATGATCCGCGCCTTGTCATGCGTGTCGGCCAGTTGGCCGGCAAGCGCGGAGAACAGGAAGAAGGGCAGGATGAAGATGCCGGTCGCGATCGCGCTGAACTGGGTCTCCTGCTCCACCGAGTTGAAAATCTGGTAGGTCGCGAAAAAGATCATCGCGTTCTTGAAGAGGTTGTCGTTGAACGCTCCCAGGAACTGCGTGACGAACAAGGGCAGGAACCGGCGCTCCTTCATGAGCCCGAGCGCACCGATCATTCGATATATGCTCCCCTTGACGCGGTCTTCCGCTCGGTGAAGGGGCGGCATACCGGGGGGCGGGCGCGGCTTCAATCGATTAATCCTCGGGCTTGGGAACGAGAGGGGAACATGGCACGCGAAGAAGCGACCAGCGCGCTCGAGGTGCCGGCCAGCCTGGCGGTGGCGGGGCGGCGCTGGTTTCGGGATCGGGTGGGCGAATCCGGCTGTGCGGTCTATCGCCTGACGGAAGACGGATCGGACGATCTTTACCTGAAGGTGGCGCACGGCCCAGTCGTGACCGATCTGGTCGATGAGGCGGTGCGCCTGCGCTGGCTGGCGCCCTATCTGCCGGTGGCGCCGCTGCATGGCTTCGTGCTTGAATCGGATTCGGCCTGGCTGCTCACCGGCCGGCTGCCGGGGCGCACGGCATATCAGCTGCTCGAACGCGATCCGTCCGCTGCACCGGTGCTGGCAGCTTCGCTCGCCCGTTTCCTCCGCCGCCTTCATGCGTTGCCGGCCGATCGCTGCCCGTTCAACGCCGATCACCGCCTGCGGCTTGCCGCAGCACGCGATCGCATCGACGCCGGCCTGGTGGACGAAAGCGACTTCGACGATGCCCGGATCGGCATGTCGGCCGAACAGGTGTGGGACGCAATGATGGCGGCGCTGCCGCCGGCCTTCGACCGGGTGGTAACGCATGGCGACATCTCGCTCGACAACTTGCTGGTTGTGGAGGGCGAGGTGGTCGGCTGTATCGATCTGGGGCGGGTGGGCGTCGCCGATCCGTGGCAGGATCTGGCGATCCTGTGGAACAGCCTGCAGGAGTTCGGCGATGGCGCGGCGCAGGCGATGCTGGACGCCTATGGCGTCGCGCTCGATGGCGCGAGGCTCGACTTCCACCTTCGCCTGGACGAATTGTTCTGAGCCGGGGAGCTTTATCGCTCCCCCGCGCGTACCGGCGGTGCTAGGACTTTTGCATGTTGACGTTGCCGAATATCCTGACGCTCTCCCGGATCTTCGCCGTGCCGTTGCTGGTGGGGTTCCTGTGGTGGCCGCATTGGGCACCGGGATTTGCGATCGCTTTCGCGCTCTATTGCCTGATGGGCATCACCGACTATTTCGACGGTTATCTGGCGCGCGCCCAGGGCACGGTGTCCAAGCTGGGCATCTTCCTCGATCCGATCGCCGACAAGATCATGGTCGCGGCGGTGATCCTTATCCTGGTGGGGAAAGGCGTGATCGCCGACTGGCATGTCATCGCCGCCTTGGTGATTTTGCTGCGCGAGATCGCTGTATCGGGGCTCCGCGAGTTCCTCGGCGGGCTGCAGGTGTCCGTGCCGGTTTCGCGGTTGGCGAAGTGGAAGACGGCGCTGCAACTGGTATCGCTGGGCGCGCTGATCCTGTCCGGCGCGCTCCCGGAATGGCCCTGGGTCTTGGCAGTGGGGCTCGCAACGCTGTGGAGTGCCGCGGCGCTGACCGCGATTACCGGCTGGGATTATCTGCGGGTCGGCCTGAGCCATATGGACAGCTGATGGCGATCACCATGCTCTATTTCGCCTGGGTGCGTGAGCGGGTGGGCACCGGCGAGGAGCAGGTCGAACCGCCGGCCGCCGTGCGCAACGTGGCGGACCTGATCGACTGGCTGGCCGGCCGCAGCGATGGGCATGCCGCGGCGCTGGCCGAGCCTGCCAAGCTGCGCGCCGCGATCGACCAGCGCTTCGTGCCCCTCGACGCGCTGCTGGGTGATGCCCGTGAAGTGGCGATTTTCCCGCCGGTGACCGGCGGATGATCCGCGTCTCCGTCGATCCCGCGCCCATCGAACTGGCGATGGAAGTGGCGGCACTGGAAGAGCGCGGAGCAGGCGGCGTTGCAACTTTCACCGGCGTGGTTCGAACGGATGACGGCGTTTTGGCGCTGGAACTCGAACATTATCCGGGCATGACGGAGGCGGCGCTCTGCGCGCTCGCGGAAGCGGCGGTGGACCGCTGGAACCTGCTGGGCGTCACCATCGTCCACCGGGTCGGGCGGATGACGGCGGGGGAGCGCATCGTGTTCGTCGGTACCGCCGCCGCGCATCGGCGCGAGGCGCTGGAAGCCTGCGCCTATCTGATCGACCGACTGAAGACCGACGCGCCCTTCTGGAAGCGCGAATGGCTGGCGGGCGGCACGCGCTGGGTGGAGCCCCGCACGGGCGACCACGACGCTGCCGCTAGCTGGAACTAGAGCATCTCGCTTTAGCGTTCAGGCCCGCGCTGCGGCCAGCACGTCCGCCAGCAATCGAAAGTCGCGTTCGCGGGGAGAGGCCTTGCGCCAGACCAGGGCGATGTGGCGCGAGGCATTGGCTGCGTCGAGCGGCCGTGCCTTGACCGAGGTATGCTCCAGGATGCCGGCGTCCACCGCCATCTCCGGCAGCATCGTCACGCCCAGGCCATTGTCCACCATCTGCACCATGGTGTGGAGCGACGTGCCGAGCATCGTCGCCTCCGCACGCATCTCCGGCCGGTTGCAGGCGGCAAGGGCATGGTCCTTCAGGCAGTGCCCGTCTTCCAGCATCAGCAGCCTGGTTTCGTCGATCGCGTCGGGGTGGATCGATGGGCTCGGCGTCATCTCGCCTTCCCGAAACGCGACGAACAGTCGGTCGTCGAACAGCCGTGCGCTCTCCACATCGCCGCAGGAGAAGGGCAGCGCGAGCAGCACGCAATCCGTGCGGCCATGGCTCAGCGCCTCGCAAGCCTGTCCGCTCGTTTCCTCGCGCAGATAGAGCTTGAGGTCGGGATATTGCTGGCGGAGCCGCGGCAGGATGCGGGGCAGCAGGAACGGCGCGATGGTGGGGATCACGCTCATCCGCATTTCGCCCGAGAGGGGGCGTCCGGCGGCGCGGGCGAGATCGCCCAGCTCGTCAGCTTCACGCAAGACCCGGCGGGCCTTCTCCACGATTCGCTCGCCTAGGGGCGTAAAGCGCACCACCCGGCGGGTCCGCTCGACCAGTACCACGCCGATCAGCGTCTCCAGCTCGCGAATACCGGCGGAAAGGGTGGACTGGGTGACGAAACATGCCTCTGCAGCACGCCCGAAATGGCCGGCGTCATGCAGCGCGACCAGATATTGCAGCTGTTTCAGGGTCGGCAGGTAGGTTTGCGCCAATGATCGCCTCTATCGATTGTAGGCCGGATATATAGTGGCTGCCTCGAATATAGGAAGCGAATAGCAGAAGGCTCCCCTCCCGCAAGCGGGAGGGGAGCAGGGCTCAGGCAGCAGCAGCCTGGAGCACGTCTTCGGGCAAGCGGATCATGTAGTCGAACGCCGAGAGCGCTGCGGTGGAACCCGCGCCCATCGCGATCACGATCTGCTTGTACGGCACGGTGGTGCAGTCGCCCGCCGCGAAAATGCCCGGCCGGCTGGTTTCGCCGCGCGCGTCGATTTCGATCTCGCCGCGCGTGGTGAGGGCCACTGCGTCCTTCAGCCATTCGGTGTTCGGCACCAGCCCGATCTGGACGAAAATGCCTTCCAGCTCGATATCGTGCTCGGCGCCGCTGTTGCGATCCTTGTAGGTCAGGCCCGAAACCTTCTCGCCGTCGCCGTTGACGCGCGTGGTCATCGCCGAGGTGAGTACCTTCACGTTTGGCAGGCTGGCAAGCTTGCGCTGCAGCACCGCATCGGCGCGGAGCTGGCTGTCGAACTCGATCAGCGTCACGTGCGCGACGATGCCGGCCAGGTCGATCGCGGCCTCGACACCCGAATTGCCGCCGCCGATCACCGCAACGCGCTTGCCCTTGAACAGCGGGCCGTCGCAGTGCGGGCAATAGGCCACGCCCTTGTTCTTATACTCGTCCTCGCCCGGCACGTTCATCTGCCGCCAGCGTGCACCGGTGGAAAGAATGACCGCCTTTGCCTTCAGGCTCGCGCCGTTGGCGAGGATGACCTCGTGCAGCCCGCCCTCGCGTGCCGCCGGGATCAGCTTCTCGGCACGCTGCAGGTTCATGACGTCGACGTCATACTCCTTCACATGCTGCTCCAGCTGCGCGACCAGTTTGGGACCTTCGGTATGGGACACCGAGATGAAGTTCTCGATACCCATCGTGTCTAGCACCTGTCCGCCGAAGCGCTCCGCCGCGATACCCACGCGGATGCCCTTGCGCGCGGTATAGATCGCCGCAGCCGCACCGGCGGGGCCGCCGCCGACGATCAGGACTTCGAACGGCTCCTTCTTGGCGATCTTCTCGGCCGCGCGCGTTTCGGCGCCGCTGTCGATTTTCGCGACGATCTGCTCCAGCTCCATCCGGCCAGAGGCAAAGGGTTCGCCGTTCAGGTACACCGTCGGCACCGCCATCACCTTGCGCGCCTCGACCTCGTCCTTGAACAGCGCGCCGTCGATCGCGGTATGGCGGATGCGCGGGTTGAGCACCGCCATCAGGTTCAGCGCCTGCACCACGTCCGGGCAGTTCTGGCACGACAGCGAGAAATAGGTTTCGAAGCTGAAGTCTCCGTCGATGTTGCGGACCTGTTCGATCAGATCCTGTGCCGCCTTGCTCGGGTGGCCGCCGACCTGGAGCAGGGCGAGCACCAGCGAGGTGAACTCATGCCCCATCGGGATACCGGCGAAGCGCACGCCGATATCCGTGCCCTTGCGGCGGATCATGAAGCTGGGCTTGCGCGCGTTATCGGCGGCGACGAGATCGATCTTGTCCGAGAGCGCGGCAATATCTGCCAGCAAATCGCCCAGCTCGCGCGACTTCGCGTCGTCGCCCAGGCTGGCGACGAGCTCGATCGGCTCGCGGATGTTCACGAGATAGCCCTTGAGCTGTTGCGTCAGATTGGCGTCGAGCATGGGAAAACTCCTGTGGTTCTCACTAAAACGGCCCGAGGCGGAGGGGTTCCGCCCCGGGCCGCATGTGGCGCCCGTTGAGGGGGGCAGGGGGGCGCCGTAACACTTCCCCTTCTTTCCTCCCCTTATAGGAGAGGAAAGGGGCTTAGATTTTGCCGACCAGGTCGAGCGACGGCGCGAGCGTTTCGGCGCCTTCTTCCCACTTCGCGGGGCAGACTTCGCCTGGATGCGCCGCGACATACTGTGCGGCCTTGATCTTGCGGAGCAGTTCCTGGGCGTTGCGGCCAACGCCTTCCGAAGTGATCTCCATGATCTGAATCACGCCGTCGGGATCCACCACGAAAGTGCCGCGGTCGGCCAGGCCCTGGCCTTCGCGCAGAACGTCGAAGTTGTTCGAGATGATGTGGTTCTGGTCGCCGAGCATGTAGTAGTTGATCTTGCCGATCGCGGGCGAGGTGTCATGCCAAGCCTTGTGGCTGAAGTGCGTGTCGGTCGAGACCGAATAGACTTCGACGCCCATGTTCTGCAGGGTCGGATAGATATCGGCCAGGTCTTCCAGCTCGGTCGGGCACACGAAGGTGAAATCCGCCGGATAGAAGAAGAAGACGGCCCACTTGCCCTTCACGTCGGCTTCGGTGACTTCGACGAACTTGCCCTGCTTATAGGCTTGCGCGGTGAACGGCTTAATGGTGCTGCCGATGAGAGCCATGAATGGTTTCCTCCAGAACGGGGTTGCTATTGCAATGCGGCATATAGGTGCGCTGCGCGGCAATGAGAAATTGGAAGACCCGTTCGGTATGATCGACTGCGTCACTCAATCGCCAGGAAATAATCGAGTTTGACATGGATCAAGCGTCACACCACTGGATGTTCAGGCGGCGCAAACACGGCTTCTAAGCATTTGTTACGCTGAGAAACGTTCCTGAGGCATCGAAGTCGCGCCCCATCGCGCTATCTTTTCCGCCGCGCCCCATTGATCGAGGCAGCGGCAGAAAGACTGTTTTTTGCGGTGCCGCGATCGTTGCGATGGCGGTGTGTCCGTCGCGACAGGCCGCCCGCCTGGCATCTAGGCGTCAGGCCAGCGCCCGATACAGGCTGAACGCGCTGGTCGCGGTCAGCACGATGCCGACCAGGCACAGCAGCACCCGCGTAGGCACGCGCTTGGCAAAGACCGCCCCGAACGGCGCCGCCACCACGCCACCGATCAGCAGCCCCGATACGGGGTGCCAGAACGCAGGCGTGAATCCTTCGCTGCCGATGTGGAACAGGAAGGTCGCTGAAATGGTGAGGGTTAGGAAGAATTCGACCGTGTTCACCGTGCCGATGGTCGTGCGCGGCTGCGCGCCCTGTACGAGCAGGTTGCTGGTCACCACCGGCCCCCATCCGCCGCCGCCCGCCGCATCCAGAAAGCCGCCCAGCAGCCCAAGCGGCTCGACGATCTTGGGTTCGCGGGGGCGTGGCGGAAACCGAAGGGCGCGCAACAGCAGGTACAGGCCGATCGCGGCGAGATAGGCCATCACGAACGGCCGGGTCACCGCCGCATCGAGCGACGTCAGCACATAGGCCCCCAGCACGCCGCCGATGATTCCCGGGATCAGCAGCCGGGCGAACAGCCGCCAGTTGACGTTCCGGTGGAGCGCATGGCTCAGCCCGGACACGCCGGTGGTCATCGTCTCGACCAGGTGCACGCCTGCGGAGGCGGTGGCCGGCGGGATGCCCAGCACGCTCACCATCAAGGTGCTGGAAATGACTCCGAATGCCATGCCGAGCGCGCCATCCACCAGCTGGGCGGCGAAGCCCACGGCCAGATAGGGCACCATCTCGGCCAGCGTAATCCCTGCGAACATGCGTGCCCCTGTAGCGACCGGCTAACCTTCCAATGGCAAGTCCGCGCAAATCCCACAAGATAGATGGTGTTTAGCGCGCAGAACCTGTGGCCATGCCCATGCTGGAAATCCCGCGGGACCGCCCCTATTTCCTTCCGCTAAAGGGGTCCGGCCATGCTGCAGCGTCTGAAAGCCTATCTCGATTCGATCCTCGCGCGTGACCCCGCGCCACGGAGTCGGCTGGAGATTCTGCTATACCCGGGCGTGTGGGCGCTGGGCTATCACCGCATCGCGCACGCGCTGTTCCGCCGCCGGTTCTTCTTCCTGGCCCGGCTCGTCAATCACTGGTCGCGGTGGATGACCGCGATCGACATTCATCCGGGCGCCACGATCGGCCGCAACTTCTTCATCGACCATGGCTTCGTCGTGATCGGCGAAACCGCGACGATCGGCGACAATGTCACTATCTATCAGTGCGTGACGTTGGGCGGCACCAGCCCGGACAATGGCGTGGGCGGCAAGCGCCACCCGACGCTGCTCGACGGCGTGATTATCGGTTCCGGCGCGCAGGTGCTGGGGCCGATCGTCGTCGGCGAGCGCGCCCGGATCGGCGCCAATGCGGTGGTCACGAAGGATGTGGCGCCCGGCGCGGTAATGGTTGGCATCCCGGCCAAGCCGACGCTGGTGGAGGCGGTCGCCTGGCAGAAGGATTTCGTCCCCTATGGCACCCCGTGTAGCGAATTGTTCGATCCCGCGAGCCAGAAGCTGGAACTGATGCGCTGTGAGATCGAGACGCTGCGCAAGCGCCTGGATGCGATGATCGCCGAGCGTGAGGCAGGCGCCGGGCAGCGCGACCGGGCCTGATGGGAACCGTCACGCCGCTCCCCATCGGCCGCCCCGGGCAAGTCGGCTTCGAACGCACCGAACTCAACCGCATTCTCGACCTGTATGGGCGGATGGTCGCGGCGGGGCACTGGCGCGATTATGCCATGCAGTTCGACAAGGATCTTGCGGTTTTCGCGGCGTTTCGGCGGGCTGCCGAGCGCCCCGAGTACCGGATCGAGAAGCGTCCGAGCCTGCGCAATCGCCAAGGCATGTGGGCGCTGGTGAACGAAGGCGGCGCCGTGCTGAAGCGTGGCCAGGAACTTGGCCCCGTGCTGGCACCTGTCGAGCGGCGACTGCTGAAGCTGGTGGAAGAATAGAGTTTCGATTCGTCCAGAAATCCATCGTCGTCCCCGCCTTCGCGGGGAGGACGACGGTTTTCGGCCATATACTATGCCCGCCCAGCCCGAGGCTACGCCAGCGCGCCCTGCTGCGTTGGTGGCAGCCGCCGGGCAAAGTCGCCCAGTACGCCCACGGCTGCGCGCCGCATGGTGTGCCAGAAGGCGGAAAGCGACAGCAACGCCGATCCGATCACCAGGCCGGTGAACGCCGCGCTCAGTTCGACGGCGCCACTCTGGTGGAACAGCGAATACATCGCCCAGAGCACATAGGCGAGGCTGGAGACCAGCAATGCTCGCCGGTCTACCGCGAGCGCGACAAAGGCAAAGAACAGGTAGAGCGCGAAGACCAACGTCGCCATCGGCGCCCCGATCTCGCCATCGAACACGCCCAGCAGGTGGAAAACGGGGTGGGCGATTAGCGGCGCGGCAGCAAGATGGAGCCAGAAGGCAACATCGGCGCGGCGGGTGCGGCGCTCCAGATCGGTCATGTCCCAGCGCATCGCCGCGATGAAGATGCCGATACCGCCGATCAGCAGGATGCCGTTCACCCAGTCCCGCGCGGCGGGAACGAGCGAGGTCATCAGGCCGACCGAGACGCCGACAACGGCCAGTGCGCCTGCGGCGACGGTGATCGGCACCATGAAGCGGCGCCAGTGTACCCAGGCCGCCGCCGCGGTGAGGCTGGCGGCCGAGGCCGCGATCACGCCGGCGAGTCGTTCCTGATGCGCTTCGGTAGTGATGTGAAACACCTGCGTCAGCCACGGGATGTTGACGACGAACAGCCCGGCAATCGTCGCACCGGCACCGGCCACGAAGCCGAGCAGCAACAGAATGGAGGGCAGCGCCAGGCGGCGGCGGGCGGTGAAATACTCGGCCAGCATCCAACTCGTCGCAGCCGCCAACGCGCCGCCGCCGATCAGGTTGGCACCGATGACGCGCGGCTCGCTGCCGCCGCCGATCAGCGCTTCCGCCAAGCTGCCGCCCAGCTTCGCCACGGCGACCAGGATCAGTGCCGCGGCGATGGCCACGAAGATGTCGTTGAATCCGCTGAGCAGGCGGAAATGCTCTTCATCCACCGCGGGCGTCGCTCGGCTGGCGGCGACATGGTTGCGAAACGCCGTAGCGGCTTCGGGGGTGAGCGCCCCTGCCTCCACGGCGCTTGCCAGTTCGCTTTCGCTATACATGGACCATTCTCCTTCGAGCCCCGGAGAATGTCACAAGCGTATTGCTGAGGCAATACGGTGCACCACGGGGTCAGCGCTGCAATTTGCTGAGGATCGCCATGGTCTGTTCGGCGCCAGATCCGGGAACAATCTCACCGGTGCGGTCGACGATCTGCGACCATTGCGCGGCGACCGATTCGGGCGTACATGCGTTCAGCACCGCCCCGGGCGTAAGCGTTACATAGGCGGCCTGCACCACCCCAGCACCCGCGCCGAGAATCACGTTGCTGGGCGCGCCTTCGGAAACCAGGAACAGGGCGGCGGGAGCGACATTTTCCGGCGCGAAAGCCGCGAATGCCGCTTCGGGGAAGATATCCTCGGTCATCCGCGTGCCGGCGACCGGCACGACGGTGTTGACGCGAATGCCATATTTGGCGCCTTCGAGATGCAGCGTCTTGGCAAGCCCCACGAGCCCCAGCTTGGCCGCGCCGTAGTTCGCCTGGCCGAAATTGCCGAACAGTCCCGAGGACGAAGCGGTCATCAGAATGCGGCCATAGCCCTGCGCGCGCATCGTTTCCCACACCGCCTTCGTCGCGTTGGCGGAGCCGTTGAGGTGCACGTCGACGACGAACCGGAAGTCTTCGGCGCTCATCTTGGCAAAGCTTTTGTCGCGCAGCACGCCGGCGTTGTTGATCAGGATGTCGATCCGGCCCCACCGTGCCTTGGCGGCGTCGGCCATGGCAATCATCGCGGCGGCATCGGTCACGCTGCCGCCATCGGCGATCGCTTCGCCACCCATCGCTTCGATCTCGGCGACGACTGCGCGCGCCGCATCGGACTGGCCGGAACCATCGCGGCTGCTGCCCAGATCATTGACCACCAGCTTCGCACCGCGGCTGGCGAGTTCCAGCGCATAGGCGCGGCCGATGCCGCCGCCGGCGCCAGTGACGATGGCGACGCGGTGGTCAAAGCGTATGGTCATGGTGCTCTCCACAAACAGGTTTCGGGAGAGGGTAGGCGAGGATCCGGCGGAGGCCAACGCTTCTCCGCCGGGGCGCTCCGCCCGTCTGTCGCCTAATTTCCTGCGTCGAGCGAGTATCCTGCGGACCGTACCGTGCGGATGATATCCTGCCGATTCCCGCGATTGATCGCCTTGCGGAGGCGGCGGATATGGACGTCGACGGTGCGCGATTCGATGTCGCTATCGTGGCCCCACACCGCATCGAGCAGCCGTTCGCGCGAAAACACCCAGCCCGGATGCTCGAGGAAGTGCTTGAGCAGGCGGAATTCCGTCGGCCCGAGCTGGATCACCTCGCCGCCGCGGCGGACCTTGTGGCCTACCGTGTCCATCTCGATGTCCGAATAGGTCAGCGCCTCGCCCGCCAATGCCGGACGCACGCGGCGCAGCACCGCGCCGACCCGCGCCACCAGCTCGCGGGGGGAGAAGGGCTTGGTCACATAATCGTCGGCCCCGGTCTCGAGCCCGCGGACGCGATCTTCCTCTTCGCCCCGCGCGGTGAGCATGATGATCGGCACGTTCGCGGTTTCGGGCATGCGGCGCAGGCGACGGCACACCTCGATCCCCGATAGCCCTTCCACCATCCAGTCGAGCAGCACGATATCCGGCGTCGCTTCCTTGGCGAGCAGCAGCGCTTCCTCGCCATCGGGCGTGTGCTTCACTTCGTAATCTTCGCGCTTGAAATGCCAGGTGACGAGTTCGGCAATCGCCGCATCGTCTTCCACCAGCAGCATTTTGACCCGTGCCATAACTTCCCCTCAGCTCCCGCTGCCGTCGCCGCTTTCGCGATCGGCGAGATAATGCCCGGTCGCGGCAAAATAGACCATTTCGGCGACATTGGTGGCGTGGTCGCCGATCCTCTCCAGATTCTTGGCCACGAACAGCAGATGCGCCACCTGGCTGATCGTGCGCGGGTTCTCGACCATGAACGTCACCAGCGTCCGAAAGATCGAATCGTAGAAATCATCGAGCGCATTGTCGCGGGCGCACACCTCTGCGGCGCTCCGCGCGTCGCGCGCCGAAAACGCGTCGAGCGCGTCATGCACCATATCGGCCGCAAGCTGGCCCATCGCCGGCAGGATCGACACCGCCTCGATCCGATCCCCGCCTTCGCTGTGGATCATCGGCACCCGCTTAGCGATGTTCTTCGCATAATCGCCAATCCGCTCGACCACCGCGGCGATCTTCAGCGCGGCGATTACCTCGCGCAGATCGTCCGCCATCGGCGCACGCAGCGCGATCACGCGAACGACGAGCTTCTCGATCTCCGCTTCCAGCGCGTCGATCTGGCGATCCTTGGTGCGCACCCCCTGGGCCAGCGCAAGATCGCCGCGCTGCAGGGCTTTCAGCGCGTCATGGATCGCCTGTTCGGCAAGCCCGCCCATCTGCGAAATCAGTGCCCGCAGTTGGCCGATATCCTGGTCGAACGCCTTTACCGTATGTTCGGAGCCGCTAGCCATCAGCCGTACCTTCCGGTGATATAGTCCTTCGTACGCTCCTGGCGGGGGGCGGTGAAGATATTGTCGGTCTCGCCATATTCGACGAGCTGGCCGAGATGGAAGAAGGCCGTGCGCTGTGAAACGCGGGCCGCTTGCTGCATGTTGTGTGTGACGATCACGATGGCGTAGCGGCCGCGCAGCTCGTGGATCAGTTCCTCGATCTTGGCGGTCGCGATCGGATCGAGCGCGCTCGCCGGCTCGTCCATCAGGATCACTTCGGGATCGACCGCGATCGCGCGGGCGATGCACAGCCGCTGCTGCTGGCCGCCGGACAGCGCGGTGCCGCTGTCGGATAGGCGATCCTTTACTTCTTCCCACAGACCGGCGCGCTTCAGCGAGCGTTCGACGATCGCCTCGAGATCGGCCTTGGACGCCGCCAGCCCATGAATGCGCGGGCCGTAGGCGACATTCTCGAAGATCGATTTGGGGAACGGGTTCGGCTTCTGGAACACCATGCCGACGCGGGCGCGCAGCTGCACCACGTCCATGTCCGACGAATAGATGTTCTCGCCGTCGAGCAGGATCTCGCCGGTGACGCGCGCGCTGGGGATGGTATCGTTCATCCGGTTGAGCGTGCGCAGGAAGGTGGATTTGCCGCAGCCGGACGGGCCGATGAACGCTGTGACCTTGTCCATGTCGATGTCGATGGAGACGTTCTTCACCGCCTGGTTGTCGCCATAGGCGACGCTGACGTCGCGGGCCGACATCTTATGCGGTGCGGGGGAGGAGGCGAAGGTCATTACCAGCGAGTCTCGAACTTGTTGCGAAGATAGATGGCGAGCCCGTTCATCGCGAGCAGCACCGCGAGCAGCACCAGGATGGCCGCGCTCGTCTTTTCGACAAAGCCGCGGCTGACCTCGTCGGACCACAGGAAGATCTGCACCGGCAGCACCGTCGCCGGATCGGTGACGCCGCCCGGCGGCATGACTATGAAGGCGCGCATCCCGATCAGCAGCAGCGGTGCGGTTTCGCCCAGCGCGCGCGCCATGCCGATGATCGTGCCGGTGAGGATGCCGGGAAGGGCAAGCGGCAGCACATGGTGGAACACCACCTGGATCGGGCTGGCGCCGATGCCGAGCGCCGCATCCCGGATCGACGGCGGCACGCCCTTGATCGCGTTGCGGCTGGCGATGACGATGACGGGCATGATCATCAGCGCCAGCGTGACGCCGCCGACGAGCGGTGCCGAACGCGGCAGCATCGGCCCGAACACGCGGCCGCCGATTTCCCAGGTGCCGAGGAACACGGCCAGGCCGAGCAGGCCGAAGATGATCGAGGGAACGGCGGCAAGGTTGTTGATCGACACCTCGATCAGGTCGGTCCAGCGGTTCTTCGGCGCATACTCCTCCAGGTAGATCGCTGATAGGACGCCCACTGGGAAGGCGATCAGGAAGGTGATCCCCATGGTGAGCAGCGACCCCTTCAGCGCTCCCCAGATGCCGACGGCCACGGGATCGGTGGAATCGGACTCGCTGAGGAACGTCCAGTTGAAGCCGCGCACCACCATGCCGGCTTCTTGCAGCCGCGCGACGGCGGCTTTGATTGCAGGCGTGCCTTCGCCCGCAAGCGCCTGATCGAAGGCGGTGGAGGCGGGCACGCGTACGACCCGCCGCTGTTCGAGCATCGCGGGGTCGCGTTTCACCGCGGCGCGAACGACGGTCCATGCGCTGGGCGCGATCAGGGTCGCGCCTTCGGGGCCGAAGGCGGCAGCGGCAGCATTTTCCACCGCATCTTCCAACCCGGCGCCGGCCAGCGCGAGATCGGCGGCCGGCGTGTTCAGGCGCGTGCGCTCCACCTGCACCCCGGCGGCGCGCAGATCGATCGGCAACGCCAGTTCGGTCGTGGTAAAGCCCCGCCAGCCCTGCGCCACCATGGTGAACAAAAGAAAGCCGAGGAACGCCGCCGACAGGATCACCGCCCCGGCACCGAGCACCCGGAACCGCCGTTCGGCGGCGTAGCGACGGCGGATGCGCCGCTGCATCGCCGGGCTGTTCCAGTCGGTCGGCCGCCGTTCGGCCGCGGGCGCTACGGGCTTATTCATACGCCTCGCGATACTTCTTCACGACGCGGAGCGCGACGATGTTGAGCAGCAGGGTAATGACGAACAGGGTGAGGCCCAGCGCGAAGGCGGCCAGCGTCTTCGGGCTGTCGAATTCCGCCTCGCCGGTCAGCAGGTCGACGATCTGCTTGGTCACGGTGGTCGCGCTCTCGAGCGGGTTGAGCGTGATCGTCGCCGCGCCCGATGCGGCCATGACGACGATCATCGTCTCGCCGATCGCGCGGCTGACGGCGAGCAGCACGCCCGCCACCACGCCGGGCAGCGCGGCGGGCACCAGCACCTTCGAGATCGTCTCGCTGGTCGTGGCCCCCATCGCCAGGCTGCCGTCGCGCATCGAGGTGGGCACCGCCGCCAGCGAATCGTCTGCCATCGACGAGACGAACGGGATGATCATCACGCCCATGACCAGGCCGGCGGCCAGCGCGCTTTCCGACGAGGCATAGGGATCGCCGAGCATCACCGCCAACTGGCGCACGGCAGGCGCCACGGTGAGCGCGGCGAAATAGCCATAGACCACGGTCGGCACGCCCGCGAGCATCTCCAGCGTCGGCTTCATCCAGCGGCGGGTGGTGGGGCTGGCATATTGGGTGAGGTACACCGCGCTCATCAACCCGAACGGAATGGCGACCAGCATCGCGATTACCGCCCCGATGAAGAAGGTGCCCCAGAACAGCGGCACCGCGCCGAGCGATGCGCCGGGATCCTTGGCATCGATCACCTGCGGGCTCCAGTGCGTGCCGAACAGGAAATCGGTGATCGGCACCTGCGCGAAGAAGCGCAGCGATTCCCAGAACAGCGACACGAAGATGCCGAGCGTGGTGAGGATCGCGATCAGCGATGCGACCAGCAACGTCATCATCAGCGTGCGCTCCACCTGCGAACGCGCGCGAAAGTCCGGGCGGATGCGGGTGAGCGCAAAGGCGCCGCCGGCAAAGGCGAGCAGCGCCGCGACCGCCGTGCCGATCCAGGCGTAGCGGCTACGCGTCGCGCCGACGAGCGGCGCCAGCTGGCGTGCGAGCGGATCGACATCGCCGGCATAGGGATCTTCGGCCACCGCGCGCGCCTGGGCCAGCACCGAATCGCGCTCGAAGGCGAAATCCGAAAGTTGCGCGGCGGCGGGGCTCTGCAGGATCGTCTGCCGCACCATGCCGGGGCTGATCGCCGACCAGATCGCAAGGAACAGCAAGGGCGGCAGCACCGTCCATGCCGCGGCATACCAGCCATGCTGTGCGGGCAGCGAATGCAGCCGCTTGCGGCCGCCGCGATCGAACCGCGCCGCGCGCGCCCGCGCGGTGAGCCAACCGATCAGGCCAAGGCCGAGGATGACGAAACAGAGGGCGAAGCCGTTCACCGGGCCGGAATCCCCATGCACGGAGGCGAGGCAGGCAGGCGCATCATTTCAGTTCCGCGGGATCGAGCGGCAGCTGGCGCCGGATGCGATCGACCATCTGCGTCCGCATCGCTTCCGGTGCAGCGATCAGCCCGCGCTTCACCAGCGGGCCGGTGGGGCCCCACAGCCTGGCATAGAGCTGGAGGAAATCCTTAAGCCCCGGCACCGCCTTCAGGTGGCGCGTCTTGACGTAGAGATAGAGCGGGCGGGCGCCGGGATAGCGGCCATCGGCGATCGTGGCATAGCTGGGGGCGATTCCTTCGATCGGCACGCCGTGCAGGCGGCTCTGGTTTTCCTCCAGATAGGAATAGCCGAAGATGCCGAGCGCGTTCGGGTTCTGCGCCAGGCCCTGCACGATCAGATTGTCGTTCTCGCCCTTGTCGACATAGGGGCCGTCGTCGCGGATGCGGTGGCAGCGCGCGTCGAACGGGGCGGAATCGGCCGCTGCCTTCAGCTTGCCGGCGTCCGGATCGGCTTCGATGCAGCCGGGCGAAAGGATCAGCTCCACAAACGCATCGCGGGTGCCGCTGGTGGAGGGCGGCCCCATCACCAGGATCGGGATCGGCGGCAGTGCCGGGTTCACGTCGCGCCAGGTGCGGGCCCGGTTGGGGCGGCCACCGGGATTGGCGGCCAGCGCCAGATAGATGTCGCGCTTGCCGAGCCGCAGCTTCGGCCCCTGGTTGGATTCGGCGAGCGCCACCCCGTCCAGCCCGATCACGATTTCCTCGATCGGCCCGACTTGGTTTGCCTGGCAGCGATCATATTCGTTGCGGGTCATCCGGCGCGACGCATTGGCGATATCCGGGAACTGGGCGCCGACGCCTTCACAGAAGCGCCGCAGGCCGGCGCCGCTGCCGATTGATTCCACCACAGGGGCCTTGCGGCCGCTGCGCGCGTTGACGAATGCTTCGGCCACGGCGGTGGTGAACGGGTAGACGGTGGACGAGCCGACGACGCGGATCTCACGCGTCGCGTTGCCGTCGCACGCGCAAAGCGCGAGCGTGGCGGATGCGATCAGCGCTAGACGACCCAGCATCGTCACTTCATGCTCCCCGGAGTTTCGGCGTTGGGCGCGGGCATGGCCTTGCCCCGCATCGTGCCCATCCGGCAATCGCGTTACGACTTTATGACAGCCGGTTCGATCGGCAGCCGCACCGTCACGGTGGTGCCGACGCCGACGACGCTGGCGATGTCCAGCCGCCCGCGGTGACGTTCAACCACATGCTTGACGATGGCGAGCCCCAGGCCGGTGCCGCCGAGCGAGCGGCTGCGTCCCGAATCGACACGATAGAATCGCTCGGTGAGGCGCGGAATATGTTCGGGCGGTATGCCTTCGCCCTGATCGGTTACGGCCAGCCGCACCATGGTTTCGCCTTCGCTGCGCAGCGACACGGTGACGGCGGTGCCGTGGCGGCCATATTTCATCGCGTTGCCGATGACGTTGTGGAGCACTTGGCTGAGCTGGGTGCGATCGCCGCGCACCGGGTGGACGGCTTCTATCTCGGTCACCAGATCGGCGGCGCGCGGGCTGCCCGACAGTTCCTGGCAGACCTGTGCGATCAGCGCATCCAGTTGCACCGATTCCGCCGGCGCGCGATATTTGTCCGCCTCGATCCGGCTTAACGAGATCAGGTCGCTGATCAGCCGGTCCATGCGGCGGGCTTCGTCGTGCATGATCTTCAGGAAGCGCGCGCGAATCTCCGGCTCCTCGCCGGCGCCGTCGGCCAGCGTTTCGACATAGCCGAGCAGCGAGGCGAGGGGGGTGCGCAGCTCGTGGCTGGCATTGGCGACGAAATCGACGCGCATACGATCGGCGGTGTAGCTGCCGGTGCGGTCGATCAGGTGGACGACGCGCTCGCCGCTGGCCAGCGTGTGCACGCGCATTTCCCAGCGCTGCTCGCGCGTGCCTAGGCCGACAAGGTGGATCGGCGCGTTGGACAGCTGTTCGGCGGGATCGAGCAGGCGTTCGGCCGCGGCGGGATGGCGGATCGCCAGCCGCACGTCCTCGCCCAGGATATGCTCGCCCAGCAGCGCGCGGGACGCGGCGTTGGCCGCGATGACGCGGGTGGCATCGACCACCAGCACCGGCTCGGCGATCGCTTCGATCACTTCGCCGGTGGCGGTTTCCGGCCCGCCGCCGGCGTGATCGTCGCGCGAGGCCGTGGCAGGCGGATCGCCGCCGATCACTACGATCAGGATCGCCGCGACTGCGCCGACGAACAGCACCAGCGCCGCCTGCGCGTCGCCGTTGAGGAAGAACCCCAGCAACGCGGCAAGCGCCGCGACGCCGATCGCAAGAATCGTCCGGATGGCGGGCGAGGATAGCATGTGCGCCTTCTAGCGCGCCGGCGCGGCAAGACGAGCCTGTATTTGGCGGCGGGGGCACCCGGCGGGCGCCCCCGTGCCGGTCAGAAGGTGGCGACCTTGACCATGAACCGCACGTTGCGGCCGGGCAGCACCACCTGATAGCGGTTGAGCGCGGCGGCGTTGCGCTGCACCTCGTCGGTCAGGTTCTGGCCGACGATCGCGAACTCCACGCCCGGATAGGATTTGAACGGGCGCCAGGCGATGCTGGCATTGAGCGTGTTGTAACCTGGCGTTGCGGTGTCGAACGCGCCGAACTTGTCCTGGCGGCCGGCATGGGTGAACTGCACCGCAGCGTCGATCGGCACGCTGGTCCAGCGCACCCCGCCGCCGATCCGATACGGCGGGATGCGGGGGACGTTGCCGCCATTGTCGAGTGTCGCGCGGGTATAGTCGGCGAGTGCGGTGAGTTGCAGGGCCTGATCGTGGCTGCGCAGCAGGTCGTAGCTCGCCTTGCCTTCGGCGCCGCGGAAATGCGCGCCTTGCTGGCGATAGTTGAGCTCGCTCAGGTCGCCGCCGCCGCCGACCGCGCAGACGCCGTCGTCGTCACAGGTGCGGCCGGTGAGATCGCCGTAGATATAGTTGTGGAACCAGGTGGAGTAGAGGCTGCCGTCCAAATGGAATCGATCCATGTCGTAGCGCAATGTCGCCTCGATCGAATTTGCGCGTTCGATCTTCAGCGTCGGATCGCCGGTTTCGAAGGTGCTCGGCCCGTCATGCCCGCCGCGGGCGAACAATTCGGTAATCGCCGGTGCGCGGCCGGTGCTGGAGCCGGTGAGCCCCAGCTTCACATGGCTGCCCACGTCCAGCAGCGCCCCGATTGCGCCGCTGACCGGCGTATAGTCGCGGCTGGTGAAGATGTCGGAGGCCGGGGTGCCTTCCACCCGGACATGCTCCACCCGGCCGCTGGCCTGGAGATGCAGAATGTCGGTCAGCGGCAATTCGGTGAAGAGATAGGCTGCTTCGCTCTGCGTCGTCGTGGGGAACAGATAGGAGCTGTCCTCGCCGATCGCCGAGAATTTGCGATTCTGCACTTCGAAGCCCAGCGCCGAGTTGCGCACTGGACCTAGCGGGTTGAACAGAAACTCCAGGTGTCCGTCGAACTCCTTGTTGCGGAAGGTGGTGTCGATCGTGCCGTCCGGCTCCTTCTCGTCATGCGTGTAATCCGCATAGCTGGCGTCGAGATTGACCGACTTCAGCGGTCCGGCGTTCACCGCGAAAACGTCGCGCGTCATCACCTTGGTCTGGCGCATGTCGATGAAGGTGGTGTCGCTGGGGATGCCGTACTTCGAATTATACTGGCTGACCGATACGCCGACATGGCTGGCATCGTCGCCGCCGAAGAAATAGGAACCGCCGAGCGACGCGCCATGGCCGCGGAAGAAGCTGTTCTGCTGGGTGCCGAGCGGCGTGTCGTAATCGCCGGCGTCGCGATAGAAGCCGTCCGCGTGGAGCGCGACCTGCCCCAGCTTGGCATCCACCAGCGCGCCGCCTTCGCCCACATTGGCAACCGTTCCATAGCTGCCGACGGCCTCGCCCGACAGCGCTTCTTTGGGCAGCGCCATCGGCACGCGGTTGTTGAGCACGTTCACGACGCCGCCGATCGCCTGGCTGCCATAGCGCAGCGTGCCGGCGCCGCGCACCACCTCGATGCTCTGCGCCGAGAAGGGGTCGACCGGGATGCCGTGATCGGGGCCGATATCGGACACGTCGGCGCTGCTCGATCCGTTCTCGAGAATGCGGACACGGGTGGCGTCCATGCCGCGGATGATCGGGCGGCTGGCGCCGCTCGCGAAGGTGGTGCCGGAAATGCCCGGCTCCTGCGCCAGCGAATCGGCGATGCTCGATCCCCCCGTGGTCAATATCTGTTCGCGATCGACATGGGTGACGATGGTCGGCACCTCGTCGCTCTGCACCGCATAGGGGGCGGCAGTGACGATGATGGTGGCGCGGTCGTTCGCCTGGGGGTCGGGGGCGTCAGCCGCGAGCGCGGCGGCGGGCATCAGCGCGGCGAGCGCCGCGCTGGCGAGAAGGGCAGTACGCATGAATCTTACTCCGTGAACCTGGAAAGCCGTCGCGCGGGGGCGCGGCAGCGGGCCCGGCGTCGGCCGGTATCGTGTCAGGCGGTGCGGAGGATGGGCGGCGCGCGGCTGCGCCAGTCGTGCGAGCGCAGCAGGCGGATAGCGGGATCGGCAACGATCGCAGCCTGCCAACGGATCGCGGGGGCCGGCGCGGCGAGCACCGGAGGGTCGGCGGCGAGATAGACGCCCGCTGCCGTTTCCTCGGCGCAGATGGGGCAATCCTGCCCCGCATCGCCGGAGCGGGAGGGAGGATGCGCGCGGTGCTCCGCAAATACGGCGGCGAAGCTTGACGCTTCATGCACATGGGCGCGCACGACGCCCGCCTGCCAGCACAGCGCGAACACCAGGAACAGTGCCGCAGCGAGCCGGGAAAGCGGATCGGTTACGCGAAACAAGCGCATCCGAGGCGACCTAGATCAGGACCTCGTATGTTGCAACATATCATTGTATCGAAAGATTGCTGATCTCGATCCGCTGCTGGGCGAGTGCGAGCGGCGCACGCCGGTGCGAGACGAGCAGCAATCCCCTGCCAGTGCGGGTAAGCCAGGCGTCGATCCGGGCCACCATTTCGCGTTCGGTGGCGGGATCCAGCCCTTCGCTCGGTTCGTCGAGCAGCAGCCAGGGGCGTTCGGCGAGCAGCGCGCGGGCCAGCGCCAGCCGCTTGCGCTCGCCGCCCGAAAGCGTGCCGCCGGCTTCGGCCACGGGCGTGTTGAGCCCGGCCGGCATGGCGGCCACCGCCGCGTCGAGACATGCGACATGGAGTGCTGCCAACATGTCCGTGTCTGTAACGCCGGGGCGGGCGACGCGCAGATTGTCGGCGATCGAGCCCGCGATCAGCATGGCGTCCTGCGGGGCGAGGGCGAACTGGCCGCGCAGGGTATTGGCGCTGCATTCGGGCAACGGCACTTCTCCCAGCGCCAGCGGATGCACCGGCGCGCGCAGGCCGGCCAGCGCCTCGATCAGCCGCGTCTTGCCGCTGCCCGAGATGCCGGTGATGGCCACGCGGCTGCCCGGCGCGATCCTGTTCTTGCCGAGCCGGATCGGCAGCGGCGGCGCGTTGCTTTCGGGTGCGGGGGGCGCATCGCCCGGCAATGCGACGAGCGTTTCGAGGCGGGCCAGTCCCTGGGTGACGCTCGCCTGCCGCAGCGCTGTGCGCGCGACGGCCGCCATCGCCTCGATCGAGGCGGCGGCGGCGAGCAGGGCCAGCGCGCGCAGCGGCGTCGGGCCTTGCGCCAGCGCGAACACCAACGCGGCGGTGATCGCGCCATAGGCGACCATCAGGCCGGCTATGGCGCCCTCGCCACGGGCCAGCGCCGCGCGGGCGCGATCCAGCGGGCGGGCAAGATCGGCGATCGTCTCTGCCACGCGCGGCGCGAGGCCATAGGCGATGATTTCGGGCCTTGCGGCAGCCATGTCGACAAAGGCGGTGCGCAGCGCGCCCAGCGCTTCGGCGGCGTCCACCGCGTGGCGCGCGGTGAGGCGGCGCGCGGCGATTCCAAGCACCAGCGGCAACAGCGCGAGCGCAAGGGCGAGCGCCAGCGCCGCCTGCAACCCCGCCAGCGCGACCAGCGCGACCGCGAAGATGGCGGCAACGAGCCCGGCAGGCAGGCTCGCGCGGCGGACGATCAGGTCTTCCAGCGCCTCGATATCGCCGATCAGCCGGGCGCTGGCATCGCCGCTCGCCAGGTCCGGCGCCGTGCGGCTGTCCTGGACGGCGAGCTTGACGAATAACTCACCCCGCAGACCCGCCATCCCACCCAACCCCGCCTGATGCGACAGCAGGCGCTCGCCGTAGCGCCCGCCGGTGCGGAGAATGGCAAGGCCGCGTATCGCGGCCGAGGGGATCAGGTAATTGAATGCGGCAACCGCAGCGGCACCACTCATGCCGGCAATTGCAGCACCGCTGAGGAACCAGCCGGACAGTGCGAGTAGCAGGATCGCGGCCACACCGGCGGCGGCGGCGCACAGCAGGCCGTAGCGAAGCATGCGGCGTTCAACGGAGGCGAGGGAAAAGGGGCTCACAGCCGAACCTCCGCGTCAACGGCGGCGATCAGATGCGGATCATGTGTGGCGACGATTACTGCGCGCTCGGCGGCGACGGCGCGGAGCAACTCGGTGATCGCGGCAGCGCCGGCCTCGTCCAGATCCGCGGTGGGTTCGTCGGCAAGCAACAGCGGGCGATCGGCGAGCAACGCGCGGGCGAGGCCGAGGCGACGGCGTTCCCCGCCCGACAGGCCGGAACCGCGATGATCAAGCGCCAGGTCAAGCCCGGCGCCGCGTTGGACGAGCATTGGGGCGAGGCCCACGCGGTCGATTGCAGCGAGGAGGGCGGCGTCCGTGGTATCGGGTGCGGCCAGGGCGAGATTTTCGCGCAAGGTGCCGGGAAGAATGAGCGGGTGTTGCGCAGCCCAGGCTATGGGGCTGCTGATACTCCCCTCCCACTTACGGAAAGGGTTCTCGGGACGGGTAGGCACCAGCGCTTCTTCGGGTGACAGGAACCGCAGGCTTCCTTCGCTCGGTACGATCTGTCCTGCGATCGCGGCGAGCAGGCTAGTCTTGCCGCTGCCGGTGGGGCCGGTGAGCGCCACCAGCCCGGTGGTGCCGACCGCCAGACTGACCGGGCCAACCGTGCGGCCGGGCCAGGCGATCACGAGATCCCGGGCTTCCACACCCGCGAACAGCGCTGGGGCTGCGATCGGCGCGACCACTTCCGGCATCGCCGTTATCGCCTTTCGTGCCGCTTCTCCCAACTGCTTGTCGTGATAGGCGGCTGCCAGCCGGCGCATCGGCAGGTAGAATTCGGGCGCCATCGCTAGCGCGAAAAAGGCCTCGCGCAGCGTCAGCGTCTCCGGGCTCGCAAAGGGGAGCAGGCCGAGCAGGCCGAAGCCGCAATAGACCGCGACCAGTGCCACCGCGAGCGCCGAGAAGAATTCCAACACCGCGCTTGATAGGAACGCAAGGCGCAGCACCGCGACGGTGCGATCCGCCACCGCGCGGGTGGCCAGCTGCACCTGGCGGGCGATGCGCTTCTCGGCGGCGAAGTGGCGCAGGATCGGCAAGGTGCGGACGCGATCAACGAACAGCGCGGAAAGATCGCCCAGCGCTTCGAGCTGGCGTTCGGACGCGCGCCGGGCCGCGGTGCCTGCCAGGATCATGCCGAGGATGAACGGCACCAGCGTGGCGATCAGGATGGCGGCTGCGACGGGGCTGGCGCAGGCGATGATTGCCACCGCCACCAGCGGCGCGGCGGCGGCTGCCGTGCGCGCGGGAACGAAGCGAGTTTCATAGCCTTCGATCGTGGCGACATGATCGATCGCCAGCGTGGCCGACTGGCCGATCGACGGCCCGGCACCGCTGCCGAGCAGCCGTTCGAGCAGCGCGCGGCGCAGAGACCCGGTACTCGCCTGTGCGCCACGCACTGCCAGCGCCGGCACGCCCCAGGCGGTGGCGGCGCGAACCAGACCGCCGCACAGCATCGCCGCGAACGGCGCTGCGCCGACAGGTTCAGCAACGGCGATGGTCGCAATTCCATCGGCGATGCCCCAGGCGAACAATGCCGCGCCGCCCAAATCGATGATCCAGGCGAGCCCGGCCTGCTTCTGAAGGGTCATATCCTCCACGTCTAAAGCCTTATCTCGTGCCCGGCAGGAATAGGGGATGTTCCGCATAGGCGCAGCGGAGACCGGCGCCTAGGCCGCGACCACCGGCTCTTTGCTGAGGACATTCTCTATGGATATGGCAGTAGTAGAGCTGTCGCGCCTGCAATTCGCGCTGACAGCCATGTACCACTTCCTGTTCGTGCCGTTGACGCTGGGCCTTTCCTTCATCCTCGTGATTACGGAAAGCGTCTATGTCGTCACCGATCGCCCGATCTGGAGGGATATTACGCGTTTCTGGGCCAAGCTCTTTGGCATCAACTTCGTCCTCGGGGTCGCTACCGGGCTGACGATGGAATTCGAATTCGGGACGAACTGGTCCTATTACTCGCACTATGTGGGCGATATCTTCGGGGCGCCGCTGGCGATCGAGGGGCTAATGGCCTTCTTCCTCGAAGCCACCTTCGTCGGCCTGATGTTCTTTGGCTGGGATCGACTATCGAAGCGCCAGCATCTGATGGTCACTTTCCTCACCGCGCTAGGCACCAATTTGTCGGCCTTGTGGATCCTCGTCGCTAATGGCTGGATGCAGCATCCCGCGGGGGCGGTGTTCAATCCCGAGACGATGCGCATGGAAGTAGTCGACTTCATAGCGGTGATCTTCAATCCGGTCGCCCAAGCGAAGTTCGTCCATACGGTGAGCGCCGGTTACGTCTGCGCCAGCGTATTCGTGCTCGGCGTATCGGCCTATTATCTGCTGCGCGGTCGGCACATCGAACTGGCCAAGCGAAGCTTCGCGGTGGCAGCGGCGTTCGGTCTGGCGGCATCGCTGTCGGTCGTCGTGTTGGGCGACGAGAGCGGCTATGCGTTGACCGACAACCAGAAGATGAAGCTGGCTGCTATCGAAGCCGAATGGCACACCGAAGCGGCACCGGCGGGCATCACCGTGTTCGGTTTTCCTTCGAATGCGGGCCGCGAGACGCTGTTTCAAGTGAAGGTGCCTTATGTGCTGGGCCTAATCGGCACGCGCAGCCTGACCGGCCAGGTCGAGGGCATTTATCCGCTTGTGGCCAAGGCCAAGCTGCGGATCGAGAACGGGCTGACCGCCTATGACGCGCTGGAGACGCTGAAGACCGATCGGACCAACGTCGCCGCGCGCGCCAAATTCGAAACGGCGAAGAGCGATCTCGGCTATGCGCTGTTGCTGAAGCGGTGGGTCGCCGATCCGCGCCGGGCTACTGAAGCGCAGATCGATCGAGCGGCCTGGTCGACGGTTCCCAATGTACCGGCCGTGTTCTGGCTATTTCGCGGTATGGCGGCGCTCGGCTTCTTCTTTATCGCCTTCTTCACCGCGGCGCTTTACTACGCCAACACCCGCCGCTTTCACCGGAAGTGGTTCCTGCGGACGGCGATGTGGATCATCCCGCTGCCGTGGATTGCGATTGAGTTCGGCTGGATCGTCGCCGAAGTCGGCCGTCAGCCCTGGGCGGTAGACGGCGTGCTGCCGACCTTCCTGGCGACTTCCACCCTCACGGTGCCGGCGCTGTGGACAACAATCATCGGCTTCACGGCGATCTATGGCCTGATGGCGGTGATCGAACTGCGCCTGATGTTGAGCGCCATCAAGCATGGGCCGGAGACCTATGAGCCCTGGCAACCCCGTCACGACCCGGTGCCCACGGCACCCGAGCCGCGACCGCTCCACACCGTCCCGGCGGAATGAGCGCGAGCAAGGAGAAAGAACATGTCCATTCCGCTCGATTATGAAGTCTTGCGCCTGATCTGGTGGGCGCTGCTGGGGGTGCTGTTGATTGGCTTCGCGCTGACCGACGGTTTCGATCTGGGAACGGCCGCGCTGCTGCCGTTTGTGGGCCGAACCGACGAAGAGCGCCGCATGGTGATCAACACCGTCGGGCCGACCTGGGAAGGCAACCAAGTATGGTTCATTCTGGGGGGCGGTGCCATCTTCGCCGCCTGGCCGTTCGTCTATGCGGTCAGCTTTTCCGGCTTCTACCTGGCGATGTTCCTTGTGCTGGCGGCGCTGATCCTGCGGCCGGTGGGGTTCAAATACCGCTCCAAGCGCCCCGGCTCCGGCTGGCGTTCGCGTTGGGACTGGGCGCTGTTCGTCGGCGGATTCGTGCCGGCTTTGGTGTTCGGCGTGGCGGTGGGCAACGTGCTGCTGGGTGCGCCCTTCCGGCTCGATAGCGACCTGCGCTCCTTCTACGACGGTACGCTGCTCGGCCTGTTCACGCCGTTCAGCCTGGTGGCCGGCCTGCTTTCGGTGGCGATGCTGGTGCTCCACGGCGCCGGCTGGCTGACACTGAAGGCGGAGGAGGGGCCGGTGGTTCAACGCGCACAGCGCTTCGGCACTGTCGCCGCAATTCTGTCCATCGCGCTGTTCGCGGCCGGGGGCGCCTTTGTGGCCTATGGCGACATGGGCTATCGACTGGCCGGCGTCGTCGATCCTAACGGGCCTTCAAACCCGCATCTGCTCGAAGCCGTGAAGGCGCCGGGCGCGTGGCTCGACAATTACGGCAAATACCCTTGGATGCTTACGGCGCCGCTGCTCGGCTTCCTCGGGCCGGTGCTGGCGCTGATCGGTATCCGCGGCCGGAACGGCATGCTGGTGTTCGCGGGTTCGTCACTGGCTAATGTGGGCATCATCGCCACTGTCGGCCTGTCCATGTTCCCGTTCATTTTGCCGAGCTCGATCGACCCGGCCTCCAGCCTTACCGCCTGGAACGCTTCGTCGAGCCACCTGACGCTGTTCATCATGCTGGTCTGCACGCTCGTGTTTCTGCCGATCGTGCTGGCCTACACCGCCTGGGTGTACAAGGTGATGTTCGGCCGCGTTACCGGGGAAGAGTTGCGGCTCAACCCGGACCTCTACTGAGGAGTAAACTCCATGTGGTATTTCGCTTGGATCCTGGGAACCTGCCTAGCCGTCGCGGTCGCTGTGCTAAACGGCATCTGGCATGAGTTCCATTCCGACCCGACATCGGACCTCACGGTTCTCGACTGAGGAGGGCACGAAACAAGGAAGGCGGGCATTCCGGTTGTCGGATCGCCCGCCTTTCGCGTTTAGGGGCATGCTTTACATCGGATCGCCGGCGGCCCGCCGTTCGAAGATCGCCGCCAGTTCGAGGTGCAGCCGCTTGTGGCGCTCGTTCGGAGCGCGAGTCGCGCGGTCGCGCTCCTGCTCCGCCCGCTCACGGAAATGGCTGGAAAGTGGCGCATGTTGCCGCGTGCTCATCGACCATTCCCGTGGATTGCGATTAGTTCGCAGCTAATGTGATGCGGAACACCCTCAAGTGCCATTCCGTAGAAATCAGGATAGGGGCGACATGGGTACGCGCTTGTCCTTGCTTGACGCGTGGGGCGGCGCGACGGGTGGTCGGAACCCATTCTGCTGCCGCTCCGTTTCAATGTCTCCATCCCTAGCGACAGGAGAACGCCTTGGAGCGGCTTATCGCCGATCTTCCCGGCTGGGTGACGAGCATTGCCCTGATCGCAGCGGCCGTCGCCGCCGCCTTGCTGGTCCACCGGTTCGCCCTTGCCATTGCTCGGCGCGCCGCGACGCACAGCAAGGGCCAGTTGGATGACATCCTGCTCCGTCGGCTGCACCGACCCGCACGGTGGCTGCTGGTTGCAATCGCGCTTTCGTTCGTCCAGCCTGGATTAGACCTGGGCACGAGTGGCACGCGCGCCTGGGCGCAGGCCGCCGGTCTGTTCGTCCCTGGCCTGCTCGGCTGGATGGCGGTGGCACTGCTCGGCGTGCTATTCGACTGGGTATTACTGCGCGCCGATGTGAGCGTGGCGGACAACCTGCGCGCACGTCGCCGGCGCACCCGCGCCTCGATCCTGCATCGCATCACCGTGTTCGTGGTACTGGCGATCACCTTCTGCCTGATGCTGATGAGCATCCCCAGCGTGCGCAGCATCGGCGTGACGCTGATCGCCTCGGCCGGCCTCGCCGCCTTGGCCGTGGGCGCCGCAGCCCAGCCTGCGCTCAAGAACCTGATCGCCGGCATCCAGATGGCATTTTCGGAGCCGATCCGGCTGGACGACGTCGTCATCATCGATGGCGAATGGGGGCGAATCGAAGACATCCGCCTGACTTATGTGGTGGTGAAGATCTGGGACGAGCGCCGTCTGGTCGTGCCCGTATCCAAGTTCTTGGAGAACAGCTTCCAGAACTGGACCCGAGAAACCAGCCAACTTCTCGGCAGCGTGTTCTGGTATCTCGATCCTGCCGCCGACATTCTCCGGCTGCGCGCCAAGTTGGAGGAACTGGTCAAGGCCAATCCGCGCTGGGACGGCCGCTTCTGCAACCTGCAGGTCACCGACACCAGGCCCGAGGCGATCGAGGTCCGCGGGCTGATGACGGCCAAGGATGCGTCGACCGCCTTTGACCTGCGCTGCGACATTCGCGAAGGGCTGCTCGCCTATATCCGGAGTGAGATGCCCGAGGCGCTGGTCCGCACCCGCGGGCTGCTCGACTTCACGCCTCGACCGGAAGCCGGGTCTCCGTCTCCATCGGGACGCTCCTGAGCTCGTCGGTAAACTTCTTGAGCCACCACATCACGTCCTGTTCGTCGACGCCCGCCTTCAGCGCCTGCCAGCGTTCGATCCGCTCCTCGAGCGACATGTTGAGCGCCTGGCAGATCGCGTCGGAGACTTCCTCTGCGCTATAGGGATTGACCAGCAGCGCCTGCTCCATCTGGATCGCGGCGCCGGCGAACTTGGAAAGGATCAGCACGCCGGGATCCTTCGGATCCTGCGCGGCGACATATTCCTTCGCCACCAGGTTCATCCCGTCGCGCAGCGGCGTGACGAGGCCGATCTTGGCCGCGCGGTACACGCCGGCCAGCACGTCGCGCGGATAGCCCTGGTTGACGTAGCGCAGCGGCACCCAGTCGAGATCGGCATGCGCGCCGTTGATCTTGCCTGACAGCCCCTCCAGCGTGTTGCGGATGCGCTGATAGGTCTCGACGGTCGCGCGCGACGGCGGCGCGATCTGGAGCAGATACACTTCCTTGCGCTGCTCAGGGTACGTGGTGAGGAAGCGCTCGTAGCCGAGGAACCGCTCCTCCAGCCCCTTGGAATAATCGAGCCGATCGACGCCGACGATCAGCGAACGGCCGACCGAACTGGTGCGCATCTGCTGATAGGTCTCGCGCGCGGAGTCGCTCTCGGCGAGCGCCGCGAACTCCTTGGCGTCGATGCCGATCGGGCAGGCGACCAGCTTGACGCTCTTCAGGCCGATGCGCAGCACGCCGTCGGGCTGGACCACCGCTTCCATCTCGGCACGGGCGAAATCGATGAAGGACTCCATCCATTCCTGGGTGTGGAAGCCGATCACGTCATAGGCGAACAGCGTCTCGATCAGCTCGTGCGCCTTGGGCAGGCTGGAGAGCAGCCGGCGCGGCGGCCAGGGGATGTGGAGGAAGAAGCCGATCCGGTTCTTGCAGCCCCGGCGGCGCAGTTCCTGGCCCAGCGGGAACATGTGATAGTCCTGCACCCACACCACGTCGTCCGGCTCGATCAGCGGGCGGACGGTGTCGGCGAAGCGCTCGTTGACGCGCTGATAGCCGCCGGCGAAGCCGCGCTCATATTCCGCCAGGTCGATCCGGTAGTGGAACAGCGGCCACAGCGTGCGGTTCGCATAGCCGTTATAATATTCGTCGATGTCCTGCTCTTCGAGGTCGACCGTCGCGGTGGTCACGCCCTCGCTGCGCTGCATGCTGATCTGACCGGTGAACTGGTCGGTCTGTTCGCCGGACCAGCCGAACCAGATCCCGCCATTTTCGCGCAAGGCTGCGGCGAGCGCGACGGCTAGCCCCCCTTGCGCGCCGGAGTTGGAGCCGTTGGGTGCGGTGACGCGGTTCGAAATGACGATCAGGCGGCTCAACGGATCGAACTCCAGGGTTTGCTCAGCAGGACGGCACAATTGATCATGCCGACCAGCGAGTAGGTCTGGGGATAATTGCCCCACAATTCCCCGGTCACGGGGTCGATATCCTCGGAGAGCAGGCCGGCGGCGGTGCGCCGGCCCAGCATCTCCTCGAACAAGGCGCGCGCTTCGTCGGTACGGCCGGTGATGTGCAGCGCTTCGATCAACCAGAACGTACAGAAGTTGAACGCGGTTTCGGGCAGCCCGAAATCATCCTCGGTATCGTAGCGCAGCATGGTCGAGCCGCGGCGCAGCCCTTCTTCCACCGCCTTCAGCGTGGAGACGAAGCGGGGATCGTCGGGCGCCAGGAATCGCATTTCCAGCAGCTGGAGCAGGCTGGCGTCGAGATCGTCGCCCGAGAAGGTGGCGGAGAAGCGATCGGTCTCCTCGCGCCACGCCTTGTCGAAGATCGTCGTGCGGATCGTGTCGGCGCGGTGCTGCCAGAAGTCGCGGCGCTCGGGCAGGTTCAGCACATGCGCGGCGTTGGCGAGCCGGTCGCACGCCGCCCAGCACATGGCCACCGAATAGGTGTGGACGCTCTGGCGGGTGCGCAGCTCCCACAGCCCGGCGTCGGGCGAGTCGTGATACTGCCAGGCACGTTCGCCGACGCGCTCCAGCGATTCGAAATCCTCGACGCTGGCGATGCGGTACAGTCGCTGGTCGAAAAAGGCCTGGACGTTGGACAGGACGATCTGGCCATAGGCGTCGTGCTGGACCTGCTCATAAGCCTGGTTGCCGACGCGCACCGGGCCCATGCCGCGATAGCCCGCAAGATCGAGCGCCTCGCGCTCCTCCAGCGTCGCCTCGCCCAGCACGCCGTAGAGCGGCTGGATATGGCCGCCGCGCGGCTCGGCCCGGGCATCGTCGACGATGTTGCGCAGATAGCCGAGATAGGTCTCCAGCACGTCGAGTGCGCCCAGCCGGTTGAGCGCCTGCACCGTGTAATAGGCGTCGCGGATCCAGCAGTAGCGATAGTCCCAGTTGCGCTGCGAGCCAGCATGCTCGGGGATCGAGGTGGTCAGCGCCGCCACGATCGCGCCGGTTTCCTCGTGCTGGCAGAGCTTGAGGGTGATGGCCGAGCGGATCACCACCTCCTGCCACTCCAGCGGAATGGCGAGACCGCGCACCCAATGCTGCCATTCGGTGGTGGAGTGGGTAAGCATATCGTCAATGGTTTCGGCAACGTCGCCGCTGAAGCTTTCGTCGGGCCCGAGGAAGAAGTGCAGGGGCTTTTCGACGCGGAACACCCGTTCCTCGTCGACCATGCCGACGGGCGCGGTGGTGGTGAGCCGCAGCGTCATCGGTTCGACCAGATAGCGCAGATGGTTGGAGCCGCCGATGCGCGTCGCGCAGGGCTTACCCCAGCCGCAGGTGGGCCGCAGCCTCACGCGGATCCGCGGGCTGCCCGCCACGGGCCGGACGATGCGCGCAAAGGCGACCGGGCGATAGACCCGGCCCAGCCGCTGAAAACGCGGGCAGAAATCGGTAACTTCGATCGCATTGCCGGCAGCGTCGCTGTGGCGGCTGACCAGGATCGGCGCGTTGCGCAGATAGCGCTGTTCGACCGACACCACACCTTCCAGCGCGATATCCCAAAATCCCGATTCCGGTTCTTCGCCGCCGACCAGCGCGGAGAACAGCGGATCGCCATCGACCCGCGGCACGCAACCCCACACAAAGCGGCCGGTACGATCGATCAGCGCGCTGACCTGACAGTTGCCGATGGGCCAGAGGTCCAGCGTGCTCATACCGTGACTCCGGTTGCCGCGGCGAGCCAGCCGAGAACATCGGCGACGCCGTCGATGCGGAACCGCGCATCGGTCGGGCGGGGAGGGCCGACCAGAACGCCCGCGCCACCCAGGGCGGCCACCGCGGAAAAGCCGGGTTCGTCGGTAACGTCGTCGCCCAGGAACACCGGCCGGCCGGCCGCGAAGCGCGGATCGGCCATGAGCGTGCGGATCGCACTGCCCTTGTCGCCGCCGGGGCTGCGCACCTCGACCATCATCTTGCCGTGCTGGAGATACAGCCCGTGGTCGGCGGCAAGCGCTTCTCCCAGCGCAATCGCCGCGGCTTCATGTTCGGGGTTCAACCGGTAATGGATGGCGGCGCCGAGCGGCTTGTCTTCCAGGATCGCGCCGGCATGCGCATCGGTGAAGGCGCGCATCGCGGCGAGCGCCTCGACCAGCCCGGCAGGGCGATCGGCCCGCTCGCGGCGGCCATCGGACCATCGAAACTCCATGCCGTGGCTGCCGACGACCGAGGGCGGGCGATCACCGAACATCGCGGCAAGATCCTCGGCCGGGCGGCCGCTTACCAGCGCGAGCCGCCCCTCAAGCTTTTCTTCCAGCGCCGCGAGCATGTCGATCAGCATGGCGTCCATCACCACGCCATCTGGGCGATCGGCGAGTTCTACCAGCGTTCCATCGAAATCGAGGAACAGGCTGGCGGCATCGAGCAAATCCGCCGGCGGCGGCATCAGCGAAACAGGGTCCCGGTCGGGCATGCAACTCCTCATCGGCGCGCAGATTGGCGCGCGCCCCATGGATCGTTACGCGCGCACGCCCGATCCGTTCCCCCGATCGTCCGATTCATGCTGCACCTGCGTAGTGCCGAAGCGCTGCGAAAGGCCGTGATAAAGCCGTTCCCTGGAGACGCGCTGGGCAGTGAAATCTGCGATCAGCGCGGCGGCCAGCAGGGGCAGCATCAGCCCGCGGCTGGCCGTCGTCTCGGCGATGATGATGACGGCGGTGAGCGGGGCGCGGACCACGCCGGTGAAATAGGCGACCATGCCCAGCAGCACGATGGTGCCTCCCGGGGCAGTGGGGAACAGCGGGCGGATCAGATCGCCGACGCCGGCGCCGACCGAAAGCGAAGGCGCGAAGATGCCGCCCGGGATGCCGGCGACTGCGGTTGCGAGAGTCGCGACGAACTTGGCGGGGGCGTACCACCAGGGGATCGCTCCGCCGGTGATCGCGGTTCGCGCTGCGTCATAGCCCGTTCCCCAGGTGAGGCCGCTCGCGACGCCGATCAGCGCCACCACCAGTCCGCAGCCGGCGGCGTATGCCAGCGTGTGGCGGCGCATGGCGACCAGCGGGCGCCATCCCGATCCGCCCGCCGCCAGCATGGCCCGGGCGAATAGCGCGCCGGCAAGACCGCCAACCACGCCCGCCACCGGCGCAGCGAGGATCGCCTGGGCCAGCGGTAGCGTGCTGCGCATCGCGCCGAAATATACATAGTCGCCCGCGATGCCGAGGCTGGTCATGCCCGCGATCAGCACCGCTGCCATCACCAGCACGGCCATGCGCTGCTCATAGGCGGCAGCAAGTTCCTCGATCGCGAAGGCAACCCCGGCCAGCGGCGTGTTGAACGCCGCCGCGACGCCCGCCGCGCCCCCCGCGATATAGGCCGAGGCGCGGAGCCGCACGCGGGCGAAGCGATGGGCATAGCCCATGATCGAAGCGGCGACCTGCACTGTCGGGCCTTCCCGCCCGGTGGAAGCGCCCACCAGCACCGCGCCCACCGTCAGCGCCAGCTTGAGCAGCACCGTGCGCGCGGCGGTGAGGCTGGCCATCGCCGCTTCGGGATTTCGGGTGGCGGCCATGACCTGCGGGATGCCCGAGCCTATCGCATCGGGGGCGAAGCGCCGGGTCGCCCAGGCGAAGAGCGCGAAGCCGGCAGGGGTGAGCAGAACCGGCAGCCACCAGGCGCGCGCCGTGATCGAAGCGAACTGCCCCGCGGCCCAATCCGCGGCGATGGCGAAGGCAAGCGCCACCAGCCCGATGACGATGGCCCCACCCAGAAAGGCGATGCGCCGCCGCCACATCGGCGCCGTCGGCCCGTGCCGGCGTACGATCGCGCGCATCCGGCGGGCATTGCGGTGATGGTCCATCGTCTTCCTCGGCAGCGCCCCCGCTTCCGCCGCCTTCCTTAACGTTGAACCCGCAAATGTCAGGACGCTATTTGCGCGTCAGTCCTCCAGCCAGGCGGCCACCCAGAACAGCGGCGCGTTCCAGTTGATCGCCACCTCGTTCAGGGCATAGGCGCCGATCTCGTCGGCCCAGCAGGTCTGGGGTGCGCATTTCCCCTTCAGCTTCGCCGCCACCGGATCGCTCATCGCCGTATCGTTCGGACCACCGGAGAGCACGCCGGGTGGCGGCCCCGGCAGTTTGGAATCCAGCACATGCGCCCAGAAGCGGTGATGCGGGTTGCGCAGCGGTCGCGTGCCATAGCCGCTAACATAGGATTGGCCGAGCGGATTGCGCCCGAGCACATAATCCATCGCGGAAACCAGACCTGGCCGATATTTGCCGTCGCCGGTCAGATCGCCGGCAACGCCGAGCAGCATCGCGTGGTTGAGGAGATCGCCGTTCGATCCCCAGGGATAGCCGACGGCGCGGTAGGCAAGGGCGTAGCCATTCTCGCGACGTTGGGCGAGGATGCGATCCGCACCGGCGATGACCGCCTGGCGGACGCGCTGCAGCTCGGCGGCGGTGAGCCCGGTCTTCACCGTGGCAAGCGTGATCGTGCCCAGCGGCGCGGTGGCGTTCCAGCCGGGTGCCCGCACCGTCTCGCCGAAATGGGGCGAGGCCGCCACGGCCTGGTGGAACGGTGCTTCGCCGGTGGTGGCGTAGAGTTCGGCGGCGGCCCAGTAGAATTCGTCGCTCAGGCTGGAATCGCCATAGCCGCCGCTGCCGGTGAAGCTGCTGGTGGCAAACACCTGCGGGTTGCGCTGCGCTGCCGCCCAAGCGCGCCGCGCGGCGGCGAGGCAGCGGGCCGCGAACGCATCGTCGATCCCGCGCCACAGCCGCGCGCACTGCGCCGCCGTGGCCGCGAGGTTGAGGGTCGCGCCGGTCGTGGGCGGATAGAGCAGCCGCTCCTCGGGATCGTTCTGCGGCGGCATCGGCAGCTTGGTCCAGGTGCGATCGGCGACCTTCTGGTGCGCCATTCCGCCGGCATCGATTTCCACAAAGGGTGGGAGCTGCGATCGGCCGAGCGGCCCGGTTGGCACGCTGGCGCGCACGCCGTCGGCGATCTGCATGCGGAGCAGAAACTCCATCTCCCAGCGTGCTTCATCGAGCAGATCGCTGACGCCGTTGCCCGATTCGGGGATACGCAGCGCCCCGTCCGGGAAGGCGGCCGGGCGGCGTTCATAGGCGTTCAGCAGCGTCCACAGCGCGATGCCGCCGTTGACGACATATTTCCCATGATCGCCGGCGTCGTACCAGCCGCCGGTTACGTCTAGCCGATAGTTGCAACCGGGCCAGCGCGTGCCGCGCTCGTCGGCGCCGGAAAAGCAGGCCGCCACTTCGGAGGCGTGGCCCGCTGGGCGCGCCCAGGCGGCGCCGGCGAAGCGTGCGTCGATCGGCAAACCGGCGCGCTGCTGGTAGAAGAAGTTCGCCGCGTCGCGCACCAGCGGCCGGTAGACATTCTCCGCGATGGTGAAGCGATCGCTGGTCACGCCGGCAACCGACAGACGGTACCCGCTACCCGCACGCCGGAACCCTGAAAAGTCGATCCGCTGGACCACCGCACCCGAACTTGCATCGGGCCCGTACACCATGGTCTCGCCCGTTCCGACAGCGTTGCCATTCGCGTCCAGCAACTGCCACTTCATGGGCTCGGCGCCCGCGCCGCGCAGCACGGCGAGCTTCACGTCGCTGGGTTCGAAGCCGAGTTGATTGACATCGATAACCGGCTGCTGCTGCTGCGCACATGCCGGGCTCGCCGCCACCAAGGCAGCGAGCAGCCACGTCTTTTCCATCCGCATCCTGCTCCCCTGTCGACCTATTTGCCGTTCCCGGGCGCGTGCGGCGTCCGGATCGCCTGATAATAGCCAAGCGGGTGCGGCGGAGCCAGATGCCCCGCGGGCAGCGGCCGCTTCGCGATGGACTGGAAATAGGCGATCGAGGCGTCGCGCCACCACTGCGCTTCCTCGCGCTGGATGGCGAGGAAATCGCGCACCTCCGCCCAGCGTCGTGCGTCGATCTTGCCTTCCAGCGCGGCCCAGCGGCGTTGCATGGCCTCGACCGATGCGATGCCGGCATCATAGTGCGCGACGAGGCTGTTCCACAGCGTTTCGCCCGAGCGCATCCGGTGATCCCAGGGCACATGGTGGAACCAGAGCAGCAGGCTGTCCGGCACGGTCTTCAGGTCGCCCCAGCGTTTGGCGACTTCGGGCGCATATTGGCCGAGCGCGTTGGTGCCGCTGGGCGTGCGATCGAAGCCGATGCCGTTCGCATCGGCACGGTGATAATAGGCAGGATTCCATTCGGGCCGCGCGAGATCGGACACCCAAGGGGCGGGGCCGTAATGATGCCCGGTCGCCATCAGGTGGCCGAGGCCCAGCGGCGTCATATAGTTCACCACTGCCTCACGCGATTCCATCATCATCGAAACGATGGGATCGACCACGGTGGGATCGGGGCTCCAGGTGAGCCGGGCCCAGTCGCGGGCAATGTCTTCTGCCTGGGCGTTTGGATCCCAGGCGAAGCGGCCATAGGCATACCAGTTCGCCTGATCGAACTGCGATCCGCTCCAGTTGATGTCGGTGCCGATGTTGGCGACGCCGGCCATCCCGGTAAGTGCCTGGGGATTGACCGGCGTTTCCAGCAGCTTGGCGACGGTGCTGCCCTTGCGCGGCCGGAAGGTGTCGCTCTCCAGCACCTCTTCCCACATCGTGCCCAGATAGGCGAGGTGGGTCGCGAAGCCGAGATATTCCTTGGTGATCTGCACTTCCAGCATCAACGGCGTCTTCGGCATCGCGCCGAACAGCGGATGGAAGGGCTCGCGCGGCTGGAAGTCGATGGCGCCGTTCTTCACCTGGAGCAGCACGTTTTCGCGGAACTTGCCGTCCAGCGGCTCGAACTCGTCGTTCGCCTGCTTGTGGCGATCGGCGTCGTTATGCTCCGAATAGACAAAGGCCCGCCACATCACGACGCCGCCATGCGGCGCCAGCGCATCGGCGAGCATGTTGGCGCCATCGGCATGGTTGCGCTTGTAATCCGACGGACCCGGCTGCCCTTCCGAATTGGCCTTGACCAGGAAGCCGCCGAAATCGGGGATGACGGCGTAGATCTCGTCCGCCTTGGCTTTCCACCAGGCGCGCACGGCGGGATCGAGCGGATCCGCCGTCTTCAGCCCGCCGATTTCGATCGGCGCGGAGAAACGCGCGGTGAGATAGACGCGAATGCCATAAGGGCGGAACACCGCGGCAAGCGCCTTTACCTTCTGCAGATAGGGCGCCGTGAGGATATCGGCATTGGCGTTGACGTTGTTGGGCACCACTGCGTTGATGCCGATCGAGGCATTGGCGCGGGCATAATCAGTGTAGCGCGGGTCCGTATAGCCGGGCAGCTTCTGCCAATCCCAGAGCGACTGGCCCGAATAGCCGCGCTCGACCGAGCGATCGAGATTGTCCCAATGATCCAGCGCCCGCAGCTTCAGCTTCGGGGCATCGCGCACGTCCAGCGCGTCGATCGGCGCGCGCAGCTGGAGCAGCTTGAGCAGGCGGAAGCTGCCGTAGAGAACGCCGACATCGCTGTTCGCGGCGATCAGGATCACCCGCGCGCCGCCGATCGTCACCGATCGGATCAAGAAGCCTTCGCGGCCGAGGTCTGCCAGCGGCAGGTTCAGCCCGGCCAGCAGCGGCGACCCCACCGTCGCCAGCACGATGCCGCCATTGCCCTCCACCCGGGAGGCATGGCGCGGCGCCGTGCCGAGCATTCCGGCAAGACCGCGATCGAGCTCCTCCTGCGCCACGGCCAGGGTCGGGCGGGTCGCGTCGGCGACCACATAGCGGAGGTGCGGCGACACGCGCTGCGATTCGGCCGATGCGAGCGGCGCATAGCGCAGCCAGAGATCATAGCCGGTTTCGGCATGCCCCTGCTGGGCGAACGCCATTGCCAACGAGATTGCGAGTATCGATCGTAGAAAACGCCACACGGCTTCACTCTCCTGACGCGCGATTCTTTGCCGCCGTTGACAAGGCTGTAGCAGCCCGAACATGGTACCGCTACCAAGGAAGCGGCGCCGGCAGCGGCGCGCGACAGCAGGAGAGGGCGATGACCAAGAGCAAGGCAACGCGGCGCGAGGTTCTGGGCGGTGCCGGGGCGATGGCCGCGACGCTGCCGATCCAGGCGCATGCGGCGCGCGCGATTCCCGGCCTCAATACGATCGCCGGGCAGCGGGGGCTGCGGTTCGGATCGGCCTTTGCCTGGAGCCCGCCCGGCGCCGATGCGGGCAGCTTCGCCAACCCCGCCTATGCGGCCCTGCTCCAGCGCGATTGCGGGATCCTGGTGGCGGAAAACCAGATGAAATGGCAGGCGATCCGCCCGAGCGCCGACGGCTTCGATTTCAGCCGGTTCGATGCGATGCTCGACTGGGCGGAAGCGCACCGCATGGCGATGCGGGGGCACACGCTGCTGTGGCACAAATCCGAATATTTCCCGCGCTGGCTGAACAACCATGATTTCGGCGCGGCGCCGCTGCGCGAGGCCGAACGGGTGCTCGATACGCATGTCCGCACGGTCTGCGGGCGCTATGGCAGGCGGATCGGCAGCTATGACGTGGTGAACGAGACGGTCGACGAGAAGACCGGCGACCTGCGCGACACCAGCCTGTCCCGCGCGTTCGGCGGTACCGTGCCGATGCTCGACCATGCGTTCCGCACGGCGCGCGCCGCCGCGCCGCACGCCCAGCTGGTGTATAACGACTATATGAGCTGGGAGCCCGGCAACGAGAAGCATCGCGCCGGCGTGCTCCGCCTGCTTGAAGGATTTCGCAAGCGCGACGTGCCGGTGGATGCGCTGGGCGTGCAATCGCATATCGAGCCCAAGGGCGACGGCACGCCCGGCGAGATGTCGGCGCGGCAGGAAAAGCCCTGGCGCGCCTTTCTCGATACCGTGACCGCGATGGGCTATGATCTGGTGATTACCGAGTTCGATGTTGCCGATCAGCAACTACCCGGCGACTTTGCGACGCGCGACCGCATCGTGGCCGACTATGCCGGTATTTATCTGGACATCATGCTTGGCTATCCGCAACTACGGGATGTGCTCGCCTGGGGCATGTGTGACAAGTATAGCTGGCTGAACGGCTTCAAGCCGCGCCGCGACGGTTCGATGACTCGGGTGGCGCCCTACGACGCCCGGTTTCGTCCCAAGCCGCTGCACGACGCGATTGCCCGACAGCTGATGAAGGCACGGGCGCGCACCTGAGATCGGTACGCTCCCGTTCATATTCGGCGATTATACAAGGGGTGCAGCAACGGCCGGCGGCCGGCACTCCAGGGAGCAGGTCCATGGCCGCAGCGGCCCCAACACAGGAAGGATCCAGCGGCGGTGGCGACGTCCCGCCGATCAGCCTCGATGTGCCTGCCCTGTTCGCGCATGCCGAGACGCTGGCGCAGGCGCATGCCCGGGCTCCGGTGGCGGCGGCGGGCGCCGCGTTCCGCCAGCGACTGCTGGAACTGGCGCGGACCAGCGCCCAGCGCAGCATGATCGCGCTGCAGGGCGCCGATCTGGAGCGGCGCGCCCGCGCCGGCCGGATCCGCACCTTCGGCGACGAGCGGCCGGCGGATATCCTGTTCGATCTCGCGCAGCCGCTGGCGGCTTGGTGCGCCGAGGGCCGGCATGTGGAAGCCAACATCGTCGCCAACCGCTATCTGGACGTATCGCCGCAGGGCGCAGCGGGCTGGGGATTGCTGCCGCTGATGCTGGCCCTGCACACCGAAGATCCGGAGGCGGCCGATCGGATGCTGACCCCCAGCGCGCCGCAGCTCATCGTGATCGGCGGGCTTTCCGGCACGGGCAAATCCAGCCTCGCGCGCCTGCTGGGTGGGCATCTGGGCAGGCGGCCCGGCGCGCGGGTGCTCCGTTCGGACGTGTTCCGCAAGCGGGTGAACGGGCTTCCGCCGGAAACGCGGCTGCCGGCGCGGCTCTACACCGCGCGAAGCAATGCCGACACCTATGAGGCGATGTTCGAATCGGCCGACGATCATCTAGCCTGCGGCACGACGGTGATCCTGGACGCGGTGTTCCTGAACCGTAGCGAACGCGAGGTGGCCGAAGCGCTGGCGCAGCAGGCGCGAGTGCCGTTTACCGGGATCTGGCTGGAAGCGCCGGAAGGCGATCGGCTTGCGCGCGTCGCCGGGCGGACCAGCGATGCGTCCGACGCGACGGCGGCGGTGGTGCGCGAGCAGTCGCGGCGATCGGTGGGGGATCTGTTCGGCTGGCACCGGTTGCGGGCAAACCGACCGATGGAGCTGATCCTTCCTGCCGTGCGCGCGATCGTCGAACGCGGGCGGCGATAGCCGCGGCGTTTGCGGCGCGATTGGGGGCGGGCCGGCCGCCCCTTAGCCGTTAAACCTTTACCGCCTGCCGTCCGATGAAGGACGGTCCGTCGCCGGCCGCGTCGCCTTCCGTCGCGCAGAATAGGCCGTACATCGCCTCCAGCATGCGTCGGGCCTCCGGGCTGGCAAGCGAATAGAAGATCATCTGGCCGGCCCGGCGGGCAGAGACCATGCCTTCCCGGCGCAAGAGCGCCAGTTGCTGGGAGACAGCGGTGTCGCGGGCGCCGGTCAGCCGTGCGAGTTCGCCTACTGATTTCTCGCCATCAAGCATATGGCATAGCAAAAGCAGGCGGCTGCGGCCGGACAGCGCTTTCAAAAACTGCGACGCGCGGTCGATTACATCGATCATTTCGTCTTTCACAGCGACTATGGCTATGCGTCCGCGCCAAACCACGCAAGCTGTCATAGTGTGGAAAGACAAGGATTTTTCTAAACTTGCATCAAGATTCGGCTGCAAACCTTTGCATCATCCTTGCCGCTTCACGGGCATGGAGGCCCTGCGTACCGGCACTTCGGAGAAGCACCTTGCACCCTTGCGTCAATCGTGCGGTTTGCTTGGGCCTGAGCGGCGCGATCAGGCTGCCGCGCGAGCCGTGCCGACGCGCCCGCTGCGCTCCAGCTTGCCCCAGCCGACCCACCAGCCGCCCACCGCAGAGCCGATTGCGCGGAGCACGACCCAATACATCAGCTGGCGATAGACGAAGCGCTGCGCCACCAGCAGCAACGCCGGATAGCGGATGCGCCGGCTGTTGAGGCGATAGGCGACCCATCCGCACCCGACATCGATAGCAGTGAAGGCGATCCAGTAGAGGCCCATGGCGCCGACATCCCCGCGCGTCTGTTCCCAGCCATGCTGGGCGATGCGCACCGCCGTTGCGAACACCGCGGCGACCAGCGCGATATCGATCAGCGGCGAGATGGCGGCGAACACGATCTGGAAGATCCAGGCCTGGGGCAGCCCGATCCAGGCAAGCCCGCGTGCCTTGCTGTCGCGATAGAGGCCGCGATGCTTCCACAGGCACTGCAAGGTGCCGAACGCCCAGCGATAGCGCTGCTTGGCCAGCGCGCGGAAGCTTTCCGGCGCTTCGGTCCAGGCGACCGCATCGGGATCATAGGTGACACGCCAGCCGGCGCGTTGGATCGCGATGGTGAGATCCTGATCCTCCGCCAGCGTGTCTTCGGGATAGCCGCCGACCGCGTCGAGCGCCGCCCGGCGCCAGGCGCCGACCGCGCCGGGCACGACCGTGATGGCGTTGAACCCGGCGAGCGCGCGCCGCTCCAGATTCTGCGCGGTGATATATTCCACCGCCTGCCAGCGAGTGACCAGGTTGATGCGGTTGCCGACCTGGGCGCTGCCCGCGACGGCGCCGAGCTGCGGATCGACGAACCAGCGCGCGAGCCGGCCGATGGTCTCCGGCTCGAAATGGGTATCGGCGTCAAGCGCGATGATCACGTCGCCCTTGGCTTCCTGCAGCGCGCGGTTGAGCGCGGCCGCCTTGCCGCCGTTCTGCAGGGTGAGCAGGGTGACGCGCGGATCGTCGCCGAAGGCTGCGGCGACGATGGCGCTGGTGCGGTCCTTCGAACCGTCATCGGCGACGATCAATTCGATCGCGGGATAGTCGCTGGCCAGAACGCGCCGCACCGAGGCCTCGATCACCCGTTCCTCGTTATAGGCGGGGATGATTACCGAGACGCTCGGCGTATAGGCCGGCGGCGTGCCGTTTTCGCGGCTGCGCTGGCGCAGCGCGAGTGCGGCGAGGATCACCGCGCGGGCGATGCCCAGCGCGATCGCAATGAAGAACATCCAGCGCAGACCCGAGGCGATCGCCGCCAATACAACGAAGATCGCGACGTCCGCGCGCACCGCCAGCAGATCGCTGCCGCCAATGGGGGGCATCACCGCATCGTAGGACAGCCCGGCTAGCTTCGACACCGGTACGAACGTATAGCCCCGTGCGCGCAGCTCGGCGATGATGCGGGGCAGGGCTTCCACCGTCTGCTCGCGATTGCCGCCGCCGTCGTGCAGCAGGATGATGTTCGCGGAATAGTCCGGCCGCGCGCCTTCGACGTCGCTCACCGCCCGGTTGACGATCTCGTCCACGCCGGGGCGCTTCCAGTCGTCCGGATCGGCATGCAGGCCGACGACGGTATAGCCCTGCTTCTGCGCGACCAGCGCAGGATCGAGTTCGTCGGCGGTGGTCGGCTCGGCGTCGCCGAAATAGGGCGCGCGGAACAGCCGCATGCCCCGGCCGGTATAGGCCTGTACCAGCCGCTGCGTAGCGTTCAGTTCCAGCGCGGTGCTGGCAGCCGAGGTGGTGGCGAGATTGGGGTGGGTATAGGTGTGGTTGCCCAGTTCATGCCCCTCCGCCACCAGCCGGCGGAGCAGCAGCGGGTGCTGCAACGCATTCTCGCCGACGATGAAGAAGGCGGCGGGCACCTGCGCTTGCTTAAGCACATCCAGGATGCGGGGCGTGTAGGTGGGATCGGGCCCGTCGTCGAACGTCAGCGCCACCTGTTTCGCCTGGGCGCCGGTGCGCACCACCACATAGGGCGTGGGGAGCACGGGATAGGTTACGTCGCGGATGATGTGGGCGGCATCGAAGCTGATCGCGCGCTGTCCCACCGTGGGCGTGGCGGTGATGCGCAGGATCTCGCCCGATCCTTCCACGTCGACCTCGGTTGCCGGCACGATGCGGCTCAGATCGGGCACGCCGCCATGGCGATAGGCGAGCAGCGCCGTCCAGATGCCGGCATCCTCGGTGCCGAGCCGCCACAGCGCGACGCTGCCGATGCCGGCGGCGCGCACGGCCTGCAGCTGGTTCCAGCTGGCCGCGGCGTCGACCATCCAGATTTCGTGATGCTCGCCATCTTCGGTGTAGGCGAAGGCGCTGTTGCCGCTGCTCTTGTCGAATGTGACGCGGGCGTCGCTGTCATGTGCGGCGGACCAGGCCTCTTCGATGCTCAGCGCATCCACCTGGGTGCCGTGCCAATCATAGGCATAGCTGGCGAGCGCGACGATCAGCTTGTCCGTACCCACCTGTGCCACGGCGCTGCGCAGCTGATCGACGAACCAGGGCTGCGGCGCGATGGGCCCGGCGGTGCCGCCCTGCCAATGCTCGTCATAGTTCATCAGGATCACGCGATCGGCGACCGCCGCGAAGCGCTTGAGCTTCCAGCTCGCATCGCCCGCCGGCACGGTGACGGCCAACAGCTTGTCCTTCGGCATCGCTGCGTTGATTTCGGCAAGCAGCTGGAGATAACCGGGCAGCGCTTCGGCAGGCAGGCTTTCGAAATCCAGCACCAGCCCGGCCTGCTGCCGCGCCTTCACCTCGCCCGCCAGATCCCGGGCCAGTTTGGCGCGCGCGGCGGGGCTGGCCATCAGCCGCGCGGCACCGGCGCCGTCCCAGCCGTCATCGGAGACGTTCTGCACCATCGGCAGCACGCGGGCGGGCCGGCGTGCGCCGGCGAGGATGGTCGTCAGCCGTGGATCGTCGGTCACCTGCATCTTGTGATCGGCGCCGGTGACCGAGATCAGCGCGGGCACCACCCAATCCAGATCGCCGATGTTGCGACGGAGCGAATCCGCGCTTGCCTGATCCCAGGGCACATAGAAGCCGATGGTCAGCGGCGCGCCCGGCCGCTTGGAGGTGCCGCCGGGAAGCCAGCTGCGCCGCCGCGGCTCGCCGCGGGCGCTCAGCGAACGCAATTCGGCGGGCTTGGCGTTTTCCCAGCGCACCGGCAGATCCTGCGCCGGGGGGACGTTCACGATCGTCGCCGCGAAGATCACCGCCGTCAGCAAAATCCCGAGAAGGAGCATGACGACGCTTCGGATCGCCCAGCGCTTGCGGATGCCGGTGGGGTCGAAAAAGACGGGAGGCGACATCGGGGAGCAATCTTTCGCGAACGAAAAATCCCTGCACGCGGCAGGGACACTCCCGTCTTATAGAAGCTGCGATGAACCGAAGCTATACCACCGCCGATCCGTAATGACCGCAGGTGGCGCGGTTCGGCGGCTTACACCGCGCTGCTGAACCGCACCGGCGCCGGCCCGCGATAGGCATCGAGCGCGCTTGCGATCACCCGGGCATAGGGCAGGGCATCGGGCGCGAGCATCAGCACGCTGCCCTCCCAGCGGACCAGCTTCAAGGCCGCGAACGGCGCGAGCCGGGCGGCAATCGCGCCGCGATCGTGAATTGCCGCCAGATCGGCGCGGCCCTGGCACAGCAGTTCCTCGATCGCGGCGGCGCGCCATTGGTCGTCGATCGACCGGCGGAGCCCGCGCGCGGCAGCGAACCGGCCGGCGGCGACGGCCATGTGCCAGCGGCCGGCATTCTTCTCGTTCTGCAAGAGCCTGTCGGGGAACTGGCTGATCGCGCTGGCGCCCAGGCCGATCAGAATGTCCGATTCATCCTCGGTAAAGCCTTGAAAGTTGCGGCGGAGCCTCGCTTCGCGCGCGGCGATCGCCAGCGCGTCGCCCGGCACGGCGAAATGATCGAATCCCACCGGCGCATATCCCGCGCCGACGAGCCGGGCATGGGCGAGTGCCGCCTGTTCGAACCGCTGGCGCGCATCCGGGAGCGCGGCCGCATCGATCCGCCGCTGACGCGGGATCAGGTGGGGCACATGGGCATAGCCGAACACCGCCATCCGATCGGCGCCAAGGGCGATGCTTTGGTCCAGCGACGCTTCCAGCAGGTCCGTGGATAGGCCGGGGAGCCCGTACATCAGATCGAAGTTGATCGATGCGACTCCGGCCCCGCGCAACAGGCGGACGGCGGCGGCAATGTCTTCCCGGGGCTGTATACGCCCGATCGCCGCCTGGATGGCCGGATCGAAGGTCTGCACCCCCAGACTTGCCCGCGAGACTCCGGCGGCCCCGATGGCGGCCGCCCAATCGGCATCGAAGCCGCGCGGATCGATTTCCACCGACAGCACGGGCGCGTCGGCCCCGAACGCCGACTTCGCCTGGGCGACAAGCCGCGCGAACGCTTCCGCCGCGATCGCGTTGGGGCTGCCGCCGCCGAACGCGATTCGCCCCACCTTGCCACGCCCGTCCAGCCGGCGGGCTACCAGTTCGATTTCATCCGACAGCCGCGCCAGATAGGCATCGAGCCGGGCGGTGCGGTTGGCGGCGCCGGTATTGCAGCCGCAATACCAGCAGATCTCGTGGCAGAAGGGGATATGGAGGTAGAGCGACAACTCGGCCTCGGGCGCGACCCGATCCAGCGCGGTGGCCATATCCTGCGGGCCGATGGCGTCGTTGAACTCCGCGGCGGTGGGGTAGCTGGTGTAGCGCGGCACCGGCGTGGCGAGCAGATCGGGGTGATAGGTCCACATGCGCTGATCGCATGGCGCGTGGGCGCCCCCGCGTCGCTTGGGAAAGTTCCGTAGTCTTGCCGGTAAGGGCTGCCGGCGATAGGCGATGGCGATGCAACTGGACGACCAGCTCCTCCGCTATTTCGGTACGCCCGATCTTGGTGCCATCACCCCGCCGGCGCTTGCCGCCGGTATCGAGCGGATGAAGGTCGATCTCGGCCTGGAAACCAATCCCGGGCATCGATTTGCGCTCTGGGCCTTGCTGTTCATGTTCGGCAGCGCGCCGGATCTGGACGCGACGTTCGAAGACGAAGCTGAGCGCGAAGCCGCCCGGAACTTCATGGATCTGTCGGACCGGCAAGATTGATCACGCAAGTGAACCTACAGAGGTTGACGTAGATTGCCTGTTACGATGTGTTTCCAGTATCCGGGTCAGTATTGACTCGAATCAATATTCGTGGCGCGTTTTGATTTCCGCTGTAGAGGAGATCGTTGATGCGACGGATTGGGGCTTTAACCGGGACAGTTGCAGCAATCACCTGGCTGTGTTCAGCGACACCAGCTGGCGCGGTCGAGATAGACTGGGTCGGTTTCGAAAACTGCATCTTCAGTTGTTACGAAGCGTTCCCCGGCCGCGAACGCGATTGCGACTTTTCATGCCAGAAGGCGTTTGGCATCGATACCGGTGAGGGCTATACTGGCGACGGACGTGGCACCGAGATCGATATTCCTTGGTACGTTCCGATCGTGAAATGTGGCGATTCCACCCTTGTGGGCCTTTGCAGCAGCGCCTGACGCAGGCAGCGTGCCGCTCCCCGGCATCGCGCCCGGGGGCGGCGCTATCATGTCCGCTTTCTGACGCGTTTGCTTGAACGCTGAACTCCCTCGGCTTGCCGGCGGAGGATATGGATCCTGATCCTTGGTTCGCTTTTCTTTCCCCGCCTGACCCCATAGTATCGCATGTATTCGAGGTCGCTGGACGGCGCGGATGGAACCGCGCCTGTAAAACCGCATTGGTTTCGCATGATGGAAGCGAGAAGGGGACAGCAATGGACGATGTGGCCGCAATCGGCATGTCGCGGCGAGGCATGTTGATCACGGGCGCCGCGTGCGCCGCGACGCATGCCCTTCCCGCCGGCGCAAGCGAACGACAGCAGGGACCTTCCGCGGCGCCGCCCGTCACTCCGGTACGCCTGACCGTGAACGGCAGCGACAAGGAACTAAGTCTCGATCCCCGCACCACGTTGCTGGATGCGCTGCGTGAGCATCTGCACCTTACCGGCACAAAAAAGGGCTGCGATCACGGGCAGTGCGGCGCGTGCACGGTGATCGTGAACGGTCGTCGCATCAATTCCTGTCTCAGCCTTGCGGTGATGCACGAGCGCGACAGCGTGACCACGATCGAGGGGCTCGGTACGCCGGAGAAGCTCCACCCGATGCAGGCCGCGTTCGTGAAGCATGACGGCTATCAGTGCGGCTACTGCACGCCTGGCCAGATCTGCTCGGCGGTGGCGGTGCTGGAAGAGATCCGCGCGGGATCGCCCAGCCATGTCACCGCTGACCTCACCGCCGCGCCACCGCTGAGCGAGGCCGAGATACGCGAGCGCATGAGCGGCAATATCTGTCGCTGCGGCGCCTATTCCAACATCGTCGAGGCGATCCGCGAAGTCGCAGGGCGGAGGCAGGCATGAAGGCGTTCACCTATAGCCGGGCGAGCAGCGCGGCCGATGCTGCGGCGCAGGCCGCCAGGACGCCGGGCGCGAAGTTCATCGCGGGTGGCACCAACCTGCTCGATCTGATGAAGCTGGAGATCGAGGCGCCGACGCATCTTATCGACGTCAACAAGCTCGCGCTCGACAAGATCGAGGCGACGCCGGCGGGCGGACTGCGCATCGGCGCGCTGGTGCGCAACACCGACCTTGCCGCCGACAAGCGCGTCCGGCGCGATTATGCGGTGCTGAGCCGCGCAATCGTCGCGGGTGCTTCCGGCCAGTTGCGCAACAAGGCCACGACGGCGGGCAACCTGCTCCAGCGCACCCGCTGCCCCTATTTCTACGACACGAACCAGGCGTGCAACAAGCGCAAGCCCGGTAGCGGCTGTGCGGCCATTGGCGGATTCAGTCGCCAACTGGCGGTGATCGGCACCAGCGAGGCCTGCATCGCCACTTATCCCGGCGATATGGCGATCGCGATGCGGCTGCTCGACGCCCAGGTGGAAACCGTGAGGCCCGACGGCACCACGCGCGCCATTCCGATCGCGCAGTTCCATCGGCTGCCGGGCGATGCGCCGCACCTGGACAACACGCTGCAGGCAGGCGAGCTGATCACCGCGGTGACGCTGCCCAAGCCTTTGGGCGGCAAGCATTTCTACCACAAGGTGCGCGACCGCGCTTCCTATGCCTTCGCGCTCGTTTCCGTCGCGGCGGTAGTGCAGAAGGACGGCACCGGTCGCTTCGCGCTGGGCGGTATGGCGCACAAGCCGTGGCGCGTCGAAGCCGCCGAGGCGGCGCTGCCGAAAGGCGCCCCTGCCGCGATGAAGATCGCGCTGGCCGGTGCCACGCCGACGCAGGACAATGCGTTCAAACTGCCGCTGGCCGAGCGCACGCTCGCTGCGGTGCTGAGCGAAGCAAGGGGCTGAGCCATGAAGTTCGATACCCCCGCCACGACCAATCCAATCGATCGGTTGAAGGTGGTCGGCAAGCCGACCGACCGGATCGACGGCCCGTTGAAGACGACCGGCCGGGCACCCTATGCCTATGAACGGCACGACGCGGTGCAGAACGCAGCTTATGGTTACGTCCTTGGTTCCGCCATCGCCAAGGGCCGGATCACCAGCATGAACCTGGCCGATGCCGAAGCTGCGCCGGGCGTGCTGGCGATCGTTACCGCCGAGAATGCGGGCAAGCTCACCAAGGGCAATTTCAACACCGCCAATCTGCTCGGCGGCCCGGCAGTCGAGCATTACCACCAGGCGATCGCGCTGGTGGTCGCCGAGACGTTCGAGCAAGCGCGCGCCGCCGCGTCGCTGATCCGTGTCAGCTATGCACGCGACAAAGGGCGCTACGACCTGGCGGAGCAGTTGAAGGTCGCGCCGCTGAAGGGCGATAGCAGCGGCGAGGGGAGCGCGGCGCCTCCCGTCGACCGGACCGGCAATTTCGAAGGTGCGTTCACCGCTGCGGCGGTGCAGCTGGATGCGACCTACAGCACCCCCGATCACAGCCATGCGATGATGGAGCCGCATGCCTCCACCGCGGCTTGGGACGGCGACTCGTTGACGCTGTGGACGTCGAACCAGATGATCAACTGGGGCAAGGGCGATGTCGCCCGCACCCTTGGCATCCCGAAGGAAAAGGTGCGGCTGATCTCGCCGTTCATCGGCGGCGGTTTCGGCGGCAAGCTGTTCGTCCGGGCCGATGCGGTGCTGGCGGCGCTGGGCGCGCGCGCGGCGAAGCGGCCGGTGAAGGTGGCGCTGCAGCGTCCGCTGATCGCCAACAACACCACGCATCGGCCGGCGACCATCCAGCGCATCCGCATCGGTGCCGGCAAGGACGGGCGGATCAACGCGATCGCGCACGAAAGCGGATCGGGCGACCTGCCCGGCGGCGGGCCCGAAACAGCGGTTGCGCAGACTCGGCTGCTCTATGCCGGCGAGAACCGGCTGACGTCGATGCGACTGGCGGTGTTGGATTTGCCGGAAGGCAATGCGATGCGCGCGCCGGGCGAGGCGCCGGGCATGATGGCGCTGGAAATCGCCATGGATGAGATGGCGGAAAAGCTGGGGATGGACCCGATCGCTTTCCGCGCGCTGAACGATACGCAGGTGGATCCCGAAAAGCCGGAGCGGCCCTTCTCGCAGCGCAAGCTGGTGGAGTGCATGCAGATCGGCGCGGATAAGTTCGGCTGGGCCCGGCGCAGTCGCTTGCCCGGCAAGCTGCGCGACGGCCGCTGGATGATCGGCATGGGCATGGCAGCTGCATTCCGCAACAACCTGAACATGCGATCCGCCGCGCGGGTGCGGCTCGATGCCAAGGGCCGGCTTACGGTCGAAACCGACATGACCGATATCGGTACCGGCACTTATACCATCATCGCGCAAACCGCCGCGGAGATGCTGGGTCTGCCCCTGGATGCCGTGGACGTGCGGTTGGGTGATTCCAGCTTTCCCGTGTCTGCCGGTTCGGGCGGGCAATGGGGGGCAAACAGCTCTACCGCCGGCGTCTATGCCGCCTGCGCGGCGCTGCGCGACAAGGTTGCCGCCGCATTGGGCTTCAATGCCACCGATGCGGTGTTCGAAGACGGCAAGGTGCGCGCTGGCAACCGGAGCGTGGCGCTGGCCGATGCGGCGAAAGGCGGCGAACTCGTTGCCGAAGACGTGATGGAATATGGCGATCTCGCCAAGAAGCAGCAGCAATCCACCTTCGGCGCGCACTTCGTGGAAGTCGGCGTGGATGCAGCAACGGCCGAAGTGCGCATCCGCCGGATGCTGGCGGTGTGCGCGGCGGGCCGCATCCTGAACCCGAAATCGGCGCGCAGCCAGGTCATCGGCGCGATGACGATGGGGGCGGGCGCGGCGCTGATGGAGGAGCTGGCGGTCGACAAGCGCTTCGGCTTCTTCGTCAATCACGATCTGGCCGGATATGAAGTGCCGGTGCACGCCGATATCCCGCACCAGGACGTGATCTTCCTGGACGAAACCGACCCCACAAGCTCGCCGATGAAGGCAAAGGGCGTGGGCGAGCTCGGGATTTGCGGGGTTGGCGCGGCGGTGGCGAACGCCATCTACAACGCGTGCGGCGTGCGGGTGCGCGAGTATCCGATCACGCTCGACAAGCTGCTGCCGGGAATGCCGCAGTTCGTTTGACACCCTACTTGCCGGTAAGGCGCGGGGGCGGCCGGTGCCGCCCCCGCCATGTCATCGAACGGTGAGCGTGGCGCTCTTCAGCGTCGCCGAGTTTGGGCCGGCCGAAAGGGTGAAGGTGCCGGGTTCCACCACACGCTTCATCTCGCTGTTCCACAGAGCGAGATCGTCGGGCGTGAGTTCGAAGCGCACCGTGCGGCGCTCGCCGGGCTTCAGGGTCACGCGTTCGAACCGCTTGAGTTCCAGCAGCGGCCGGGTGACCGATGCGAGATCGTCGCGAACGTAGAGCTGCACGACTTCGTCGCCGGCGACCTTTCCGGTGTTGGTCACGTCCACTTCGACCATGGCCTTGTCAGCGATGCCAATCACCGGCGCACCCAGGCGTGGCGCCGAGATGTCGAAGGTCGTGTAGCTGAGACCATAGCCGAACGGGTAGAGCGGCGTGGTGTCGCCGAACAGATAGCCGCGCCGCGCGCTCGGCTTCTTGTTGTAGTAGATCGGCAGCTGGCCGACGTTGCGGGCAATCGACACGGGCAGCTTGCCGCCGGGATTGTAGCGGCCGAACACGACATCGGCGAGCGCGGTGCCGGTCTGCTCGCCCAGATACCAGCCCTCGATCAGCGCCGGTGCCTTTTCGGCCAGATGATTGACCGCATAGGGGCGGCCGTTGAGCAGGATGACGACCACCGGCTTGCCCAGCGCGAAAAGCTCCTTGGCGAGCTGATCCTGCGGCCCCGGCAGATCAAGCGTCTCGCTATCGCCCAGATGCTCGTCGGCCCAGGCTTCCCGGCTGATCGCTTCATTGCCACCGAGCACGAGCACGACGACATCGGCGTTCTTGGCGGTTTCGAGCGCCTGCGCACGCAGCTGATCGTTCACCGAATCCGGCACCAGTTTCACTTCGTCCTTCGACCAGACGCGGTGATCGGTGATGCGCACGCCTTCGGCGAAATCGACGGCAAACTTGCCCTTGGCTTCGTTCTGCATGCCTTCGAGCACGCTGACGACGTGGTTCGGCACGTCCGAATAGCCGCCGATCGGCGTATCCTTGGCGTGGGTTCCGATCACCGCCATGCGCTTGATGCCCTTGGCGTCCAGCGGCAGCAGGCCCTGCGCGTTCTTGAGCAGCACGATCGATTCGCGCGCCGCCTGACGGGCGAGCGCGACGGCTTCCGGCGTGTTGGTGCGGGCGGCGGCGAGCTTGACTTCGGGATAGGGGTTCTCGAACAGCCCGCCTTCGAATTTCATGCGGAGTACGCGGCGGACGGCATTGTCGATCGCGCCCTGGCTCAGCCGCCCTTCCTTCACCAGCGCGACGAGGTTGGCATAGGCTTCGCCATCCGGCGTCTCGACATCGACTCCCGCGTCGATCGCGCGGAGCGCGGCGTCCTTCGGATCCTTGTACATGTGGTGGCGAGTCATCAATTCGCGAATGGCGAAGTAATCGCTGACGACCGCGCCCTGGAAACCCCATTCGCCGCGCAGCACGTCGGTCAGCAGCCATTTGTTGGCATGGCTGGGTATGCCGTCGATTTCGTTATAGCTGGCCATCACCGACATCACCGGCAGCGTCTTCACCGCCGCTTCGAACGGCGGGAAGAAATTCTCGCGCAGGGTGCGCTCGCCAAGCGAGGCGGGACCGATGTTGGTGCCGTTCTCCGGCTGGCCATGGCCGGTCATGTGCTTGAGGGTGATGAACACCTTATCGGACTTGAGCGGCAGCGTGCTGCCCTGAAAGCCGCGGATTGCCGCCAGCCCCATCTGGGTGACAAGGTACGGATCCTCGCCATAGGTCTCTTCGATCCGGCCCCAGCGCGGATCGCGGGCGACGTCCACCACCGGCGCCAGCACCAGATTTGCCCCGCGCGCGCGCGCTTCCTTCGCCGCCATGGAGAAGATCTGTTCGACCAGCTTGGGGTTGAAGCTGCTGGCGAGGCCGATCGACTGCGGGAAGCTGGTGGCGCCCGGCGCGACCAGGCCGTGCAGCGCTTCCTCGTGCATGAGCATCGGGATGCCGAGGCGGGTTTTCTCCACCGCCCATTTCTGTGCCGCATAGACGTAGCGCGCGGTTTCTTCCGGGCTGCGATTGACGTCGCCCGCATTGGCGCCGGCTGCGGTCGATTCGCTGGCCGTCACGCCGCGACGGTCATAGGGGCGCGAGATCATGCCCAGGCCGTTGGGGAAATTCGCGCTGGCCTTGGCCGCATCGAACTCGCCCTTGGTGTCCTGGATCGATCCCTTGTTCAGCCACAAGGCCACGAGCTGCTGAACCTTTTCCTCCAGCGTCATGCGGGCGAGCAGGTCGTTCACCCGCGCCTCGGTCGGCTGGCTGGCATCCTTGTAGAGCGGCTTTTCGGCCCGGGCGGCCTGGGTCTGCGCGGAGGCGGGCTGTGACGCGACGAAGGGCGTCAGGGCGCTCGCGGCGATGGCGATCGCGGCGAAGCGACGAAGTGAGCGCATGTTCCTCTCCCTGAAGGCCGGCGACGATGTTTCCGTCGCCTGTTGCCATGATGGTAGCGCTATCAGCTATAAAGTGCGGCTGCGACACCGGTCAACCGGGCGCGCGGTCGTTCGCGAACGATTGCAATCGTGGTAGCGCGAACTTATGCGTTTGTGCAGGAGGGGGGATGACCAAACCTAGCCGGCGCAGCCGGGGAAGCATCACCGTGCAGGACGTAGCGCGCGAAGCGGGCGTATCCGCCATGACCGTGTCGCGCGTCGTCAACGGCGGCACCAACGTGCGCGAGGCGACTCGCGAAGCGGTGCTGGCCGCGATCGCCAAGCTCAATTACTCTCCGAACAGCGCCGCGCGCAGCCTGGCCGCAGGGGAAGCGACGCAGATCGGGCTGCTCTATTCCAATCCTTCCGCTGCCTATCTTTCGCAGTTCCTGATCGGCGCCCTGGCCGCTGCCCGGCGTGCGGGCTGCCACCTGGTGCTGGAAGCCTGCGAGGGCGAACGGCCGGAGGAGCAGGCGGAAGCGACGCGCGGCTTCGTACAAACCCATGTGCAGGGCGTGATCCTGCCGCCGCCGCTGTCGGAAGCCGGCGCAGTGCGCGACGAGCTGGAAGCGGCGGGTATCCCCTGGGTTTCGGTGGCGATGGGCCTGCCGCCCGAGGGCAGCCTGAACGTGCGCATCGACGATTTCGCGGCGGCTTGCGCGATGACTCGGCATCTGCTCGACATGGGCCATCGCCGCATCGGCTTCATTCGCGGCAATCCGAACCAGACCTCCAGCGCAGAGCGCTATCGCGGCTTTTGCGCGGCGATCGAGGAAGCGGGGCTGGATCTAGCGGCGATGCCGGTGGAGCAGGGGTATTTCACCTTCCGATCGGGCATCGTGGCGAGCGAGCGGCTGCTCGACCTGGCCCATCCGCCGACGGCGATCTTCGCGAGCAACGACGATATGGCCGCCGCCGCTGTGGGTGTGGCGCATCGCCGTGGCCTCCACGTGCCGCAGGATCTGAGCGTGGTCGGATTCGACGATACCGCGCTCGCCACCACGATGTGGCCCGAACTGACCACCGTACGCCAACCGATCGCGGCGATGGCCGAGGCGGCGCTGACGATGCTGTTGGAAGAGCTGCGCGCCGACATCCGCACCGATCATGCCGAACAAGTGCTTGCGCATCAGCTGATCGTGCGCGAATCCTGCGCCCCGCCACCCCGGCGATAGCGGTTGGCTGGCAGAAAGTTGCGCATCGGGACGAGCAGGCTTGCTTTTCCTGGTTGCACAGGCCAGCGTTACCGCTAACAAATCGCCTCACATTTCCGGGGTGACGAGGAGAGGGATTGGATGAACCAGACGGCGGAGCGGGCCAATATCGGCCTGATCGGCGCCATCGTGGCCGTTGCCACGATCGGCGGATTGCTTTTCGGATATGACAGCGGTGCCGTAAACGGCACGCAGCCGGGCCTGCAGGCCGCGTTCCAGCTGGACGAAGCCGGCTTGGGCTTCACGGTCGGCTCGCTGCTGATCGGTTGCTTCATCGGCGCGTTCTTCGCCGGTACGCTGGCGGACGCGATCGGTCGTCGCAACGTGATGCGGATCGCGGCCTTCATCTTCCTGATCGGTGCGCTGGCCCAGGGCTTCGCGCATCTTCACGGCGTCTTCGTCGTCGCCCGGATCGCCGGCGGGATCGCGGTCGGCGCCGCTTCGGTGCTGTCGCCCGCCTATATCTCCGAAGTCGCCCCCGCGAACATTCGCGGCCGGATGACGACGGTGCAGCAGATCATGATCATCTCCGGCCTCACCGCCGCGTTCGTGGTCAACTATTATCTTGCGGCCGCCGCCGGTGCCTCGACCAACATCTTTTGGGCCGGCCTGGAAGCATGGCGCTGGATGTACCTGATGCAGGCGATTCCCGCCGCCGTGTTCCTGGTAGCGCTGTTCTTCATTCCAGAAAGCCCGCGCTACCTGGTCGCCAAGGGCCATATGGACCAGGCGAGCAAGGTGCTGACCGACCTGTTCGGCCCGGCCACCGCCCGCACCAAGCTGGAAGAGATTCGCGCCAGCTTCACCGTCGATCACCGCCCGAGCTTCCGCGACCTGATCGATCCGCGCACCGGCGGCATCCGTCCGATCCTGTGGGCCGGCCTCGTGATCGCGGTGTTCCAGCAGCTCGTCGGCATCAACGTGATCTTCTATTACGGCTCGACGCTGTGGCAGCTGGCCGGCTTCACCGAAGCGGATTCGCTGCTGATCAACATCGTCTCGGGCGCGGTCTCGATCGCGGCGTGCCTCGTCACTATCGGACTGGTCGACAAGATCGGCCGCAAGCCGCTGCTGCTGATCGGTTCGGCGGGCATGGCCGTCACGCTGTTCGTTCTGGTCTATGCCTTCGGCCAGGGCACGCTGGATCCGGCGGGCAAGCTGGTGCTCTCGCCCGATCTTGGCAAGCTCGCGGTGATCGCCGCCAATCTCTACGTGATCTTCTTCAACGTCAGCTGGGGCCCAGTGATGTGGGTGATGCTCGGCGAGATGTTCCCGAACCAGATCCGCGGCTCGGCGCTGGCCGTGTGCGGCTTCGCGCAGTGGTTCGCCAATTATCTGATCGCGCAGAGCTTCCCGGTGATGGCTTCCAAGCTCGGCCTGGCCGCCAGCTACACCTTCTACGCCGTCTGCGCGGCGGTCAGCTTCTTCCTCGTCCTGAAGTTCATCAAGGAAACCAAGGGCAAGGAACTCGAGGCAATGGAGGGGTAAAAGCCTCTACCCGGCCCCTCTTTATGCGCTCCCCTCCCGCTCGCGGGAGGGGCTGGGGGAGGGGAGTTTTGATCTTGGCGGGCGGGGTTGTTCCAGCCCCTCCCCCGACCCCTCCCGCAAGCGGGAGGGGAGTTTGTTTCGGGAGTTTGAATCGTGACCCGCACGCCCGTCCGTCCGTTCCGATCGCGCGAATGGTTCGCCGCCCCCGGCCGCGCCGACATGGCCGCGCTCTATCTTGAGCGCTTCATGAACTACGGCATCACGCCGGCGGAGCTGACCTCGGGCAAGCCGATCATCGGCATCGCCCAGTCGGGCAGCGACATCGCGCCGTGCAACCGCATCCACCTCGAGACGGTGAAGCGCGCCCGCGAAGGCATCCTCGCGGCGGGCGGCATCCCGATGGAGTTTCCGCTCCACCCGATCTTCGAGAATTGCCGGCGGCCGACCGCCGCGCTCGATCGCAACCTCGCCTATCTCGGGCTGGTCGAGATCCTTAACGGCTATCCGATCGACGCGGTGATCCTCACCACCGGCTGCGACAAAACCACGCCGTCCTCGCTGATGGCCGCCTCCACCGTCGACATCCCGGCGATCGTCCTGTCGGGCGGGCCGATGCTCGACGGCTGGCATGAAGGCGAGTTGGTCGGCTCGGGCACGGTGATCTGGCGCTCGCGCCGCAAGATGGCGGCGGGCGAGATCGACGAGGCCGAGTTCCTCCGCCGCGCGATGGAGAGCGCGCCCTCCTCGGGGCACTGCAACACGATGGGCACCGCCTCGACGATGAACAGCATGGCCGAGGGGCTGGGCATGTCGCTCCCCGGCTGCGCGATGATCCCGGCGCCGTACCGTGAGCGCGGCCAGATCGCCTACGAGACCGGCAAGCGCATCGTCGAGATGGCCTATGAGGACCTGCGCCCGTCGAAGATCCTGACCAAGCAGAGCTTCCTCAACGCGATCAAGCTGCTCACCGCGATCGGCGGCTCTACCAACGCCCAGCCGCACCTCAATGCGATGGCCGCGCATGCCGGCATCACCATCACGCCCGAGGACTGGCAGACCGGTTATGACCTGCCGCTGATCGTCAACATGCAGCCGGCGGGGCAGTATCTGTCCGAACGCTTCCACCGTGCCGGCGGCATCCCGGCGGTGCTCAAGCTGCTGGTCGATGCGGGCATCCTGGACGGCAGCGTCGCAACCTGCACCGGCCGCACCATGGCGGAGAATGTCGCCGAGGCGCGCGTGCTCGATGCCGACGTCATCTTCCCGCTCGACAAGCCGCTGATGGAGAAGGCCGGGTTCCTGGTGCTCACCGGCAACCTGTTCGACATGGCGATCATGAAGACCAGCGTGATCTCCGAGCAGTTCCGCGCGCGCTATCTCTCCACCCCGGGGCAGGAGGGCGTATTCGAGGTGCGCGCGGTGGTGTTCGACGGATCGGACGACTATCACCACCGGATCAACGATCCGGCGCTCGGCATCGACGATAACTGCATCCTGGTGATTCGCGGCGCTGGCGTGCTCGGCTGGCCGGGCTCGGCGGAAGTCGTCAACATGCAGCCGCCCGACGCGATCCTGCAAAAGGGCATCCAGAGCCTGCCGACGCTGGGCGACGGCCGCCAGTCGGGCACGTCGGACAGCCCCTCGATCCTCAACGCCTCGCCGGAGAGCGCGGCAGGCGGCGGGCTTTCGTGGCTGCGCACCGGCGACGTGATTCGGATCGATCTTAACCAAGGCCGGGTGGACGCATTGGTCGCCGAGGATGAGATCGCCCGGCGCAAGGGCGAGCCTGCGCCGCCCATCCCGCCGAGCAACACGCCGTGGGAAGAGCTGTACCGCGAAAAGTCAGGCCAGCTGCACGAAGGCGGTGTGCTGGAGTTCGCCACGAAATATCGCGGCACCGGGCTGAAGGTCCCCCGGCACAACCACTAATGGACGATGGAAAAGCAAACGGCGCCGGCAACCACCGGCGCCGTTTTCGCGTGCAGCCTATTCGCGGCCCAGAAGGACGCGCGCCTGGCCGGCGATCTGCGCCAGCATTGCGGCATTCGGAGCGGCCGATTGCCGGGCACGGCGCACGACGGCCACGAACTGGTCGACCCGCGCCTGATGCTCGGCGAGCCAGGCTTCCACCGCCGCCTGCGGATCGGCGCCATCAATGCGGCCTAGGAATTCGAGCCGCAACTGCTGGAAATCGCGCGCGAGGCTGGCGATCAGCAGGCGTTCCCAGACATCGCCGGTGGTGATCCGCGCCGCCGCGCCCTGAGCCCAATCGAGGCCGAGCGTCTGGCCCAGCGCGGTGAAGGCGCGTGCCAGCACCACTTCGTCGATCTCCAGCCGCTGGCCTAGTTCGGCCAGGCCGACGCCGCCGTCCATCTCGACGATGCGCACCACCCTGTCCGCCAGTTCGGCGGGTGCACCCGCCGCCTCCAGCGTGGCGGAGATGCGATCCGAATGGGCGCGGGCCTCGTCGAGCAGTAGCGAACGCGCTTTGGTGCCGAGCACGTCGATGCCCGAGCGCAGCCGATCGATCACCTCGGCCGGGCTCGCGCCGGGGCGCGTGACCCGCAGAAGATCGGCGATCTGGCCACGCACCGCCAGCGCGAGCTGATCAAGCAGGGCGACGCGCGCATTCTCGCTGATCGCCGCGCTTTCGATCTCCGCCCATAGCGACGGCAGATCGAACAGGCGTTCGGCGGCGACGAACATCGCCGCGATGTCGCGCATCGCCGCGCCTTCCTCTTCTGCCAGCTCGAACGGGTGGAGCACGCCCAGACGGTTGACCACGCGATTGGCGAGCTTCGTCGCGACAATCTCGTTGCGCAGGCGATGCTCGTCGATGGCGGTGCTGAACCGCTCCTGCATGGCCTTGGGGAAGGCGGCATGGAGATCGCCGACGAGCGCCGGATCATGGCCGAGATCGCCCTGCTCGATCGCATCCTGCAGCGCGAGCTTGGCGGAGGCGAGCAGCACGGCCAGCTCTGGCCGGGTAAGGCCGCGCCCGTCCTGCGCCCGGCGCATCAGCTCCTCATTGGTGTCGAGCCCTTCCACTGCGCGGTCGAGCCGACCCTTGGCTTCGAGTATCTCGATCACTCGCACATAGCTGGGCAGATCGAGCGCGCCGTCATTCTCCATGAAGGAGAGCGCAAGCGTCTGCAGGCGGTTGTCCTCCAGCACCAGGTGCGCGACGTCATCCGTCATCGAGGCGAGCAGCGCGTTGCGATCCTCGAAGCCCAGCCGACCTTCGACCATCTCGCGGTTGAGCGCGATCTTGATGTTGACCTCATTGTCCGAGCAGTCGACGCCGGCCGAATTGTCGATGAAGTCGGTGTTGATACGGCCGCCGTTCCGCGCGAACGCAATGCGCGCCGCCTGCGTCACGCCGAGATTGGCGCCTTCGCCCACCACCTGCGCGCGGACCTGCTCGGCATTGATGCGGATGCGGTCGTTGGCGGGATCGCCCACCTCGCCGTTACTCTCGCTCGCCGCCTTCAGATAGGTGCCGATGCCGCCGAACCACAGCAGCCCGACGCGGGCCTTGAGGATCGCGATCATCAGTCCGTTGGGGTCGATGCTGTCCACGTCGAGGTCGAGCAGTGCCTTGACCTGCGGGCTGAGCGGGATCGACTTTTCGGTGCGCGGGAATACGCCGCCGCCTTCGGAGATGAGGTCGGGGTTGTAGTCTGCCCAACTGGAGCGCGGCAGCGCGAACATGCGGGCGCGCTCTTCCCAGCTCTTCGACGGGTCCGGATCGGGATCGAGGAAGATGTGGCGATGGTCGAACGCCGCGACCAGCCGAATCGCCTTGGACAGGAGCATGCCGTTGCCGAACACGTCGCCCGACATGTCGCCCACGCCCGCCACGGTCACCGGCTCCGACTGGATGTCGGTGCCCATTTCCAGGAAGTGGCGGCGAACCGAGACCCAGGCGCCCTTGGCAGTGATGCCCATCGCCTTATGGTCATAGCCGACGCTGCCGCCCGATGCGAACGCATCGCCCAGCCAGAAATTGCGCTCCATCGCCAGCTTGTTGGCCACGTCGGAGAATGTCGCAGTGCCCTTGTCCGCCGCAACGACGAAATAGGGGTCCTGACCGTCGAGCACCGTCACGCCTTCGGGGTGCACCACCTCGCCCGACACGATGTTGTCGGTGATCGACAGCAGCGCGCGGATGAAAATGCGGTAGCTTTCGGTACCCTCGGCCAGCCAGGCGTCGCGATCCACGGCGGGGGAGGGTAGCTGCTTGGGATAGAAGCCGCCCTTTGCCCCGGTCGGCACGATCACGGCGTTCTTCACGCGCTGCGCCTTCATCAGGCCCAGGATCTCGGTGCGGAAATCGTCGCGGCGATCGGACCAGCGCAGGCCGCCGCGGGCAACCGGGCCGGCGCGCAGGTGAATGCCCTCGACGCGTGGGCTATACACCCAGATCTCGCGCCAGGGGAGTGGTGCGGGCAGGCCGGGGACCCTGGCGGAATCCAGCTTGAACGCGAGCGCCTCCTCGCCGGCGGGCGCATAGGCGTTGGTGCGCAGCGTCGCCAGCACCACGCCCTTGAACAGGCGCAGGATGCGATCGTCGTCGATGGCGTTAACCTGGGCCAGGCCGGCATCGATCGCCTTCTCGGCGAGTTCCACCGCCTCCGCATCGCCGCCGCGCGCCGGGTTGTGTGCCGCTTCGAAGCGATCAACCAGCGCCATCGCCACGATCGGTGCCCGGCGCAGCGCATCGACCACCGTGCCCATGCCGTACAGCATCCCCGCCTGGCGCAAATAACGGAACCAGGCGCGCAGCAGGACAACGGCCGAAGGGGTAAGACCGGCCTCGACGATCAGCCGGTTGAACAGATCGTTTTCCGCTCGGCCTTCCAGCACCGCTGCGATGGCTGCTTCCACAACCGCAGGATCGCGGTCCAGTATCTCGCTGCGCGTGGCAGGCTCGACCTTGAAATCGTGGATGAAGGCGCCGTTGGTGAGCTCGGTCGGGACTTCCTCCAGAACGCGGAAGCCGAAATTCTCGAACGCCGGTACCGCGTCCGACAACGCCAGGGCACCGCCAAGGCGGTATAGCTTGATGCGGTAGGCGCCCGCTTCGTCCCGCACCGGGAAGATGCGGACCGATCGCGCATGTTCGTCTTCCAGCCCGCCGATCCGCACCAGATCCTGCGCGGCTTCTTCGGGCGTGTGCGTAAGGCGATAGACATCGGGGAAGGTATTGGCGAGGCGCAGCGAAAGGCGCGCGGCGCCGCTCCCCGCGATTTCGGCGAGGCAGGCATCGACGGCCGGCGCCCAGCCGCGCACGATCCGGGCGATCCGCTCGTCGAGCTCCGCCTCGTCGGGCATCACCGTATCGCCGCGAAGATCCAGCGTGTAGCGCAGCTGCGCCAGCACGCCGTCTTCCAGCGCGATCGACCAGTTGATCATCTTGGCATGCGCCGCTTCGACCAGCATGTTGCCGATTGTTTCGCGATGGCCCGCCGCAACCTGTTCGCGCGGCAACCAGACGAACCCGAACAGATGGCGCCCCAGCGGGCTGCGCACCAGCACCAGCTTGGAACGCGGCCGATCCGACACGGACATTGCCGTGAGCACGAGGCTTTCCAGCGCTTCGAGATCGAAGGCAGTGGTCAGATCGTGCGGCAGGCCGGTAAGCGCGTGCGTCATCGCCTTGCCGGTATGGCCTGCGGGATCAAAGCCGAACTTCGATTCCAGCATCTCCAGCCGATTGCGCAGCATCGGGACCATGGCGGGCGGGGTATTCAGCGCCTGGCTGGTCCACAGGCCGTAATGGATGGAAAGCCCCACCACATCCTGATCGCGCATGATCGGCGTGGCGACGATATCCAGCGGCACGCGCCGGTGGACGGTCGAAATGGCGTTGGATTTCAACAGGAGCGGGATCTCTCCGCCCATTTGGAAGTAATCGACCGCGAGGTTGCGGGAGGCATCCGCCAGCAGCGGCACGTCATGCGTGTAGCGTGCCAGGCCGATCTGGTCGGTAGTTTCACCCTCGACGGACCATTTCTCATGGCCCAGCAGCGTCATTGCATCGTCGGCGAACCACCGCAGCAGCGCTTCGCCTTCGCGCGAAGGGACACGGGCGGCATCCAGGCCCATCGCCTGTTGCAGCGGGCGCCAATCGGAAACGACGTCGCGAACATGCTCCAGCACGCGTTCGATTTCGCTGGTAAGCGCGCGGCGGGTACGGGCGTCGGCGCGCTCGATCTCGATGTAGATCATCGATTCGGCCTGCGCATCCGCCGCTTTTTCGCCGACGGCCGTAATCGCGCCCTTGGCGTCGCGTTCCACCGGCAGAATGGGGTGGATGATGCGGAACGTGCCAAGATCGAAGGCGGCGATCGCGCCGGCGATCGAATCGACCAGGAACGGCATGTCGTCGTTGATCACGGCCAGCCGCATCCTGCGGCTATTGTCGTCGTGATAGGTTTCCAGGTTCAGCCGGACGGTTTGGGGAGGACGATCTGCCGCCGTCTCCGCAACGAAGCGCGCGATATCCGCGCGTTCGCTTTCGTCCAGTCCTTCCAGCTCTCCGGGCAGGGCGCCTTCGAAGATCCGCTCCTCGAATGCCTGCATGATCTCTTTGGTCATGTTCTTCATATAGGCGGCTATGCGCCTGCCCGGTTGCCACCTCAAGTCTGGAAAAGCCGCTAGGAGGCGGGCATAAGCGCCCCTCGCACGCCTTGTGGACTCAGGCGCCCGCGCGGCGCATGGCGCGGTCGGTCAGTGCCGCATCGCCTTCCACTTTGGCGACGATATCCAGGCCTCCAGCGCCCGCCCGCGCCAGCAGCAGCACGAATTCGGCCTCACCGGCGGGGATCTGCACGCGGCCCAGCGGCGGGCGGCTGCGCAGGGCTTCGGCGGCTCGATCCGAGGCAATCGACCGCGGCCCGTGGGGCAGATCGGCGCGGTGCTTGCGCTCGGCCTGGACGATGCCCTTGACGCCGCCGGGCGTCCTTTCGAGCAGCGCGTCCAGCCCTCCCTCCGGCACCGCAAGGCGGCGTGCATGGGCCAGAACGGCGGCAAATTCGGCAAGGCGCGTCTTGTCGTAGTCCGCGCCGAAGATCAGCTTCACGATCGGCGTCATCGGCGCGCGCGACTGCGGCGTAAGCCCCGCATCTTCCAGAAGCGCGGCATAGGCGGCAGGATGGGCCTCCGCCGCCAGCGCGAAACCATAGGCGCGGTTCAACGTGCGATAGAGCGCCGCGCGCCGGCGCAGATCCGACGCCCGTACCGTCGCCGCCGATTCCTGCGCGAGCAGCAACTGGTCGGCAAGGGGAGACAGGCGATGCGTCTGTGCAGCCCGGGGTGGTGCGGCGCTGCTGTCGGCGGTTCCCTTGGGCCAGGGCGGCGACGTCGGGCGCGCTGCGGACGCTGCATATTGGGATGCGTCGATCTCCGCGGCGAGCAGCGTCTGCGTCTCGACGTCCACGGCCTCCTTCCAGTTGATCACGCCATAGATGCAGGTGATTGCCCCCTGATCGTCGGCAAAGGGCATCAGCAGGCCCCTATAGAAGAGCTGGTTGCCGCGCGGGCCGACAAATTCCGTCTCGAATCCGATCGGGGCGCGGTTTTCGATGATCTGCGCATAAGGCTCGGCTAGCCGTGAGAGCAGGGACGTTTCCGGCGCATCGCTCACCTGGGCGATACTAGCCGTCACGCCGCATTCTGCGGCCAGCGCAGCTCCTAGAAATCGGATCGCAGGATCAGCCGTGCCCGTGCCGAAATCGAGCAGCACGCTGTTCGGCCCAAAATCCGCGATGCTGGCGGGATCCAGGTCCGCAAGGGTGGGGCAGGGGCGGCCGCGTAGCAGCGAAACCCAATGATTATAGGCGCGTACCTGCATCCGCCGGTCCTGGCCGGCAAAGGCGATCGGACGCTCGTCGATCATCCCCTCCGGCGCGGAGGCGGACCTCGCCCCCGAAGGCCGATTGATGCCACGCGCCATGTTCATTGCCGTGCTCCACTGCGGGCGATGCCCGGAACGCTGATCGACCGCTTTTGCTCGCTCCATGGTAAAGCGAGGGTAAAGGAGCAGGGCGAGGAGACCCGGGAGTTTACCGGAGCCTTCAGAATTTCCACGTCCCGCCAACGCGCCGCTTGCCATCCGCGACATCCACTGGTAAGCGCGCCCTCCTCCGGGCAAGCCAGCGCCCGGCAGAGCGCCGCTTTAGCTCAGCTGGTAGAGCATCGCATTCGTAATGCGGGGGTCACAGGTTCGAGTCCTGTAAGCGGCACCACCTCCACCTTCGCCATTGACCGCTGAAGGTTGCTAAGACCCCGGAAATCTGCGATAAATTGCCTTGGCTTGGCCGCCAAGGTTCGCTGAAATTCGCCTGCAGCCGCGACGATTTGGGGGCCTTTTGTGGGGGCCTTCGCCAACCCCAAATTGGAAAGGCCCCCAAATGGCTCTGACAGAGACTGCGATCCGCGCCCTCAAGCCCAAAGCCAAGGCTTACAAGGTTGCCGACGAGAAGGGCCTTTATCTGCTCGTGACCCCCTCGGGCGGACGGCTTTGGCGAATGAAATTCCGCAATGGTGCCGGGGTCGAGAAGAAGCTTGCCCTGGGTTCCTATCCAGAATTGAAGCTCCGTGACGCTCGCGATGCCCGCGATACGGCCCGGGGGAGCCTGGCCAAAGGCATCGATCCGGCTGATCAGAAACGCCGCGACAAGATTGCTGCCAAGATCAGTGCGCTGAACACCTTCAGCGCGGTCGCCAAAGCCTACATCGAGAAGAATCGCCGGGATGGGCTGGCGGCAGCGACGGTCCGCAAGCGCGAGTGGTTCCTGAGCCTGCTGCAAAAGAAGCTGGGCAACCGTCCGATTGTCGAGATCGAGCCAGTCGAGGTTCTGGAGGCTGTCCGGCCTTACGAAGCGTCCAAGAACGACGAGAAGGCTCACCGGACGCTCCAGTTCGCTGGCCAAGTGTTCCGGTTCGCGGTCGCCAACCAATTGGCCAAGGTCGATCCGACCCGCGATCTGCGCGGCGCGCTCGCCAGTCGCAAGCCGAAGCACTTCGCTGCGATCCTCGACTCCCGGCGCGTAGGCGAGCTGCTGCGCGCGATCGATGGCTATGAGGGATATCCAACAACCAAGTATGCGCTCCTGTTCTCGCCGCTGGTATTTGTCCGGCCAGGCGAACTGCGTCACGCGGAGTGGCGGGAGATCGATCTCGACGAAGCGGTGTGGCGCATCCCTCCCGCAAAAATGAAGACACGCGTTGAGCACGCGGTGCCCTTGTCCAGGCAGGCAATCGCAGTGCTGAAGAACGCAAAGGCCTTCACCGGCGGCGGGAAGTATGTTTTCCCGTCGATCAGGACGCCGAAATCACCGATGTCCGAGAACACGGTCAATGCAGCGCTGCGGCGGCTCGGCTATTCCGGCGATGAAATGACCGCCCATGGCTTCCGGGCCATGGCGAGCACTTTGCTCAACGAGTCGGGCAAGTGGTCGCCCGATGCCATTGAAAGGGCATTGGCGCACAAGGACAAGGATGCCGTTCGGGCAGCTTACCATCGTGGTGCGCATTGGGCCGAACGCGTCGAGATGGCGCAATGGTGGGCCGATTACCTTGATCAGCTAAAAGGCACTTCCCGCAATTAGGCGTGTTTTTCGGCGCCAAGCGCTGGGCGAAACCCTCAATTATCGATCATATAAAGATGATTAAAATGCCTCGTTTAGATCATTTTTAATAGATCAAAATCCATTGATACGATCACATAGAAATGATCATATAGACAGTGGAGGACTGCGATGATCAAGGACCGGCAAGCCGAACTGGCCCGAAAAAACCTCGACAGGAAGCTCGCCTTTCTGCGGGAACAAAGCCTCCCGCGTCCGCGCGGTGGCTGGGTGCGCGCTATTCGCGATTCACTGGGCATGACCTCGCGCCAGCTCGCCAAGCGCATGGGCGTGGTGCAGTCGCGTATCGTCGCACTGGAAAAGGCCGAGGCGACCGATGCCACCACCCTCAAATCCCTGCGTGAGGCTGCCGAGGCGCTAAACTGCCAGCTTGTTTACGCGCTGGTGCCCAAGGCACCGCTCGACGAGATCGTGCGCGATCGCGCGGCAGCCAAAGCTCTCGATCAGTTCGGCCCCGTTGCACAGGGCATGATGCTGGAGAACCAGTCTCTAACTACTGGACAGATGCATGAGGAACTTGAGCGCCTGACTGCCGAGATCCTGAATGAGCCGCTGCGCTACCTTTGGGAGGATGAATGACCGATCCTCTCTATGCCGGTGAAGACGAAGCCAATACGCCGCTCGAAGCGGAGGAACGCGAACAGCTTATTCCGACTTACATCACCACCAGGGCTGAACTGAACGAAGCCGAGCAGGTCAACATCACCCGGGCCAGCCTCTGGCTCAGGCGCGCCCGCAATGTTGACGTGCTCGAAGATGCATTCCTGCGTGATCTGCACAAACGGATGTTTGGTGAAGTCTGGAAGTGGGCAGGTCAGTATCGCAGGACGCCGCGCAATATCGGCATCGACGCCTACCGCATTCCCATGGCGGTGCGAGAGCTCGTCCAAGATGCGCGGTACTGGGTAGACAACGGCACCTACCCGCCGGACGAGATTGCGATCCGCTTCTCCCACCGGCTGGTTTCGATACACCCATTCCCCAACGGCAATGGTCGGCACTCCCGCCTGGTCGCCGACCTGCTCGCGATGGAGCTCGGCCAGCCCCGCTTCACTTGGGGCAGAGCCAACCTGGTCGCTCCGGGTGAAACCAGACGAGCTTATGTCACGGCGCTGAGGGCAGCGGATGGTGGCGAGATCGAGCCGCTGCTTGCTTTCGCAAGGTCATAGCCTGGCTCGCGAAATGCCAGAGCCAATTATAGTCGTCGATCAGCGCAAGCGCTGCGCCAATCGCAGCGTCGTATTCGCGATCGAGGCCGGGCGCTAAGCGCCCGGCTGCTCCTTGGTCTCGTCGTCGAGCGGTGTACGCAGAACGATGCGGCCATTGATCGGCACGACCTCCAGCTGAAGCGAAACGCCCTTCCGGTCGCGGTGAAACCACGCTGCACCGACCTTGGTCCAGAATGCCTTGTCGCCTCTGTTGGCGACGTGCCAGGCGATGAAGTCCGGGGCCTTTGCTTCGGCTGCCGGTGCGGAATTGTTGCGGGCCATGGATTTGTCCTTTCGTATCTGATGACTCGTTGCACCAAACCGACAGGCCGCACGGCCAAGGGCAGACGTCATGCCCAACACGGGTGAGCGCCCGCGAACCGGCGCGGGCCGGGCATTGATGGCTGAACGCGTGCGACCAGGTCCGGTGCTTAGAACGGACGCCCAGATCGAAGGGACTTTGTGCCCGCCGGAGAAACCATAGCACTCCAAGCCACTTGCGCCCCTGGGCGGCCTCGCTCACAACACTGCCATGGGGGACGAAGGCAGCCTAAGGAAACGCTGGAGCGAAGAGGAGACGGTTCTCGCGCTCTATCTCTATTTCCAGCTGCCGTTCGGGAAGCTGCATTCGGGCAATCCAGAAATCCAGCAGCTCGCCGCCGCGCTGGACCGGTCAAGCAGCTCGGTTGCGATGAAGCTCTGCAATTTCGCCAGCCTCGATCCCAAGATCACCGACAGTGGGCGCAAGGGCCTCGATGGCGCGTCCAAACTCGACCGGGCGACCTATGCCGAATTCGGCCAGGATTGGACCGGCCTGGTTGCGCGCGCGGAAAGCATGTGGACGGCGCAAGTCGAACATGGCGAACCTGCACCAGCCTCTACCCGGCTCAAGGACAAAGTCAGCGAGTTCCGGTTCGAACCCTACCAGGGAGCATCAACAACGCAGGCGTTGGTCAACCAGCGCGTCGGCCAGGACTTTTTTCGCCGCGCAGTCCTGGCCAACTATGAGGACACCTGCTGCATCACCGGCATCGCCGATCCGCGCCTGCTGACTGCCAGCCATATCAAGCCATGGGGCAAGGACATCGAGAACCGGCACAACCCTGCCAACGGCCTATTGCTGTCGGCAACGCTGGACCGCGCCTTTGACCGGGGCCTGATCACGGTCGACCAGAGCCGCCGCATCCACGTCTCGCGGCAGCTGCGCGAAAGCCAGAGCCGCGAGACGCGCGAATTCTTCCAGCAGTTCGAACAAGCCAGCTTGCGCCCGGCTAAACGCTTCGATCCCGACCCGGCCTTTCTGGACTGGCACAACACGCACTGGTTCGCAGACAGCATCGCCGCCTGACGTGTCAGGCGGCGCGCCGCAAGCCGCTATCACGACTTCATTGCAAAGCCGATCCGCCCCCTTCGCAATAGTCAATGAGCTGCTCAAAATCCTCCGCTTCGCCAAACCGCTCGGCGGCATCCCGCACGGACTCGAACGGCAAGCCATCGTCGCAAGCCAGCATCCGCAGCCAGTCCTCACGGCATTCCGCTCCGCAAGCTCGGTAGTTCAAGATCTGATCGCCCATCGGCCCAACTCCTTTCCGGCAAAACCGCATCCGACACGCGGCATGCGGCCTGCCTTCCGGCGAGGATGGAAGGGGGAGGGAAAACCGGAATCGATGCCCTGGCGCGGGCCAGCGGGCACCGCCCGCCACTCGGGGGTGTCTATTCCGGTTTGGGGAAAGAGAGGGCAAAGCCCTTGGCGTTCCAGCTCAGGGATCGCCCCGCGATCCAGCCAGAATCGGCACCCTTGCAACGGCGCGAAGCAGCAGGACGCCCTGCGCGCGCGCAAGTGCGCCAGCGGGCGTCCGGCAATGAGAGAGGCAAGAGTGCCAGCGGGTCAGCACAGGAAACGCCGCACCCTCAGGAGCGCGCAGCGCGGGACAGAGTGCGTCTGCCAAGCTTCCCGCTCAACTTCTCCTGCTCCTGATCGTCACCCGGATGGGCCGAGACTACAGGCCCGGTCCGCGACAGCGGATAGAGCAGGTCGCCCGGTAGGGTAGCTCCAATCACGTTGCGCTTCGCCAACCTGTCGCCTAAGCTTTCGATAGAGGTGATTTAATGCCAAAACGAAGCAGTGCCCGAACTGGAAGTGAACTATTCATCGTCGACAACAGTGAAGACGATTGGAAGGCACTGCGTTATCTTAAAGATTGGTGCGAACTATCCAGCAGCATCGACATTGCGTCGGGTTTCTTTGAAGTCGGTGCGTTGCTTGCGCTCGATGGCGAATGGCAAAAGCTCGACGGCATCCGCATCCTCATGGGCGACGAGGTATCTCGGCGAACCAAGCGTGCATTCGAAGCCGCACTATCGTCGGCAACCTCGGTTCTGGATGGCAGCCTGGAATCAGAAAAGCAGAAGAACCATTTCCTTCGCGGTGTGTCGGCGATCGTCGAAGCGCTGCAAAGCGGCAAAATCAAATGCCGGGTCTATCGCAAGGACAAGTTCCACGCGAAGGCCTACATTACTCATGCTCGCATGGAGGTTGTGGGATCGAGCGCGCTGGTCGGCTCATCCAATTTCACCTTCCCTGGGCTTACCGAAAACATCGAGCTCAACGTCCAGATCACCGGCACCCCGGTTTCGGTCCTGCAAGAATGGTATGAAGAGCATTGGGATGAGGCGGAAGACGTTACGCCCGAGATCCTGAAGACCTTCGAGCGTCACGTCCGGGCTTATCTCCCGTTCGAAGTCTATACCCGATCCCTGCAACAATATTTCCTCGGGCACGAGGAGACAGCCAGCGAATGGGAGAAGGACAGCTCCCGGATCTTCCCTGTACTCGCTCGTTACCAACAAGACGGATACGGAGGTCTGCTCAAACGCGCCGAAAAGTATGGCGGCGCCTTCCTCTGTGATGGCGTGGGTTTGGGCAAGACCTTCATCGGCTTGATGCTGATCGAACGGTTCGCGGTTCATGAGAAGAAGAACGTCGCCCTTTTCGTCCCCAAGTCGGCAAAAAAGCCGGTCTGGGAACGCGAACTCCGGAAGCGGCTTCCTGACGTGTTCAAAGGCTACAGCCGTCTCAAGATCTTCAGCCACACTGACCTGATGCGAAAGAGCGAGCAGGAAGAGCTCGATCGCGTAGCGGAAGAGGCCGATGTCATCATCATCGACGAAGCCCATCATTTCCGGAACACCGGAACCAAGGGTGACGAGGGCGAAGGTCGAAAGTCGCGCTACTGGCGGCTGTATGATCTCGCAAAGGGCAAGCAGATGTTTCTGCTTACCGCGACGCCGATCAACAACCGCCTGACCGACTTCCAGCACATGGTCGAGCTGTTCACGCAGCATCAGGCGGACCACTTTTCCGGTGGCACCCTCGGAATCCATTCGCTGCCCGGCTATATCCGCCAGCTCGAAAAGAAGATCGAAGCCGAGATCTTCGGTCATCGTCCCGATCAGGAGGAGCTTGAACTCAATACGCCAGACGTTGCTCTCCGGCTGTCCGCTGATCCGCTGTTTGACGCGCTGGTCGTCCAGCGGAGCCGCAGCTACGTGAAGGAAAGCATGAAGCGCGAGGGCGACGGGGAAGTGATGTTCCCTGAACCGCGCAAGCCGACCGTGGCTGAGTATTCCGTGCGGCAAACCTACGGCAAGCTGCTTGATATGGTCGCCGAGGCATTCCACAAGCGTGATCCGCTGTTCGTCCTCGGCATCTATAACCCCTACGCCTACTACAAGGGTGACAGCGAAAATGTCGCCACCGCGCTGGAACGCGGCCGCCTCAAGCAGGTCGTCGCCCTCATCCGGACCAGCTTCCTGAAGCGGTTCGAAAGCTCGGCCGAAGCGTTCAAGCAATCCTGCTGGCGACTGCTGATGAAGATGCTCGCTTGGATGGAGGTCCACTGCGAGACTGACCATGAGAAGGCACAACTCAATCGTTGGAAGCGCAAGCACGCCAAACTGCTCGATCATAACCTCGATAGGGGACTGTTCGATGATGACGAGGCTGAGGACGACCTCATCCCGCCCGAACTGCTTGAAACCGTCAACAAACTCCCGCGCGACGAATTCAAGGTTGACGAAATCATCGACCATACCCTGGCCGATCTCGAGCAGGTCGCCGATTTCCTTTATGAGCTGGAGAAGTTCAAACCCAGCCAGGATCTCAAGCTCAAGAAGCTGATCCAAATGCTGACCAAGGACCCGGTGCTGTCCAAGCACAAGGTCCTGATCTTCTCGGAATTTGGCGACACCGCTCGCTACGTTGCCGAGCAGTTGAAGGAAGCGGGGATCGAGGGCGTCGATCAGATCGACAGCGGAACCAAGGGCGATCGCGCCACAATCATCCAGCGGTTCGCTCCCTATTACAATGAAAGCTCCAGCGCAGAGCAGGGCGGAAAAGAAATCCGCGTCCTGGTCTCGACCGATGTCCTGTCGGAAGGCCTCAACCTTCAGGATGCTACGCGCCTGATCAACTATGATCTGCATTGGAATCCGGTGCGACTGATGCAGCGCATTGGCCGTGTCGATCGGCGCATGAACCCGGATATCGAGGCACGGATCGTTGCCGACCACCCGGACCAGAAGGAACTGCGCGGCACCGTTGCCTATTGGAATTTCCTGCCACCCGACGATCTCGACGAGCTGCTGCGCCTCTACGGCAAAGTCGCGCATAAGACCCTGCGCATCTCCAAGACGCTGGGGATCGAAGGTCGTCAGCTTCTTCGCGAGGATGACGACTACGAAGACCTGCGCAACTTCAGCGAGCAATACGAAGGCCAGCGCAGCCCGGATGAGGACCTGCATCTCGAATGGCAGGATCTACTGAAAGCCAATCCGGGGTTGGATGAGACAGTCAGCGCCTATCCCAACGGTATCTTCTCGGGCAAACAGAACCTCAAGCCCGGCACTCAGCAGGTGTTCTTCTGCTACGCTCGCCCGGCACACGACAAAGCAGCGAGCGAAGCGAGCGGCGAAGACATGTGGACTGCTGAGGCGGGCGACGTGCAGTGGTATCTCTACGATGTCGCATCACAGGAAATCCGCGAGGACGCGCCGATGATCGTCGGCGCCATCCGCTCCACGCCAGAAGCTCCGCGTGTCACGCAGATGGAGGAGGTCAAACTCTCCGACATCCGCATCGCGGTCGAAAAGCACATTGCGAAGACCTTCCTGCGCAAGGTCCAGGCCCCGCTCGGCGTCAAGCCGGTGCTGAAGGCCTGGATGGAATTGAATTAGCGCGATCGATTGGGGCCAAAAACACAATGACGGACATCACCGCCGAAGAGCTGGCCAAGGTCAACAGCTTCCCGCGCCTGGTCGAACTGCTGCGCGACAAGCTCGAATGGCCGATCCCGGACGATTACGGGTTGGAAGACGTGGTCTTCGAATACGAGCCGCGCGAACTCGGCCTGAAGGACGAGGATGCGGCCAAGCTGCGCGAAATCCACCAGCTCCGCCCTCTCGTCACCAATCAGCCCTGGGGCATCTTCTTCCTCTCATTCGAAGACAAGACCATGTCGGTCACCGTCCTGCGCCGTATCCTGCGCGCGTTGGTGGTGAGCAAGCGCGGTGAGAGCAAGGGTGCCGAACGCGCCGCCTGGGACAAGAGCGACCTGATCTTCGCCGCCAATTTCGGCAAATCTGGCGAGCGTGAGCTTGCCTTCGTTCATTTCAGCGATGCGGCATCGACCGGCGATTTGCCGGTGATGAAGGTGCTCGGCTGGAATGCGCGGGATACGGTCTTGCACAATCGCCATGCGGCGGACTTGCTGTCCCAGCGGCTGACCTGGCCCGACGATCCGGCCGATCAGACTGGTTGGCGCGGCCAGTGGGCTGGCGCGTTCGAAGTGGGCCACCGCGAGGTCATCACCACCTCGCAGGAACTTGCCAAGCGCCTTGCCGCGCTGGCCGGGGATATTCGCGCCCGTGCCAATCAACTGCTTGCCGCCGAAACCGACAAGGGCCCGATGCGGACCATGCTGGAGGCGTTCCGCAAGAATTTGATCCACGATCTGGACGATGACGGCTTTGCCGACATGTTCGCCCAGACCATTTGCTACGGCATGCTGGCGGCGCGGATTTCACGGCCGGTCGGGATCATTGCGGACAATCTGGCCGACATGGTGCCCAAGACAAATCCGTTTCTGAAGGAGCTGTTCGCCAATTTCCTCCAGATCGGCGGACGCGACAAGCGAAGTGGCATGGACTTCGACGAGTTGGGCGTCCGTGACGTCGTGGACATGATCAACAGCGCCAATATGGAAGCGGTGCTGCGGGATTTCGGAGACAAGAACCCCAAGGAAGACCCGGTCATCCACTTCTACGAGCTGTTCCTGAAGGAGTACGATCCGCAGAAGCGGATGCAGCGCGGCGTCTTCTATACGCCGCGCCCGGTGGTGAATTTCATCGTGCGCGGAGTGGACGAAATCCTGCGCACCGAATTTGATCTGCCGCTGGGATTGGCAGATACCAGCACCTGGGCGCAGCTCGCCGCGCGGAATGACAAGATCGCCATCCCTGATCATGTCGATCCCGACGCGCCCTTCGTTCAGATACTCGATCCCGCCACCGGCACAGGCACCTTTCTGGTCGAGGTGATCGACCTGATCCACAAGCGGATGGTCGAAACTTGGAAGGCAGACGGCAAGTCGGCAGCGGACATCAAGGCGGCGTGGAACGCCTATGTGCCTGAGCACCTTCTGCCGCGCCTGACCGCCTTCGAGCTGATGATGGCACCCTATGCAATCGCGCATATGAAGGTCGGTCTGAAGCTGGTCGAAACTGGCTACAAGTTCGGCTCCGATGAGCGCGCGCGCATATTCTTGACAAATGCGCTGGAGCCGAGACGAGATATCGATCTTGAAGAAAGAATGCAATCACAGGCTCTTGCTCACGAAGCAGACCAAGCAAATCAAGCAAAGGACCGTGTTCCCGTTACCATCGTCATCGGCAATCCGCCGTATTCTGTGAAATCTTTTAACATGGGACCGTGGATCACGGAACTTTGCGAGCCATATAAAGAGCAGGTAAGGAAGGAAGAAAGCCAGATACAGTCACTTTCAAATGATTACATAAAATTCTTGAGATTGGGACAAGTTACAATTGATAGATCAAAGATTGGTGTCTTAGGCATGATCACCGGGCACGGATACATGCTCGGCAGCCAGCCTCGTGATATGAGGAGATCTCTCTTCCGCTCGTTTACTCGTCTGAGAGCAATCAACCTCAATGGCAGTGTGCGCCGCAACGATGTTGCAGGTGTCGATGAACCCGTGTTCGAAATTATGACTGGCGTCGGGATTGGTCTGTATTCCGCCGCTCCAAACAAGATTGAAGGGCAAGCGACTTACGAGAGCTGGGAGGGAACCTTTGAAGCAAAGATGGACCGATTGCTCACGAGCAAGGTAAGTCCGGTTGATTGCGATCCTGTCAGACCGTCGCCACCAAACTTTCTCTTTTGGAGAGAAGGCGAACTCGTGCAAGAGTTCAATGAATTCCTCGATTTGCCCACACTGTTTGGAACAGGTGACCGGTCGGCTGACAAGGAAATTTATTGGTCGACAGGTTTCGCCTCGCAACAAGATGAGTTTGCGATTTCCTTCGAAGTAGGATCGTTTGATCAAAGAATGAGCGACTTAGCAAAGTCTACCTCTCGCAAAGAGATATCCGAGAAATATCGAATGTGCTCAACAAATCAATGGAATTATGAAAATGCTAAAGCATTTGCAATTTCGGGAAATTGGAAGAATGACATAACAAATGTTGCCTATCGTCCATTTGATTTTCGATCAGCCATTTTGGATTCTCGAGTTCTGACGATTCTGAAAGATGCGGTTCAGAGAAATCTCGATATTGAAAATGTTGCTCTCCTTACATCAAGGATTTGTAATGATCAGATTTACGCGCATTCATTTGTCTCTGAAATGCGTACAGATAAGATATTCCTTTCATCAAAAACTTCTACAAACACCTATGTTCTGCCGCTTTGGCTAGACTCTGACGCCGACAGATCGAAGCGGCGACCAAACTTTTGCGACAAGTCAGTTAAGGTGCTCTCCCAGCATGCTGGTCTAACATACAACGATGGCATCCCGCGTGGCCAACAGGGCAGCTTGGGCAAGGACTTCATCCAGCCCAAGCCCGAACAAATCGGCCTGCTCGACACACCGTGGGATGGGCGCGGCGATCTGGCCAAGACTTTCGGCCCGCGCGACCTGTTCGACTATATCTATGCCGTGTTGCACGCGCCCACCTATCGCAGCCGCTATGCCGAATTCCTGAAATCGGACTTCCCGCGCATCCCCACGCCGGGATCGCGCGCGCTGTTCGCCGATCTCGTGCCGCTGGGCCGCGAACTGGTCGCGCTGCACCTGCTCAAGTCCGATGAGGCCCCGGCGCTCAAGACCCCCGAAATCCGCTTCTGCGGCACTGGCGAGGCGCGGGTCGGCAAGGGCTATCCCCAATACACAAACGGCAAGGTGATGATCAACGCCTCCCGCTGGTTCGAAGACGTGCCCAAAGCCACCTGGGAATTCCACGTCGGCGGCTATCAGCCCTGCGAAAAATGGCTGAAAGACCGCGCCGCCAAGGGTGGCAAGAAGCAATCCGATGGCCGCGTCCTGACCGACGAAGACGTGCTCCACTATCGCCGCATGGTCGTAGCCCTCACCGAAACCCGCCGCATCATGGCCGAGATCGACAAAGTGATCGAAAGCCACGACGGCTGGCCGGGGGCGTTCAAGGTGGGCGGGGAGGAATAGGCCGATGGCGATGCGTTCAGCGGTTCACTATCCGGACACGCACCTCCAGTCTCCGCAGGCTATGGCTTCCGCCATGCTGCTCTGGGACAAGCTGAGGGTCATCGTTCCGTTTGATGACTACCGGATCGAATACAACAATTATGACATGGCCGAGGCGTGGGAGCTGATCGGCAAGCCGCTGGTTCCGGACGACGAGAACAAGCGCCAAGCGCACAAGAGCATTGAGTCGATGCTGGCAGCAGGCGTCCCCCGGCAAATTCAATATCGGGAGGATTTGCAACTCGACCGCCCATACGAAATCTGGCCGCAAAAGCTGCACTACGAGACATGGTGCCTGCTTCAAGAACACCGCATGACCGCTGGCCCGGTGGCGAACGGTGACTATCCGTTCGATCACGAAGCAGGCATCACGATCATGTCAAAGCTGGCCGATGCTTGCGCTGGAACGACTTTTGCGCGGGTGACCGACAAGATGCTCGCATACGGCCTGATCGGTGATCGCGATGAACCGGTTCTGGCCCAATCGCATGTGGTTCCGCTTACGCTTGAGCTGATAGACGCGAACGCGATGTCGCTCGAAAAGCTGATCGATTTCCGGCGTCGCGAGGAGCGGGAGCAGCGAGGTGGGGATTACAAGGCCTTGCGCCATGCATACGCAGATGCGGTGCAAAGCCATGTTGCCAGGCTTCGCGACGTTCAGAGCCGAAATCATCGCGATCAGCTTAACGTTGAGTTTCAGGATGAAATGGCTCGGTATTTGAATGAGTTAAAGCGGGCAATCGGGCTGGCAAAGGCCGAGATGGTGCTGAAGCCCGTCGTGGTCAGCGCCGTTGTCGGTATCGGTGGTTTCCTTGCGGCTGGCCCTTTTGGCGGTTTGGCGGGGCTCACTGCTGGGCCGGCCCTGAAAGGCCTGACTGACATGTTCAGCGCCGGGATCGGCTTCAATGAAAAGCAGCGCAAAGCGATGAACAAGAACCCGATGGCTTACATGTACCAGTTGGCCAGGGCGTAGCCGTGGCGATGGTTAAAGGGGCGGGTTAGGATGGCGAAGACCTCAGAAACAGCGACCGGCTTCCATGGTGAAAAGCTTTACCAGAGGCGCGCACGCCTGGTTCTTCCGATCCTTGTTCGTCAAGCTAAGGCTGGAACGCCGATATTTTACGAGGACCTTGCTGACGAAGTCAGTATGCCCAATCCTCGAAATCTGAACTATCCACTCGGTTGCATCGGGGATGCGCTCAACGACCTGAGCGATGAATGGGAAGACGAGATTCCGCATATACAAGCGTTGGTCAAAAATCAGCACACCAACTTGCCGGGACCTGGGTTCGATGGCTTTCTTGAACAGAAAGGCGAGAAGTGGAGCAATGCCAAAGAGCGCCGAGCTATTATTGAGAGCTATTGGGCAAAGATTGCAGCATATCCTTACTGGGATGACGTTCTTGAGGCGCTGAAACTCGCGCCCACCGCCACCGATCTAGCCCCGGTCATCGCCAACGCGGGAAGAGGCGGGGGCGGTGAAGGACCGGACCATCTTGCACTCAAAAACTACGTTTGTGCCAACCCGCAGCTGGTCGGGCTGAAGCTCGGCGATCCAGCTGGAGAGCCGGAGTATCGGCTACCATCTGGGGATTGTGTCGATGTGGTTTTTGCGCAGAAACGCCGCATTCACGCTGTTGAGGTCAAACCCGCTGGTTGGTGCCAGACGATATTACGCGCGGCCTGTTCCAATGCGTCAAATATCGTGCCGTGATGATGGCGCGGGCAGCCTATGAACATGATGATCGTCCAATTACTGCTTGTCTGGCACTTGGCGGGCCTCTGCCTGCCCAGTTGGTCCCGTTGCGCAACAGCCTCGGAGTCGAAGTGTTCGAATCGATTGTACCGATGCCACCCTTGTAGGGTGTAATTGGCGAGGAATATTGGCGAGTTCGCGTGGGCTTGCAAATTTTTCGGATCGTGCCATATTCATGTGGCTTGCCGAGATGGTGGGCTGAAAATGAACCTGGATTGGTTCTGGATGGGGTTGTCACCGGATGGTGGCGGTTGAGCCGGGTTACCCGCCTGCTCATTCCGTTGGTTTGAATTTGCCAACGCCGTTCAGCGCCAGTCCTCCTGGATAGGAAGACTACACATGAACCCGAACGAACTTCTCATTCGCTTTGAAACCGTTGACCGCCAGACCGAAGGGCCTGTTACGCGGCTAATCGGCTTTGCGCGTGCGCGGAATCTGCTGCCCCTGCTGGACGCCGCCGATCTGGAAGCCAACCCCCGCACTGCGAAGGTTGGTCCGATTACCGCCGATATCATGGAGTCGATCCAGACGACGCCGGAACTGTTCCCCTTCAAGACCAAAGGCATCCTCGTCGCCTCGGCAAATTGCCGGGAGCTGGAACGGCGGCGCTATCACATGACTTTCGACAACCCGGCGATCGAGGGCATCCTTGACGGCGGCCACAATACCCTTGCGATCGGCCTGCACATTCTTGGCGCTGCCGGGGTCGAGGCCAAGGAGGTCAAAAGGGTCAAGAGCTGGCCCGAATTCAAGGTGGCCTGGGAGGCACACCATGACAAGGTCAAGGCGCTCAAGGGCTCGGCTGCCTCTGGGGAGGGAGGCCCATTGGATTTCCTCGTTCCGCTTGAAGTGCTGATTCCGGCCGATCCAGAAGACGAGATCGCTCTCGAAGCCTTCACGAGTTCGCTCTTTGAGATCTGTGCGGCACGGAACAACAACCGCCAGCTCGCCGATGAAGCCAAGGCCAACAAGAAAGGCCTGTACGATTACCTTCGTGACCAGGTTCCGGCGGACATTTCCAAGCGCGTCGAGTGGAAGTCGAACGATGGCGGCGATGTGAAGGTTCGCGACATTGTCGCTCTGTCGTGGATTCCGCTGGCCGTTGCTGCCCTTCCCGAAGGGATCTCTGCGCCGCGCACCGCAGATATCTACAGCGGCAAGGGCAAGTGTTCGATGGCCTTTGATGCCCTCATGGAACATCCGGAAGTATCCAAGCAGACTGCAGACGGCACTTTCGAACTGCACAACGTGGCTATCGCCAGCGCGCTGAAAGTCGCTGGTGACATGCCGGCGCTGTTCGATCAGCTCTACGCCGCGTTTCCCGGCGCCTACAACCGCAACCAGGGGAGTTTCGGGCTTCTTCGCGCGGTAACGCCTGCTGACAAGCTGAAGTCCAAGCCCCGTACGCCGTACGGAAAGTTGAATTCCGCCTATCGCTATCCGGATGGTTTCATTGTTCCACTTGCAGTCGGGTTGCGCGCTTTGCTCAGGTCCGATGCCGATGGGAAGCTGGAGTGGAAGACCGATCCGGCAAAGTTCATCGACAAGCATCTCGATGAGATCGTGCGTAAGTACAAAGTGTTGATCCAGGCCTTCGGCGGTGACGCGCAGAAGATCGGCAAGAACGACGGCAGCTATACGCTGGCGCTGGACGCCTTTGAAACCGAGCTGCTCAAGCTTGCTCAGAACGGCTAAGGGAGACGACGATGGCGTATCGAGCAAGGCCGAGTGGCGTTCGCCTCACTGAAGCTGATGCCGCGACGATCAAGGGGATGCTGGCGCGAGGTGATCGTCAGCATGACATTGCAGCTTGGTTCGGTGTCAACGGCGGAAGGATCGCGGAAATCGCGACCGGGAAGGTGTTCAGCGGTGTCGCATCGTCGCCTTTGACGAACCTGCCGCCGCCGGGCCCGTATCCGGCTGGAAAGGATGCATATGCGGCGCTTGCTGCACTGCGCGCGGCAAAGCAGGCGATTGTCGCGGCTGAAGAAATGGTGAGCGCCCAGTTGCACTAATTGGAGCGGGTCGGCGCACATGGCTCGCACCATCTGCGCTGACCCAACCCGTCATCACTCTATGCCTCCAAGCCACTCTGCCGCCTTCGCCGCCGCGCTCGCGGCCGTGAAGATCGCGCGATTGTCGGTTTTGAGCACCTTGATCCAGCTGGCGAGGTAGCGGGCATGATCGGGGCGCGGACTCGACGACAGGCCAAGGTCGCCGCACAGGAACGCTGATCCGAGCTCAGCGACCAATTCCTCCATCGCATAGGCATCGTCGCGAACCGCTTGCCGAAAGTCCGTGCAAGCCGGTGCTCGGCACCGGACCAATGCACAAGTTCGTGCAGGAGTGTGGCGTACCAGTTCTGCCCGGCGCTGCCGGATCCAGTGGCGAAGAAAAGCTGCCTATCAGGCATGGTAATGGTATCTGTAGACGGGGTGTAATGCGCGCTGTCTCCCTGGATGCGCAAGGCTGCACCGGTTTCAGCAACGAAGGCATCGGCGTTCGGGATCGGATCGAAGTCTGTGGCTTTCGGGAGTTCCGGCATCGCGTAGCCCTCCACCTGGCCGACGTTGAACCCATGCGAGGACTGCGCGAAGATGCGCGCCGAGCTGTCCCGTTCCTCGGTCTCTTTGCCATCGACCTTGTCGATGACCTTGTAGAACACGATCGGAGAGGCCTTCTCACCCTTGCGGACTTGAGCCCCGAGCGACTGCCACTGCCGATAGGTCGCCCAGAGGCCATGCCCGAAGTCCTGCGCCTCGGCGGAGGCCCAGAGGGCGAGCACGTTGACGCCACGATAGGATTTCCGGGTCACTGCGTTCACCGGGCGGGTCAGCGGCGTGGTGCTGCGGTGCCAGGGGAGCGAGAATTTCCCGGCTCCGGCTTCAAGCGAGGCAATGATCTGGTTGGTGATGGTGTCGTAGATACTGGCGGTTTGGATGCTGGCCATGGTGAAGATCCTTCGTCCTGTCGTTGGGAACGCGGATGAAGGGACAGGCCGGATTGGCCGGGCGGGTCAGCGGCACGCGGAACATCCAACACGGGAGGGCTTCAGCCCGAAGGGAGCGGGCAGGCTGTTGATCCGCCAGGCACGGCCTGTTGAAGAGGAGCAGTTCATGCCAACGGCAGGACGAAGGATGCCATGGCCTGCCAAGGCAACGTGGATCGATCAGCCCAAACCAGCCCCCATCGCCTTCGCCTTGACCGGCTCCGGAAGGTTCGCTGCCATCGCCGTCTGCTTCTCGCCCGCCCGCTCAGAGATCGCGCGGACAAGCCGGTCCCGGTCGTCGGTGACAACGACGGCCTCACCTCTGGCCCGCGACAGCGCGACATAGAGCATCTTCTGGTCGACCAGATTGGTCGAACGGCTGTCGGCGTGGATCAGGACGCGTTCGGCGGTCTGGCCTTGGGCAGCGTGTGCGGTCTGGACATAGGCGTGGCGCAAATGGGTGTCGCGAGGATCGGAGAGGTCGAGCCGCTGCTCGCGCCCGCTGGCCAGCTTCAAGGTGGCCTGACTGGCGGCAAGGTCAATGCCGGTCACAGTCCCGCCAAGTCCGTTGATCCGTCCCGCATCGCGGTCGTTGCGGGTGAACTGCACCCGGTCACCCGTGCGCAGTTCCAAGGGTTTGGCCTCGAACACCTCGACCTTACCAGCACCCCATTGCCTCGGATGCCAGTCAATCGACCGGCCATCCCGGCCCGCAAGGGCAATGCGGCCCCGCTCCGGATCGATGCCCACAATGGACAGGGCTTCCCCCCGGTGCACCGCCTTCGCGGCATAGTCACGATTGAACCGGACGACATCGCCGATGGCATAGCTGGCCGCTTCGCGCGCCTCGGCACGGGTCATGCCCTTGGCCTCGAGAGCGGCAAATTGCAGCTTTGGTGCGGAAAGTTCACCGCGCGATGCCAGCTGATCCCGGATCATGCCGGTGAGCGTGTCGCGCCCGTCACGCGAAGGCTCGATAACCAGCGTCTTCGCCCGCTCGGTGGATGTCAGGGACAGGTAGTGCCGTGCCATCGCCTCAAAGCGGTCATGCGCGGTGGCCGCCTCCAGCACTTTCCCGCCGCCACGATCCAGCGCGGCAAGCGCCTTTGCGGCATGCCCTTCGATCGATGCCATGACGGCCTCGCGGGTGTCGGCATTGGTCTGCCTGACGACCTCGGCCAGCCTGGTCGTGGTCATGCCTGCCGCCTGCAACTGTGCGAACGCAGCACCTGCTCCGACCGAACCGAGCTGTTTCACATCACCGACCAGAATGAGCCGTGCTCCGACCTTGTCGGCGCTGGCCATCAGTTTAGCCATATCGCTGGCAGAAAGCATCGACGCCTCATCGACAATCCAGACAGCGCCTTTGCTGTTCATGCGCCCCTCGGGCGTCAAAAGGTGGCGGGCGACGGTATCGCCGCGCAGACCAAGCGCATCCCCAAGGACTGTTGCTGCCGCTGCGGTTGGCGCAAGTGCTGTCACCGACAAGCCGCCGCGCTCCGCCTCGCGGGCATAGGTCGCCAAGACGGTCGTGGTCTTGGCCGTCCCGGCATAGCCCTGAACGGCGGCAATCCGGTCACGGGATGTCAGCAGGTCGGCGGTCGCGCGCTTCTGATCCTCGGTCCAGGTGTAGCCGGATCGTCCCGACTGCCTTGCAGCGCGCTCAACTGTTCGCGCAGCCGCCATGGGACTGGCCAGAGGCTCGGCCATGCCGCGCCCGGCCATTTCAAGCTGCAACATGGTGCGCTCCTTCGCAATAGCCTGCGGGGTCGTGTAGCCTGCAAACTCCGCGCCGCGCCGGTCGAGAAATGTGCGAGGCACCAGTTCGCCGCGCTCACCGGCACTGGCAATCGCCGCACCGATCTCGCCGTGTCTTACCTTGCCGAAAGCGAAATCCCCGGCCTCTCTGGCCAGCGTGCTTGCCGAGAACACCGCCTCGCGCTCGGAGAGCTTGGCTGTGGCGAATGCTACAGCCTGGCGCGCCAGCAATTCAGGGCTGGCCGATGAACCAAGTTGACTCGCCTGCTCCTTTGCACCGGAAACCAGCCTGTCCCGCGCTCCTGCATCGAACCCATTTGCATCGGCGGTGACCTGCCAGTTGGCGCGCAATTCGCGGATATCGGCATGGGTCTTGGCTTCGCGGGTATCGAGTGCGGCAATCTGCTTCTCTGCGGCGCTCGCCTCCTCCCGGCTTGTGCCCCGCTCGGCAAGCCGTGCATCGATCGCTGCCGTGCGCTGGCTCAAGGCCTCGATGGCCTTGTCCGGCACTCCGGCTATCTCGAACATTGCATCCTTGCCCGGCTCGATCCGGTAGCCAAGCTCGGCAACGCTATGCGCCAGTTCCTGCCGGTAGATGGCGCCGATCTCCTTCTGGAGCTGATAGAATGCTCGGGGCTCCAGACTGCGCCACTTGCCGTCCTTGTCCTGGGTGGCGTTGATCACGACGGCGTGGGTGTGAAGTTGGGGGTCTTGCGCCCGGCTCGTGGCGTGGTGGAAGGTGGCAATGGCAAGATTGCCGGTGGTCTGGCGCTGCACCTCGCCGCCCTCCCGCACGCGGGTCGCGGCCATGTGGTTTTCGACATGGGCCAGCGCCACTTTTACAGCCGCGCGGTGGGCCGCGATCAGCCGCTTGTCGCCAGCGACTTCGGCCATGATCGAGACGGACTTGGGCGCGGACAGGGTGATGTCCCAACCGGGCCGGTGCTCGACCTTGCCGTCGCGGGTAGTGCCCAGTTGCTCGCCATCCACCCGACCTTCCAGCAGGGCAGCGAACTGCTCGCGGTCCACCTCGCCTTCAAGGCCAAGGGCGGAGGCGGCCTCCCCGAACCATTCGGAGGGGGCGAGACCGCCTTCGGCATAATAGTCATCAGCCTCGTAGTAGCTCGCGGCCTGTCCAGCACTCGACAGGGCCGAGACCGAGGCGACCATCAGACCGGTCCCGGCTTGGCATCGGGCGCGGCATTGCGGGCGATCTCGCTCACCCGGCTCCACAGGGTGCCCGCAGGATCGCCAGCGACAAAGGCAGGCTGGCGGGCGGCTCCACGCGCCCGGATATGATCGGCGGTGAGGGCGATGCGCGCCACGGGCAGGCCATCGGGCAGCAGCAGATAGCCCTGGTGCGGGGCAAGCCGCAGCTCGCTTTCGAGCACGGCGGCTCGGAAAGCCCGCTGGGTGGCAATCGTGGTGCGCGGAACATCGCTGCCGATGGATAGCGTGTCGGTGGCAACGCGCATTTCGATCTCGCAATCGCCGATGGTCTGGCTAGCCCATTGGCGGGTTTCGCGGTCGACCGTCTGCAGGAACAACTTGGTATTGCAGCAGGCCAGCATGGCTTCGGCGATGTTTGCGCCGTAGCGGTTACGCATCTGCCCGAGCGCCTGGAAGGTCAGCACGATCGCCGCGCCGAACTTGCGGCCTTCGGGCAGCAGCCGCGCCAGGTTTTCGACGCGCGGCAGGTCGGCCAGCTCGTCGAGCACGAACCAGATGCGTCGGTCTGGCGATGGCGACAGTCCGAGCACGGCGCTCGCCGCACATTCGAGCCAGCAGGCCATGAGCGGCTTCGCGGCCTCGAAATAGTCCTCCTTGCGGGGCACGAAGATCCACGGCTTGGCTCCCTCGCGATCGTCCAGCCCGGCGATGAAATCGCGGAAGGCAAATCGCTCCGCCCCGTCGTCCTCGACCCGCAGGAACTGGATCAGGTTCGCCGCCTTGGCGAGCATGAACAGCACGCTGCCGGTGGCGCGGTCGGCGTCATCGGCGAAGGTCCGCGCCGACGATGTATGACCCAGCCAGTGCTTCAACTGCTCCTTGCTTTTGACCTGCAAGGCTTCGAGCAGCGCTTCGAGATTGCAGTTCTTCTCCGCCCACAGCGAACGGAGCATGTTGGCGACGAGAATGCGGCTCGTTTCCAGCCAGACATCATCGTCCTGGCTGCCGGTTTCGGAAACAAGCTGGCGGGCAATCCGATCGGCGTCGGCGGGATGGGAAATCTCGTCGAACGGCGACCAGAATGCGCAGCGGCCATCGAACGGATTGAGGATCACGTCGCCGCGCTCGGGATTGTAATAGTGGGCGATGAATTCGCCGCTGGTGTCGTAGACCAGGGCGGGTTCGCCGCGCGCCTCGATGCGGTCGAGCATCTGGCGAAGCGCGGTCGTCTTGCCGCTGCCGGTGGTGCCGAGGAAGGCGAAATGCCGGGTCTCGATCCCGCGCGGGATCGGCACCGGACCGATGGCCAGCGAGGCAGGATCGGCGCGCGGCGCGGTGTGCGCGGCAAGCTGCGTTTCACCGATTACACGGGTGCCGCCCAGAAGCTTGTCGCTCAAGGTTTGCTCGCCCTGCGAAGACATGTTCTGCTGGATCAGCCAGATGACTAGCAGGCCCAAGATAAGCCCCGCCAATGCCCCGCAGAACAGGCAATCAAGCAGGAGGTCGTAAGGCTGCAACCAGTACGCCGAATAGGCGACGGTGCGGGCATAGAGCGTCGTCTTGTATACCCCGACGGTGACGTTCATCTGCAGGTCGCGCCCGGCCATGTCGCCAAGCAAGACCAGCCCTCTGGCACCTAGGCATTGGATCGCCAGCATGGTGCCGCGCGGCGGCATAATCATCTGGGCAGCCAGAGCCGAACCGCACAGCGTGCAGGCCAGGACTAGTTGCCAGAAGAAGCGGAAGCGTTGCTGCAAATGGGCCATCCGCATCCGCCACAGCGAGTGCGAACGGGAGGTGAAATCGTGGCTCTTGGTCATGGTTCGATCTCCAGGGCAAGCGAACGCTGGCGCTCGAATGCGGCCTTGGCATCGGCGGCAATGACCTCGTCGGGTTTCTTGGTTCCAAGCGCCGAATGGCGGGCGTAGGCATAAGCCGCACAGGCGGTGAACAGGGCGCGGTCGAGCACTCGCTCCACCTCTGCGAGGCGCTCCGAGATCACCCCCACGCCGGTAGCAATTTCGCGGGTGTCGGTGTCCCTGTCGGTGCCGTGCATGACGGCCAGAAAGCCTGCTTCGATGATCCGCTGGAGCATCGCATAGTCCGTTAGACCGCGCCTTTCGGCGATGCTGGTGAGGGTGCGGGCCTGCGACGGCGTGAGGCGAACGGCGCGCTTGGTCGCGGTCAACATGGCCGCCTCCCGTGCGCGCGCTTGGCGCGCTCTGAAATTGGCGCAAATACGTCAATTTTGGGCGAAGCCGGGTGCGGGCGCGCTATCCGCCCGCTCGCAAACCGGCGGAAATGCTCGCTGCACGCGTGCGTGGGGTGTGTAACCAAATAACTGCTTCGGTTCGCAGAACCGAAGCCCATCGATCCAGTGTCTTTCTGCACACGGTCAAGCATGGCTCGGCTCCATTTCCAGGTGATCCTGGCCCGCGGCGGCGGCCATTTGGCGAAGGGCGATCTCGTCATCGACGGAGCGATCCCGAGGTGATCTGCAAGGCGAAGCCTGTTCCAGCTTTTGCCTCTCGCTCAGCCAGCGATAGGCCGCTGCATCGACAGCGCGACGGATTGCCTGGTGCAGGTCGATTGCTTCGGCGGGGCCGAGATTGAGCCACCCTGCCTTGTCGATGAACATCTGCGCGCCGAGCGGATAGATCGTCCCGCCGCAATCATATTCCGGTCCTTCGATATGCACCCAGATATCGTCACCTCTGACGATCGAAATCAGTGGGCGCTCGCTGAGGAAGAAGGGACGGATAGCGTTCAGCTGCGACCAGGCTTCATGTGTCCCGGACGACATTCGCTCGGCTATGGGAACAAGGTGATAGGCAACGCCGCGATCGATCCGCAGCGAGACATTGTCGAAGTTGAGGCACGATGAGCGGGCAAAAGCATCCCGCAGTCTCTGGACAAGAGACATGGCAATTTCCTTTGGGAAGAGGATTGGGTTAGTGGCTGCGCGGGTCAGCGCTGCGCGTTTTCGTCGAGCAATCGGCGCAAGGATGAGGTCGTGAGCAAGGTCCGCCTACCGATCTTGATTGTCTCGATCCGGTTCTGCCGGATGAGCATGTAGATCGAGGTTCGACCGAGGCCTAACGCCTTGGCTGCTGCCATGACGGATACGGTAAGCTGTTCCAATGTCGTCTCCTGTGTTTGCCGAATCGCGGCGGGAGACAATTCAGGTTGCACACATCTGCCGGTGCGTCGCTCGGTTGAGGAAAGTGGCGGATTTCTGCGAACTTCCGGCGACCCGGAAAACAGCATCGCCTGATCGGAAATGAAGCGAGCCGGAAATCGGGCAAAAAATTTTTGCGACGAGCGCGAAAGTTCAGCCTTGATCGATCAGGGCTGCGAGAATCCTGCTGGCATAGGGGCGAACCATGTCCGTCCGTGGCATGTCCGCAGATGCATCGGCATGATCTTCGAACCAGTCGAGCAGGAGCTTCTCGATTTTACGCCCCGCTTCTGCCTGATCGGCAAGGTCGATTGAACGCAATTCGGGACTGGCCATGATGGCAATGACGGCGTCGAGGTAGGCATATTTGGGATCGCGGCCTGGGCCTGCCTTGCGCTTTGGCTTGCTCATCGCGAGCAGCCGTTCTGCGTCGTTTCGGGTGACATAGAGGTCGCCAAGGAGCGGGATCGGGGCCGGGTAACCCAGCACATGGGAGCGCTCGCCCACATCTTCTGACAGAACCAGATAGCGTAGCCGCCCGAAGAACAATCTCCTGTCGAGCGGCACATATCTCCCGTGTAGCAGCGACCGAGCATAGACCCGGGGGCCGGACTCCTTCTGGAGCTCGGTCAGGGTCGTCTCAATGCGCTGATCCGGATCATGCGGCAGCGCTGCCGGGACCTTCGGGAAGCTGGCCCCGTATTGCCAGAGGTGCCAAGCCAGCAGTCCGATGGCGGGCAAGGCAAACGTCAGGACCTCGATCCCGAAAACCCAGGCGGACTGTCGCCAAATCCCGAGGACGTCACTCAGCATGGCCACCCCGGCGATAAGGGCGAGGGGTATGGAAAACTTCAGAAACCTTGATTTGCGATCAAGGGTGCGCCTCACTTGGCCCAGAGCGAAATCGACAGCCCGATTGATCCTGGCCAGCCCGTCTTCGATATCGGTGTCGTAGCAAATCGCCAGGGCGCGGCGCAGAGGGATATGTTCTTCCAGCAGAACAGGCATGAGAGGCCCCAATTCGGGCCTGGGTGCTATCGGAGCTGGTTTTGGACCACCCTTCATGGCGGTGAAGTCGATCCAAAAGCATGCGGCTTGTCAACCGCTTGACTGGAAACGCCTCTTCAGAAGAGGGCATCGGCGCACTTTTTGTCATCCGCTCGACTGCGCCGAGTACCCAAATGTCATACTGGTCCCGACACCGCGATTTTCTTGCCTTGCCCGAAGATCTTATTGCCTTCGCATGGTCTGCCCCCATGCGCGACCTCGCGCAAAAATTTGGCACCAGCGACGTCGCCCTGCGCAAGCTGCTGAAGAAGTACGGCGTGGTCACCCCTCCACAGGGACACTGGAATCGCGTCCATGCTGGTCGCACGGTTCCCGGACCGCCAAAGCCGCAACCGCGACGCCCTGGTGAGATCGGTCGGCTGTAGATCGACCATCGTTTCGAGCAGTTTGTCGCCAAGGCAAATCCGATGCCTTCGTCTGGTCCATTCGCCAGCAAGGAGGTGCCTGAAGACTTGGACGATCTGCGGGCCCGCGAAACGAAGCTGCTCGGCAAGGTGTCGGTGCCCAAGACGCTCGAAACCCACCATCCGGCGCTCGCCGACATCCTTCGCAAAGAACAGCGACGCCGCGAAAAGGTCTCGGAATACCGCTGGTTTGGCGATGGCCCTCAGTTCGACAATCCCGTCGATCTGCGGCAATTGCGACTGCTGAATGGTCTGTTCCTGGCGCTCGCCAAGCGCGGGCATACGGCATCGGTCTATGTGAATGACCGCCCGCGCGAGTTTCGCCCAAGCGCGTGCATTGGCGATACCAGCCTCAGCCTTGAGATTGGAATCCTTGGCAAGCATGCAACGGTCTGGCGCGCTGGTGAGCGCATCGCAGACCCCAACCTCCCAGCAAGCACCCCGTTGTTCCTCAGGTGTTCAGGTGGCGACGGTTGCTCCTGGCAGGACGAAGCGGGAAGCAGGCTGGAATCGAGAATAGGGGAGATTGCCGTTGCATTGATCGTTGCCGGTGAAGCTGCGTTCCGACGCCGCCTGAAGGAAGCTGAGATCAGGGACGAACAGGAACGGATCGAACGACTGCGCCGCGAAGAGGAGACCAGAAAGGAGCGAGAGCGACAGCGCCTCGAACACATTCGGAAGCAGAACGAGCAGCGGATCGCCGACTTACGGATGAGCGGTGAGTTGCTGCGCCAATCGCAAGATCTCCGTGCACTGGTCGTGGCCGTCCGTCTCGCCATGCAGCAACGCGCTGATGTAGCCACGCAGAGCCTATCGGCCTGGGAAGAGTGGGCGTTGGGTGAAGCCGACAAACTCGATCCGATCATGTCAGGCCAGATCATGTCGCACCTCTATCCTCCGGTGCCTCCAGCTGAAGAGATGCAATGATGCTTGTTGTGGCTGATCGAAGCGGCTATTCGAGTCACGCGTTTGTTCCCCACATGCCCAAATTGCAGCAGTGGATAACTGGGGGCCTTTTCGGGGGCCTTGAAATTTTATTACTCTCCAAAAATTCAGGATTTCAGCGGCTTGCCGGTACTTTTCGAGTCATGTAAGCGCACCAGTACATATTGAGAACATTGTAGAAAACCGCAGAAATCTCCGGTAAAATCTCTCCTGCGGGTCTCGTGGTTCCCCATTTTGTTCCACCGTGGCCCACCCAAAGTGGGCCACGAATCGGTGGGCCACGGAGATCGCAGGAAGGCGTGGCCCACCATGCTTACGAATGTCGAGATTCGCGCCCTCAAGCCGGCAGCGCGCCCGTTCAAGGTTCCGGATGGCGATGGCTTGTATCTTCTCGTCCAGCCCTCCGGGGCATTGTTGTGGCGATTTCGCTACAAGGTGTTTGGTGTCGAGCGGAAATTGTCGCTTGGCAGCTTCCCCGAGGTGACTCTCCAGCAGGCGCGCCACAAAAGAGACGAGGCGCGCGCTGAACTTGCAGACGGCTTCGACCCGGTCGAGCAGAAGCGCCAGAAGCAGCTTGAGGCGGAACTGGCGGCGAAGACCACCTTCGAGCTGGTCGCCAATGAATATATCGAGAAGATGGAGCGCGAGGGGAAATCGGCGACGACCCTCAAGAAGGCGCGCTGGTTTCTCGAACTGCTGAGTGGGGTCGCCCGCCGGCCCATCGCGGCCATCACGCCGCACGAGTTGCTAGATGTCCTGAAGCGCGTTGAACGTCGCGGGCATCACGAAACGGCGGTGCGGCTGCGCTCCTTCGCAGGTCGCGTGTTTCGCTATGGCTTCGCGACCCTGCGTACCGAGAAGAACCCGGCGGACATTCTCCGGGGTGCGCTCACCGTTCCACGCGTGAAACATCACGCGGCGATCGTTCAGCCGAAGAAGGTCGGGGAACTGCTTCGCGCCATCGAGGACTATAAAGGGCGCCCCGAAACGCTCTACGCGCTGCGGATCGCGCCGCATGTGTTCCTGAGGCCGGGCGAGCTCCGGCAGGCGAAATGGAGCGAGATCGACTTCGCCGAGAAGGTCTGGCGCGTGCCCGCGGAGCGCATGAAGATGAAGCAGCCGCACGCTGTGCCACTTTCCCGGCAGGTGCTGTATCTTCTCCAGGATCTGCGGTCACTTGCGCGATCCAGCGATTTCCTGTTCCCCGCGCTGCATACGACGTTGCGTCCGATCTCCGACAACACGTTGAATGTCGCACTTCGACGCCTGGGCTTCGAACATGACGAAATGACCAGCCATGGCTTTCGCGCCATAGCGAGCACGCTGCTCAATGAATCAGGTCTCTGGCATCCCGATGCGATCGAGCGCGCGTTGGCCCATGGCGAAAGGGATCGGGTTCGGGCAGCCTATCACCGTGGCCCCCATTGGGACGAGCGGGTTCGCATGGCGCAATGGTGGTCTGACTACCTTGACCAGCTTCGGGTCGGCGGTGCGGTGATCAAGGCGAAATTCCGAAAGCGCGGGTAGAGTTGCTCTGATCGCCTGCGGTGAAGGGAAACCAACCGATCGAAATACGCTCGTCAAAATAAATATTTACCGCACTGCAGCAAAAATGGAGCCCCAGGGGTCAGGCCCCACTCCCCTTTTCGTAAATCGGGTTCGAAGCACAAACGCGATCGGGTTGGGCAACTACGAACGCCGGAGATGTCCCACGATCGATCGGCAGCTGGCGACCAGCTCATGACGTTATCGGACCTGAGATCGAATTGCTGCTTCTGGCGAAACCCGCCATTCGTCGGCTTTGTGGGTGCCTCCTGAAGGACGGCGTTCTGATGGCCAATCAGCGCCGCAATCGTCCGTCCGGAGCCACCTTCACAATTTGCCTCGCCTGGGCAGACGCATAAATCGCTTCTATCAGTCGAACGTCACGCAGCCCCATCTCGCCGGGCGTCCTTATCTGCGCGTTGTCACGGATCGCATCCGCCAGGTTATCGAGCTGGCCCGCAAACTGCACCATCGGGTCGCCTGGAGTGAACTCGCCCTCGTTCAGCCCTTCGATCCGCATCGTCTGTCCGGCATAGCTGGTCGCCGGATCCATGATCAGCGAGCCACTGGTGCCGCGGACGACCGCGCTGTTGCCTCCCGCTGAGTCATAGGAGGTGACCATCTGCGCGACTGCGCCCGAAGGAAATCGCAGCTGCGCGGAAACATGCGCGAAAATCTCGGCAAAGCGCGGATCGCCCGCGGGCCGAAAGGTGGTTGCACTGATGCTCTCAGGCATCTCGCCGGTCAGATACAGGGCCGATTGCAGGCCATAAATCCCATAGTCCTCCAGCGGGCCGCCTCCCGCCAGCAAACGGCTGACGCGCCAGTTCTGCGCCGGATCGGTCGGACCCATCCGATAGGCCTGCTCGGTCCGGACAAGTCGGATATCGCCGACTGCCTTTCGTCGCATGAGCTTCATGGCTTCGAGGTTGTACGGCTCGAAATGCGATCGATAGGCGATCATCAGCTTGCGGTTGGCGCGGCGTGCCGCGGCAATCATCCGCTCACAGTCCCCGCTCGAAAGCGCCATCGGCTTTTCGCAAAGGACATGCTTGCCCGCAGCGAACGCGCGGATCGTCCATTCTGCATGGAGGCCGCTCGGCAGGACGATATAAACCGCATCGACGCGGTCGTCCGCGGCAATCTTTGCGAATGTGTCGTAAGAATATCGGGCGTCTTCCGGGACGCCATAGGCATCGCCGACATGGCGGAGCTTATCGGGGTTGCCCGAAACCAGCGCGGCAACGTGGGCGCGCTCGGCCTGACCAAAGCGTGGCATCATCTGATTGAGGGCATAGCCGCCGAGACCGACGATGGCGAAGCCGATGGTGTCCGCACTGCGGCGTCGCGGCGGCTCCGTCGGAAGCTTGACGTTCTGTGGAAAGGGCTGGCCCTTTGCCAGCGCGCCGCCATTTGCCTGCGCGTGGGAGGCGTTTGAACTTGCCGTTGCTGCAAGCGAAGCAGTAGCCACGCCACTGACTTTGATGAATCCTCGCCGCGACATATTGTCACCGATCATCAGCGCTCTCGGGTGTTATGTTTCCATTATCGACCTGTAATAGCGGAGCATTGCGGCCGTTGACAGTCCAGTCGACCGGGAGTCGACGAGGATTGTATCGCCCTGGCGATCCGCCGCTGCGCCCCCGCCCGAGGTCCCGGAAGTCGCCATGCGTTCGCCTTCAACGCAGCAGGATTCCATCAGATCGTGAGACCCTGTCACCCCTCTTCTGCAGGGCGAACCTTAACTGCTCATGGCGGGCGCGGAGCCGCCCGTCAGGAATGGCAGGCTCCGCGTCGGTAGGCCGGTCAGGGCGAGCAGGGCGTTGGCCACTGCCGGCGCGATCGGGGCGACGCCGGGCTCGCCCATGCCCGTCGGCGGTTCTGCCGAAGGCAGGATGTGCGTCTTGACCGCCGGCATCTCGTTCAAGCGAACAATGGGATAGGAATCGAAATTGGTCTGCTCGACGATGCCATTTTTCAGCGTGACAGCGCCGTGAAGCGCTGCGGACAGGCCGAACCCGATGCCGCCTTCCATCTGCGCGGCGATCTGGTCGGGCGAGACCGCGATGCCGCAGTCGACGACCGCAGTCACCCGACGGACAAAGGGCCGGTTGCCGTCCAGCCGCACCTCAGCCACGTGGCCGACGAAGGTGCCGAAGCATTCGTGCACGGCCATGCCGCGCGCCCAGCCTTGCTCGATCGGCGTGCCCCATCCGGCGAAGCGGCAGAGCGTGTCGAGCACCCTGATCCGCCGGGCGGCACCTGCCCTTCGGTACAGCGCTCGGCGATACGCTGCAGGGTCGCGACGCGCGCGGCGGGCGAGCTGATCGACGATATGCTCCATCACCATCGCTGAATGCGAGTGACCGACCGATCGGAAGAAGGCGACGGTGACGGGCAGCTCCGGTGTGGTGATGCGGCAATCGACTGCCGAGGCCGCCGCGAAATAGGGTGATCTCGCCACGCCTTCGGCATTCTGCTCGTTCGCGCCGAACGGAACCAGGCGCTGCGAAACGATGTGGTGGCGCCAATCGGCGGGAAAGCCATCCGGTCCGAGCGCGATCGTCGCGCGGTGATGCACCATGGGCCGATACTGGCCGGCGGCCATCTCGTCCTCCCGCGTCCAGACCAGCTTGACCGGACGGCCGTTGGTTCGCCGGGCGATGCGCACGCATTCGACCAGATAGTCCGCCGATGCAACTCCGCGCCGCCCGAACGAGCCGCCGGCGGACAGCACCTCGATGCGGACCTTGCCGGGGATCGTGCGTGCCGCGAGTGCTGCCTGGACCTGATCGACGGTGGCGAGGTGGCTGCCCGACCAGATGTTGACATCCCAGCCCTCGACCTGCGCGACGCAGTCGAGCGGCTCCATCGGGGCGTGCGCGAGATAGGGGAAGTCGAACGTCGTCTCGAAAAGATCGCCCTGGGGCGGCCGGCTGACGTCGCCCTTGGTCTCGAAGACATGGGCATCGGCCTGGGCGCGCCCTGCAGCGATGTCGCGATACCAGCCGGCAAGTTCCGGGGAGGACCGCCGCTCCGCCGCGCCGTCGTCCCATTCGATCCGCAGCGCATCGCGGCCCGACCGCGCGGCGAAGCTGGTCTGCGCAACGACTGCGACACCGGTCTCGATGGCGAAAATGTCGACCACGCCTTTCACCTTTCGCGCCGCACGATCGTCGAAGCGGGCGAGCGTGCCGCCGAATCGCGGGCTGTGTGCGACCATGGCGACCAGCATGCCGGGCAGCTGGATGTCCTGCGTGTAGACCTGGCGGCCGGTGCTTTTGGGCAGACAATCCTTGCGGCGCACCCGATCGGTGCCGATCAGCCGAAACTCCTTCTGCTGCTTGAGCGCCGGCCGTTGGGGCGGGGTCTGGCGGGCGGCATCGGCCAGCAGATCGGCAAAGTGCGTCGAGCGACCGGACGCAGGATGCGAAACGATGCCGTCGCGCACCATGATCGCGCCGCGCGGGACCTGCCAGCGCAGCGCTGCGGCATCGACGAACATCGATCGCGCCGCCGCACCCGTCTGGCGCAGCCGGCTCCAATGGCTGGCGACGGCCCGCGAGCCCGCGGTGATCTGCGGCCCATAGGCGGCGAAGTTCACCGGTGCGGCCGCGATGCGCACGCGATCCCAGTCCGCGTCCATTTCCTCGGCGATCATCGCCGCCAGCGCGGCGTGGATGCCCTGGCCCATCTCCTGCTGCGGGTTGACGATCGAAACCCAGCCGTCAGGAGCGACGCAGATATAGGGCCCGAACGGGCCAATCTCCATGTCCGGGCCGCCGGCCGTGAGCAACGCACCTGCGGCCTGCATCGGATGGGTGGCGGTGTAGCCGACGACCATCGCGCCGCCCACCAAGCCACCGCCAAGGATCATCTTGCGGCGCGTGAGCTGAAAGCGCGGCTTGGATTCGTCGTTCACGACCTTCTCCTTTTCGGTGGCTCAGGCTGTCGGGGCGCAGGATGCGCAGCCTCATGATCGATTCTTCGCGTTCGCGGCCGCCGCGTCGTGGATGGCGGCGCGAATCCGCGTGTAGGTCGCACAGCGGCAAAGATTGCCGCTCATCGCCCCGTCGATGTCCTCGTCGCTCGGCGACGGGATCGCACGCAGCAGCGCCACCGCGCTCATGATCTGCCCGGACTGGCAGAAGCCGCATTGCGGCACCCCGCGCGCCAGCCAAGCGGCAAGAATCGCCTGTGCTTCCGGGCCGTGCACGCCTTCGATCGTCTCGATCTGCGCAGACGTCGCGTCGGCAAGCGCGATCGAGCAGGATCGCACCGGCTGGCCATCGAGGTGGACCGTGCATGCACCGCACTGGGCCTTGCCGCACCCGTATTTGGTGCCGGTGAGCCGCAGCGTATCGCGCAACACCCAGAGAAGCGGCGTGCTGCCATCGTCGTCGACCCGACGCACCTGTCCATTGACCGTTAGTGAATAGGCCATCTTGCTGCCTCGCACTGTGGAAGGGTTGGGGCGCCTTGGCTCCCGGGGGCGGTCTTGGCGTTAGTTCGAGACGCGGTTGAAGCGGATCGTGCGGCCCAACATCGGCGAGCCCATATAGGCCCGCATCTCCAGCTTGCCGTCGGCCAGCGTGAGCCTAGCGGAAGCACGCCGGCCCGACGTTCCATCGTAGAGCGTGCCGCCTTCCCACCGACCGGCATGCGCGTTCCATTTCAAGTTCTGGAGGATGGTAATGCCCTGGAGCGAACGGGTTCGAAGCGACGGATCGGGATTGTGGACATCGCGCTTGAAGGTCTTGCCATCGGCCTCGACTGCGCGCTGGCCCCACAGCAACCGACCAGCATAGCCGCCATCGCGTTCGAACATCTCGATCTTCATCTGACCGTTCTCCGCCTGCCAGATGCCGGCGATCGTCGGCGCGACCGTCTGCGCGGCGACCGGGAGCAACGTTGCCGGCGAAATCGGCAGGGCAACGAGCAGCATTGCTCGAATGGCTACAAACATGAACGATCCTTTCCGTGAATGGTGCCGTCTTTCGACGCTGCTAGGCGGCCGGGGAGGAAGCCGTTTCCCCGGTGTGGCGCAGCGGAGCAGAGGCGCCGATGGCCTGTTCGAACGTGACCCCGGCAAGCGCTTCGGAAACTTCCCAGAGGCGGGTAGCGGTGGCGGCGTCGAGCGCCAGTGGCGGCACCTTCGCGACCGTCGGATAACCGCGCACCTCGGCAAGACCATCGGGGCCGTAATAACCGCCGGGCCGTGCCTGCGCGGACGTCGCGGCAAACAGCGTCGGCAAGGCGCCACGCTCCACCGGCTGGAACAGAAACGGCAGGAAGGATCGGATGCGTCCCTGCACGCTGCCGCGGCCGGGGCCGTTGTGCAGCAGATCGGTACGCGCCACGCCCGGATGCGCGGCGATGCTGGCAATGCCCCAGCCCGCGGCGTCGCTTCGCCGCTGAAGCTCGAAGGCAAAGATCAGGCAGGCGATTTTCGACTGGGCATAGACCGCCATCGGCCGGTAGCGCTGCTGTGCATCAAGGTCGTCGAAGTCGATCGCACCCCGTGCTGCCACGATGCTCGATACCGAGACCACGCGGGCCTGCTTGCCCTTGCGGAGCAGCGGCAGAAGATGCGCGGTGAGCGCGAAATGGCCCAGATAGTTGGTGCCGAACTGCAGTTCGAAGCCGTCCGCCGTGACCTGCCGCCGCGGCGGGACCATCACGCCGGCGTTGTTCACGAGCAGGTCGAGGCATTCCTGATCCTCGCGCAACCGCTCTGCAAAGGCAGCGACGGATGCGAGGTCTGCAAGATCGAGCATCTCGAACCGGATGTCGGCGCGCGGCGCCTCGCTGTGGATGCGGCGAACCGCATCGGCACCTTTGGCCGCATTCCGGCCGGCGACGATCACGCGCGCGCCGGCATGGGCGAGTGCCAGCGCGTCCGCGAGACCGAGGCCGCCGGTGCCGGTGACGACCGCGGTGCGGCCGTGCTGGGAGGGGATGTTGGAGGTAGTCCAGCGGGTCATTGCGCTCACCTTTCGAAGGGACGTCGTGGCGTCGTTCGAAACAACTACGCGCGGCCGGGGCGATACCCCATGCCGAAACCCGCGAGTTTTTTGCCCGATCCTCCAGGCCAACGGCGAATTGCGACGTGGCCGCTTACCGCGTCCCCGCCGCGAGCAGCGCCCGGAAGTTCATCACGTCGCGCTTCGGTGCCGTGCCGAAGGACCGGGTATACTCCCGGCTGAACTGCGACGGACTTTCATAGCCGACCTGGTAGGCGGCGTCCGACACGTTCGTGTTTTCCGAGACCATCAGCCGCCGCGCCTCGAGCAGGCGCAGTTGCTTCTGATATTGCACCGGCGACATCGCGGTCATCGCCTTGAAATGCTGATGGAAGGACGACACGCTCATGTGCGCCACCTCGGCGAGTTGCTCGACGCGCAATGGCTCGCTGAAATGATCCCGCAAATAGTGGATAGCCCGCGCGACGCGTTCGGCCTGCGTTTCGGGGAGTGCGAGCTTCGCGACTTCGCTGCCATAGGGGCCGGTGAGCAGCCAATAATAAAGCTCCCGCATCGCCGCGGGAAACAGAACCGGCACAGCCTCCGGCATCTGCGCCAGGCGGGCCAGGCGGGTGATGCATTCGGCGAGCATATCATCGACTTTCCCGACGAAGACGCATGGGCCCGAGCCGGCATTCGGAACCGGCGGGTTGGCAAGCTGCTGCAGCACCTCGCGCAGCACGGCTATGTCGAAGTCGATCATGATCCCGACATAGGGGTCTGCCGGCGTGGCGCCGACCATGCGTCCGCTGGCCGGAACTTCAAGGCTCACGACCAAGCACTCCATCTCCGCATACCGAAGCGTCGTATCGCCGAACAGGATTTCCTTTGCACCCTTCAGCACCACGCAGAGCGACGGCCGGTACAGGTTCTGGACGGGCACTATATCCTGGAACGAGCGGACGATGTGGATGGCCGGCATCGGTGTCTGGAACCGGCCTTGGCCACCGCCCTTGGCATCGATGAAGTCCATTACGGCGCTCAAGAGCGTCGACGGTGTTCGACGGGCCAGGGAGGCGGGTTCGCCGATTCGCACCTCGCTTGTAGGAAAAGGCAAGATTTCCGCGCTTTTCGGCATTCTGGTCATCGGTGGATCCTTCTAACTTGAGCGTGCCAGATCAAGGTAGATGACCAGACTATGAACGTTTCAAGGCCCTCGTCAACATAAAGCACACAATTGATTCAAAAGATTCCTTCCCCCTGCAAATTATCACCCGAACAAAATGCGATGATCTTTTGATATTATCGGAGAGCTAAACTTCGTGTGAAGTATATCATTGATCATAAGATAATCAATACTGCACTATGATAGAAATACTTCCGATATTACCTCCGTTCAATCGGTATCGGATGCCGTATCGAAAGCGGCAAGCCATGCCCGACCTACCGCTACGAAAAGGCTGAATTTCGACAAGGCGCGGGCTCCCCCTTTCGCGCCCTTGTTGAATCGGCCGCCTGAAAACTCCCCGACGGGCGGCCGAAGCGCTGCCGCGGGCGATCGGCCGTCGCTCCGGTCGCCCGCAGTTGCTGCACACCCCAAGCATAAGGATGATCCGATGCGCTATTCCGTTGCAATGATACTCGCGTGCACCGTCTTCCCGTCGACCATCGCCACCGCGCAGGAGGTGCCCCCAGATACCTCGCCACACGGCCAGATCGCGCTAGGCGCGGGTGTGGCGCCTCGGTTCGACGGCTCGGGCGACCTTCGCGTCATTCCGTTCGTGCTCGCCGACATCCGCTGGCGCGGCGTGACGTTCGAGGCGCGCGGGCTGCGCGGGCGCATCGACCTCGCCGCCGACCCGCGCTTTTCAATCGGCCCGGTGATCGGCGCCAGGCTCGATCGGAGCGATGCCGAAGGGCCGGTGGGGCTCCTCCCCGAGATTGACACCGCGATCGAGGCCGGCGGCTTCGTGGGGTATCGTCTGGGCGGCGACCGGATCGGCCAGGGCGCGCTCCAGCTGGAGCTCTCCGTCGTCAATGACGTGTCGCGCACGCATAACGGGCTGCTCGCGACGGCGAGCGCCAGCTATATGGCGGTGCGCAGTGCGGACAGGTTCCTCTCGGTCGACCTGCAGACCAACTGGGCGGACGCAGACTATACTCGGACCTATTTCGGTGTTTCCCCACAGGGCGCGGTGGCCAGCGGCCTTTCCGCCTATCGGCCCGCAGCGGGTTTCCGGGACGTGGGCGCGGGTATCAGCGCAGGATATTATTTCGATCGCCATCTCGGCCTGATCGGGCGATTGGGCGCAAACTATCTCGTCGGCGATGCTGCCGGCAGCCCGATCACCGAGCAGGGCCGGCGTTGGCAGCCGCTGGGCGGCCTGACGCTCTCGTACCGCTTCTGAGGTGCGCGGGTGCCCAGTGCCAGCGTCGCAACGCACGCTTACGCTCTCCTATCACCCCAGCCCGAAACGTTCGAAAGCCGGTGGGCACCGCTTGTCGCAGCAGCGATCGCCGTGGGCCGCTTGCCAGGTGAGCCCGATGTCGTGCTCCGGCCGACCACCAGGCGGACGCTACGGGCTTTGATCCTTGGGGCGAAAGCACACTGCCCGCTGGCTGACCCGCGCCTTGAAGTGCTGCGCGCTATCAGCGCCTCGCTGGCCAGAGGTGCCGGAGCGATCGGGCGGGAGCTGATGGCCGCCGCCCAGGACGTCGGCTGGTCGATCGGAGATTTGGGGAAAGCCTTTCCTGGCGTCCCGATGCCACTGCCGTGACGACAAGGGGCGTGGCGTCGCCTCAGCGGAAAGCGCCACGCCCTTTATGCTGCCGTCGATCAGTTGGCGGTGGACGGTGCCGAATAGTCCATGGCTTCGAGATCGGCGATCAGCCCCGGGCAGGTCGGGGTCCAGCCGAGCTGATCCCTGGTCCATTCGCTCGATGCGGGCCTGTCCTTGCCGATGAAGATCGACAGCCATCCTAAATGGCCCGGAGCCTGCTCGGGCGAGAGCGAGACGATCGGCAGGCCCAGCCCGGTGGCGATGGCTTCGGCAATGCGTCGGAACAGAACGCCTTCCTCCGCAACGGCATGATAGCGCGCTCCTTTCTGGCCGCGATCGAGCGCGCGCGCATACAGGTCCGCCACATCCCGGACGTGCCCGGCCGACCAACGGTCGCCTCCGTCGGCGACATAGGACGCACAGCCTTTTGCCCGCGCATGGTCGATATAAGGCGAAATAAGCCCCTGCTTGACGGGATCGTGCACCTGTGGAAGCCGCACGACCCGAACATCCACCCCCGCCTGCAGCAGCGCCTCGCCCGCCTGTTCCGTGGCAACCCGCGGGATGGGGTGATCTGCGTTGAACACCGCCTCCACGGCGACATCACCGGGGCGCGCCTCCCCCATCGCAGTCGCCGAGGTGATCAAGAGCGGGCGGTCCGACCCTTGCAGCACGGAGCCGAGGGCTGCGATCACGCCGCGATCGGCTTCGCAGTTTGCCAGGTATCTTGCGAAATCATGGTCAAAGGCCGTGTGGATCACGGCATCGGCCTGCTCGGCGCCGGCACGCAGGCTATCGAGATCCCCAAGCGTGCCGCGATGGGCGTCGGCACCAAGCTCGGCGAGCATTCGCGCGCCGGCATCGGAACGGGTAAGGCCAAGCACCTGATGGCCCGCTGCCAGCAGTTCGGGAAGGATATGCGAGCCGACAAAGCCAGTCGCGCCGGTGAGAAATACACGCATCAAAGTGTCTCCACAGTTGTTCGGGGGACACCTTGTCGCTGCACCTGCTATTCTGTTAAAGTAGTTGTCTTATACTGATATAATCTTCAACAGGATAAACGGTGTGACCAGTCCTCTTGGGGCCTTTCTCCGCGACAGACGATCGCGCATGGATCCGGCCGCGTTCGGGCTTGGCGGCGGGCGACGGCGCACGCCCGGGCTGCGTCGCGAGGAAGTCGCGCAACGCGCCAACATCTCCCCGACCTGGTATAGCTGGCTGGAACAGGGCCGCGGCGGCGCGCCTTCTGCCGATGTACTCGACCGGCTTGCCAAGGGCCTCATGCTGACTGGTCCCGAGCGCGAGCACTTGTTCATCCTAGGCCTGGGACGACCGCCGGCGACGCATTATGCGCGCTCCGACGGCGTGACCCCGCGCCTACAGCGTGTGCTGGACGCGTTGCCACGCAGCCCGGCGATCATCAAGACGGCGACGTGGGACGTTGTGGCGTGGAACGCTGCGGCGGCCGCGCTTCTCACCGATTATGCCAAGCTCCCGCCCGAGGAGCGAAACGTCCTCCGGCTGATGTTCACCAACACACGCACCAGAGCAGCGCAGGACGATTGGCGCACTGTCGCCCGCTATGTCGTGAGTGCGTTTCGGGCCGACGCCGCGCGCGCGGGCGCAGGCAATGAAATCACGCGGCTCGTCGAGGAACTGTCGCGGCTGAGCCCCGAGTTCGAAGCGTTGTGGCGCGAAAACGATGTCGCGGGTCATGCGGACGGATTGAAGCGCCTGCGACACCCGGAGCACGGGTTAATCGAGCTCGAATTCTCCATGTTCGGCGTCGACGGCCGTCCTGATCTGGGGATGCTGGTCTACAATCCCGCCTCCGCGGAGTCCGCCCGGCGTATCGACGTGCTTATGACGGAGGCTAACCGATCATTGTCAGTCTAGCCGGTTCCTCCAAATTTGTTGTCTGATCGTCTGAACTTGTCGGCCCCTGCTTCCATCGACGTCGAAACTTGTCCATCGGACCCGAAGGATGCGGATGATGTGGCGCTGTCCTGTGCAACAATCGCGCGCCACGTTTAGCATCGCCTCGGCTGCTGCCGTCTTCAGATTCCGGAGTCGAGTGAAATGTCCCCATCCGCGCAGACGAGGGTGAATGCGGTGCCGGAGGCAGGGGCCGGCACCTTCACCGGAAGGCGTGCCGGCCTGTTGCTCGCTTCGCTGTTCCTGGTCAGCGTCTTCGCGCAAATCGATCGCATCCTGCCATTCATCCTGGCAGAATCGATCAAGGCCGAACTGTCGCTCTCCGACACCCAGCTGGGGCTCGTCACCGGCATTGCTTTCGCGGTCTGCTACGCGCTGCTTTCGCTGCCGCTGGCGCGCGTCGCCGACCGCGGCTCGCCGCGTCGGCTACTGGTCGCCTGTACGCTCCTGTGGAGCGCGATGACGGCGCTTGGCGGCCTCGCGACCGGCTTCCTGGTTCTGGCGATGACTCGGCTGGGCGTCGCCATAGGCGAGGCAGGAGCGGTGCCTGCGGCCCATGCTCTGATCGCACGGCGCATCAGGACGGAGCGGCGGGGAACGGCGATCGGCATCTTCGCCTTGGGCATCCCGCTGGGCGCGATGGCCGGGTTCGGGATCGGGGGAGCCGTGAACGACGCGTTCGGCTGGAGGGTTGCCATGCTCGGCGCCGGCGCGCTGGGCGGCCTGGTGGGACTGATCCCGCTGGTCGCGGTGGGGTCCACGCCCGTTCGCGGCGCGGGATCGGCCCGCGCACCGGCGTATCTGTCAGCGAGCATGCGCCTGCTCGCGTGTCCGGCCTTTCGGTGGCTGTTCGCCGGCGCTGTAATGACGGGTCTCGCTGCGGCGCCATTCTACGCTTTCGCTGCGCCGTATCTGATCCGCACCCATGGCTTCTCCGCCACTGAAGCAGGGATGGCGTTCGGGTTGCTGCAGGGCCTGACGGGTATCGTGGGCACCCTGCTCGGGGGGCGTAGCTTCGACCGGGCAGCAAGGGCGGGAACGGGATATCTGCGCTTGCCCGCCGCACTGTTCCTGCTCGCCAGCGCGACCATGCTGGGGGCGCTGATGGTCCCCACCGGGTGGGTCGCCGTGACGCTGATGGCACCGGCAATGTTCGCGTTCGCCTTTGTAGTGCCCAATGCGTTCGGCAGCGCACACCTCGTCGCGAGAAGCGGGAATGAGGCAATGGCTTCCAGCCTCGTCCTGATGGGTACCAGTTTGATCGGGCCGGCGTTCGGCCCGCTGATTGTTGGCATTGTCAGCGACTGGGCGACGCGGGCTGGCCTTCCCAACGGCCTCGGCATCGGCCTCTTGATCGTTCCGATGGCGAATGTGGGCGCTGCGCTCACATGTCTCCAGGCGGACAGGCGCATTTCGCGACGTGCTCCATTGCCGGCCCAAAGGCCGCCGGATGCCGGCTCCCAATAAATCTTGTCGTGTATCGTCCATCTTAGGGTTGCGACCCATAAACGGGATTCCCTGCGGCGTGAGAAATGTAATTCATCCACCCCGTTGATGTGAGGGTGATTTCTTTCTGAACCATGAGCAGTGTTCCGTACAAGACGCTATAGTATCGGCACAAACGCTGACCGAAGAACGGTTGTGGCAGCCGGGGTTCGAAACCTACAGGCAACTGAAATGAGGGCCCATCTCCGGTCGTACTCCGATCGCTAGTCCGAGAAGCGAGAAAGCGCCGGAAGTCGGCTTTTGGCGAGACCTGCCATTCGAAAATTGCGTTGAAACGACCGCAAAGTCCCACGATCCGGCATTCGCTTGCGGCGACAGTCGACCACCTCCAGTCGTTCGATAACCCGGTCGGAACGTCCGCTCGTAACAGTATCTGCCATTCCCGTTTTGCCATCGGCCATCGGCCATCGGCCGATCATTCGGGCAACGATGAAACAGCGCCCAAATGGAATACTGCCCGCGAGGAGCTGCCGTTGCAGATCTGATCCAGGTCGGGCAAAATCCCGGAGCACGCAACCGATTATGAAGCGCAATCTGGAACGAAATGAATGGGACTCGCTTTCGCCACGTCTCGCGTCCGATGGAGGGCCGGGCGCAATCCCGACAGTCGCCAGCCCCGCCCCGAAGCCACAAGCGAGCAAGGTTGGACCGACGTTCGGCGTTTCGGCTTGGCTGCGGGGATCGTCTTCGTTGCCTATTCCGCCACGCTTTGCGTTGCGAACACGCTTTCGCTGCCGGATGCGATGATCGCGGGCGCGGCGAATACCGTTCCGACCGTCCTGTTCGGCACAGCCGCATGTTGGATCCTCGTCGCGAGCATCGCCCGCAAGGGACCAGCTTTTCAGGTCGCGGCGCATCTGATCCTTTGCACCTGCTTCGCGTTTTTGTCCTATTGGCTGCTGTTGGTACTGCTCGGGCTGGCCGGCGGCGTCTCGGCCACGCAATTCGAGGTCCGGCCGTTCGTCAGCCGAGCCATGGCTTGGCAGACGCTCCTGAATGTGGCCGTCTATGGCATGATCGCTTTATGGGCTCATAATCGGCCCAGCCGGGAGGACGAGACTCCCGTTGCCGTGGCCGGTCGGGACGAGGCGCGCGAGACGCTGTCCCGCTATTTCATCCGCAGCGGCGACGATGCGGTCCCGGTCGAAATCGAATCAATCGTCTCGATCTCCGGAGCCGACGACTATGCCGAAATCAAGACAGCGGGTGGCCAGCATCTGGCGCGCATGACGCTGGCGAGATTCGAAGAACTGCTCGATCCTGCGCGCTTCGTCCGCGTGCATCGCTCGCGAATTGTGAATCTCGATCATGTCGCGCGCATCGAACCGGCGGGAAGCGGGCGTCTCCTCATCCATATGGACGATGGCGACACGATCAGTGCCAGCCGCGCCGGATCGGTTCTGCTGCGCGAACGCATCCTCTGACCGCAAGCAATCGGCCGCTCGCCGGCTATCGCGGCGATTGGCCGAATTTATCTCAGCCCGCTCACGCCGAAGCTAGATGTGCCGCCAAGGCAATCCGATGCGAGGTAGGTAGTGGCGATTTCGAGGATGGCGATGATCATGGCGGCCGTTGTCGGCAGTCTCTCGATCAGCGCAACGCGGGCTGCGGCGCAGTCTATCCCCTATGGTTTGACCGCGAGCAACGGCCAGTCGCTCGACGACACCGCGCTCGCCGGTCTGGCAGCGCGCATTCTCACCCATAGGCCAGCGAAGCCATACCTGCCTGCCGAGCGCGCCGCGCTGCTGCTCGCCGCCCGCGACGATACCGCCGCACGACGCGCCTACCAGGCGAAGGGCTGCCATCCCGGCGCCGATCCCGCGAGCAGCCGTAGCTGCTTTCTGGGCGCTTGGGCCGGGAGCGGGCGGCGCAGCGATGCCCTGCATCATCAGCTGAACGAGATATTGTCACCGCTGAAGCCAGTTGCGAGGGAACGCATCTTCGCATGGCTGCGCGGGCGCAGTGCGGATCGGCTCAGACTTGATCGCTTGCTGGCGCGGTACGCAGGTGCGAAAACAATCGGCGCCGACGATGCGGTGCAGATCGTCATGGCCGCACTCGTCGGGGTCGCATCCCGGGCTGGGGGAGACGCCATCGACGCTCTCGTCGCACAGCAGCGCGAGCGCCTCTACCGGATCGATCAGACGATTGTGATCCACACGCCCCAAGGCGCGACGCTATCGGCGACACTGGTTCGTCCGCGCGCTGCTTCGCAGCCGTTGCCGACGACGATGTGGTTCACGATCTACTCCGATCCCGAACGCAATTTGGAGATTGCCGCAGAGGCGGCCGCGCACGGCTATGCCGGACTGGTCGTCAATGCGCGCGGCAAGCTCGGCAGCAAGGACGTCGTCCGCCCGTTCGAAGTCGAAGTCGACGACACCGCCGCCGCGATCGACTGGGCGAGCACCCAGCCCTGGAGCGACGGCCGGGTGGGCATGTATGGCGGCAGCTATTCGGGGTTCGCGGCCTGGGCGGCGACGAAACATCTTCCCAAAGCGCTGAAGACGATCGTCCCGTATGTCGCTGCCGTGCCGGGGCAGGGCCTGCCGATGGAGAACAACGTCTTCCTGAACGCCAATTACGGCTGGATCTTCTACGTCACGAACAATCGGACGCTTGATCGCGTGACCTATAAAGACCCAGATCGATGGTCGTCGCTGAACGAGAAATGGTATCAGAGCGGACGGCCCTATCGCGATATCGACCAGATCGACGGGACCCCGAACCCTTGGCTTCAACGCTGGCTCAAGCACCCGTCCTATGACGCCTATTGGCAGGCGATGGTCCCCTATGGCGAAGATTTCCGGCACATTGACATCCCGGCCCTCACAATCACCGGCTATTATGACGACGGCCAGATTTCTGCGCTGCATTATTTAAAGGAACATTATCGGTACCGGCCGGATGCCGAACATTATCTCGTCGTCGGCCCCTATGACCATTTTGGGACCCAGCAATCGTTCAAACCCGAGGATTTGCGCGGCTATCCAATCGATCCGGTCGCGCAATTCGATACGAGTGCGCTGACCTTTGCCTGGTTCGACCACATTTTCCGCGGGCGGCCGCGCCCGCCAATTCTGGCGAACCGGATCAACTTCGAGGTCATGGGTGCCAATGTCTGGCGCCACACCGCGTCGCTCAGCGCGATGGCCGACACTTCCCAGCGCTTCTTTCTGACCGACTCCCGGTCGGAAGGCCGCTATCGACTGTCAGAAAAACGCCCGGACACGGTGGGTGTGATCTCGCAAAAGGTCGATTTCGCGGATCGCACGACGAGCAGTGCTGGCTATTATCCATTCCCGGTTTTAGATCCGCGACCGGACGTCTCAGCCGGTCTCGTCTTCCAGACCAGTCCGCTAACCCACGCTATTGAGGTGAACGGCGGACTCTCGGGAGAATTCCACATCCGCACGAACAGGCGCGACTTCGATTTCATGGCTGCGCTGTATGAAGTTCGCGCCGACGGCAGCAGCTTCGCCCTGTCTTATTACGTCGGGCGCTCGAGCTTTGCTCGCGACATTTCATCCCGGCAATTACTGACTCCTGGCGCGGTGAATATCATCCCGTTCGACCGAACGCGCATCGTCAGTCGCCGCGTGGCGGCAGGCAGCCGTCTGCGTTTGGTTGTCGACGTACTCAAGAATAATTTCCATGAGATCAACTACGCACGGGGGTCGATGTTGCTGCCGAATCGATCTCCGACGCCGCTACGCCGCTGGAAATAGAGTGGCTGACGGACAGCTTCGTCCGGGTGCCGATCACCAACCTCCCCTAAGCAGGGATGCCCCGCGGCGCCTGCCGACCAGGTTCAGTCGTTCGTCGCCGTTTGTTGAACGGCAGCTTCCGCTGAAACCTGCCGCTGGGCTACGGGCATTTGTCCGTCGGCCGCGCGCTGACTTTCTACCGCTTCGGAGCATTGATGCGCTTCCCAAAAGCGGTTGTTGTCGACCGGTGCCTGACTGGTGCCGTCCCTGGGCGGGATGTGGTTGTGAACGGACCTAGACAAGCCGGGTGTGATCAGCGGCTTTAAGAAGTGGCACATCCATCAAGCGCTCGCAATGCGCCTCTCCGTCGCACAACCTGATTGAGGTAGAAAATGCGTCCGCACCGGCAACGCGGCTTGCGCGTGGTGGCTCGCACGAATAGAAATGATACAACATATCATTCCTATTGGAAGCGCCGATGTTCCTTGCGTCACGACGTGGCACGCCCCTCTCCGCGATCATGCTCCCCAGCGAATGGGCGCCGCAATGAGTCCGCTGATTGGGGGAGAGCAGGCGCTGATCCCGGTCAGCGTGCTCACGGGCTTTCTGGGCAGCGGCAAGACCACGCTGCTCAACCATCTGGTGCGGATGCCGGAGCTGCGCCGCGCCTTGGTGATCATCAACGAGTTCGGCGCGGTCGGGCTCGACCATGATCTGATCGCGCGTTCGAACGAGGACATGGTGGTGGAGATGATGGGCGGCTGCCTGTGCTGCACCATCCGCGGCGATCTGCGCGCCACGTTGCGCGACGCCCCCTGGCGCTTCGCGCGGGAGGGCAGCTGCTGGTTCGACCGCGTCGTGATCGAAACCACCGGGCTGGCTGACCCGGCGCCGATCCTGCACACGCTGATGACCGATCCGCAACTGCGGACGCTGTATCGGCTGGACGGCGTGATCACCACGGTAGACGCGGCCAACGGCATGGCGACGCTGGATACCCAGGAGGAGGCGGTGCGCCAGGCGGCGGTGGCGGACCGCATCGTGCTGACCAAGACCGATCTGCTTTCCACCGACGCCCAGCACGAGATTGCGGCGCGGCTGCGCACGATCAATCCGGCGGCGCCGATCCTGCCGGTGCTCCAGGGCGTGATCGAGCCGGATCGGCTGTTCGATGCCGGCTTGTACAATCCCGAAACCAAGAGCAACGACGTACGCCGCTGGCTGAACGCCGAGGCCTATGCGGACGGCCATGGCCATGGCCATGGCGCGCATCACCACCACGATCACGACCACCATCACCACGACGTCGATCGTCACGACGACCATATCCGCGCGACCTGCCTCACCTTCGGCGCGCCGCTGCGGGCCGAGGCGTTCGAGCGCTGGATCGATATCCTCACCAGCCTGAAGGGCGCAGATATCCTGCGCGTGAAGGGGATCGTGCATCTGCTCGATCATCCGAAGCCGGTGGTGGTGCATGGCGTGCAGCACCTGTTCCACCGGCCCGTGGAGCTGGACGAGTGGCCGTCGGGCGACCGGCGGACGCGGCTGGTGTTCATCACCCGCGACATTACCGCCGATCAGCTGCGCGGGACGTTGTCGCTGATGACGATCGGCCTTGAGCGCTTCGGCCTGCAGGGGCTGGTGGAGAGCATCCCGGCGCCGGGCGTGCCGGGTGGGGCGGTGGGCGGCGGCTGGGCCTGACGCCAGCCGCCGCCCGGCCTGCTATCGTGCCGTGTTGTTGCTCCGGTCGCGGTCGGGCAGCTTGTGGTCGGGATCGATCTCCGCGCGCACGACGCGTTGTGGGCCGGGCACATAGATGTCGGTGCTGGCCGTGCGGATCCAGGTCTCGACCGGTAGCGCGATGTCGCGCTTCGATCCGTCGGCGAAGGTGACGCGCAGCGTCGCCGGCATCACCATCGGATCGCGATTCTCGACCGTCACCAGCGAGCCTGCACCGTTCCGTGCGGGACCGATCCGGGTGACCGCCTGGTCGAGCGTCCAGTTGTGGACATACCAGCCGCGCCACCACCAGCTGAGATCCTCGCCGCTGGCATCTTCCATCGCGCGGAAGAAGTCGGCGGGCTTGGGATGCTTGAATGCCCAGGCGGCGATGAACTTGCGGAAGGCCGGATCGAACCGATCGGGGCCAAGGATCTGTTCGCGCAGCAGAACGAGGCCCAGCGCCGATTTGAAATAGGTTACGGCGTGCCGGTACTTTTCCGTCACCGTATCGGCGCGCGACAGGATCGGCGGCGCGTTGGGATCGGCGAGGACCGGCAGGATCTCGTCGACCGGGTTGCCGCCGCCTTCGGCATATTCGCTGTCGCGCTTGGGGCCATATTCGCCGTGGTTGAACGCGTCGGATTCGTACACGTCGATGAAGGTGTTGAAGCCTTCGTCCATCCAGGCATCGCGGCGCTCGTCGAAGCCGACGATCATCGGGAACCAGCTATGGCCGATCTCGTGCGCGGTGATCCAGAACAGCTCCTTGCCGATATCCTCGATCCCGTCGAACACGATGCCGGGATACTCCATCCCCGTCGCGATACCGGCGACATTGACCGCGTTGGGCCAGGGATAGGGATACCAGCGGCGCGAGAATTCCTCGACCGCATGCTTGAGATATTCGGTCGAGCGGCCCCATCTGTCGCGGCCCTGACTTTCCGCCGGATAGACCGACATCGCGAGCCCGGTCTTACCGCCGGGCAGGTTCATCCGCGCGGCATCCCAGGCGAAGGCCGATGACGCGGCGAAGGCGACGTCGCGGCTGTTCTCCATGCGGAAATGCCAGGTGAGCGTGCCGCCCTGCTGGGGTCGCGAGCCGGGGGTGCCGATTTCGCCAGGGGCGATCACCTCCACGGTAGCATCGCTGGTCCGCGCCTCCGCCAGCCGCGCCCGCTGGGCGGCGGTCAGCACCTCCTGCGGATTCTGCAGCTCGCCCGATCCGGCAACGATCATGCCGGCGGGCAGCGTCACCCAATAGTCGAAGTCACCATAGTCGAGATAGAATTCCTGGGCGAGATAGGGGAGCGGATCCCAGCCGCGCAGATCGTCATACACCGCCATGCGCGGATACCATTGGGCGATGTTGTAGACCTCGCCGTCGCGGGCCTTGCCCCAGGCCATGCGTCCGCCCCATTCGCCGGGAATGGTGAAGTGATAGCGGATGCGCAGGGAAAGCTTGCCGTGCGATGGCAATGCCGCCGGCAAGGGCACCTGCATGCGCGTGTCCGAAATCACCGGCGTCACCGCGATCGTCTTGCCGCCGGACAGCAGCTCGACCGCCTCGATCACCATGCCGTCGGTGGTGCCGCCGGGCGCATGCCCGCTCGCCATGCCGCCGCGCGATCCGGGCCGGTAGAGATTCTGGTCGAGCTGGAGCCAGAGAGTGTCGAGCCGGTCGGGGCTGTTGTTGGTATAGGCGATCGTCGCGGTGCCGCTGATTCGCTTTGCGCCGGGATCGAGCGTCGCCCGGATCTGATAGTCCGCCCGGTTCTGCCAATAGCCAGGCCCCGGCATGCCGTTCGCGCTGCGGATCGTGTTGGCAGTGGTGGGAAGGGTGAGCGGCGCAAAGGTGACAGCCGGGTCGTAGCGCGTCTGGGCACCGGCCGGCGCGGCGCCGGGGGCAAGCAGGGCGACGGCCCCGGCGATAGGGAAGGCCAAGCGTTTCAGGGGACAGCTCCGTTTGTCTCGAGGGTTAGCATAGGAAGATCCGCCGGACCGTCTACCGGTTGGTGCCGCAGGGCATAGGTTCGTACCACACTTGCCAGGCATAAGCACATAGGGGTAGGGGGTATCCCTATGAGTCATGTGAGCGATAGTAAACCCGAGCTGATTGCGCGCGTGCGCCGCATCGCCGGCCAGGTTGCGGCGGTGGAGCGGGAACTCGCCGCAGACGCTTCGTGCACGAAGGTGCTGCACCTTGTCGCTGCGGTGCGAGGCGCGGTGAACGGACTGGTCGACGAGATCATCGCAGGCCATCTTGAAGCGCATGTTGCGCGCGCCGGCCTGACCGATGAAGCGCGCGCGCAGGGTGCTGACGAACTGTTGGCGGTGATCCGCCGCTATTCCAAATAGGATCTTTCGATGCCCCAGGCTTCCAACGCTATGGCGCTGACCCACGCGCACAATTTCCTCGGCGCGGCGCATGAGGCGAATGCGCGCCGCACGCTGTGGGTGGTCGCCCTCACCGCCGTGATGATGGTGGGCGAGATCGCGGCAGGCTATATTACCGGCTCGATGGCGCTGCTCGCCGACGGGTTTCATATGGCGACCCATGCCGGCGCGCTGGCGATCGCGGCGGCGGCCTATGCCTATGCAAGGCAACATGCCGCCAGCCGGCGATTCAGCTTCGGGACGGGCAAGGTTGGCGACCTCGCCGGTTTCGCCTCGGCGCTGGTTCTGGGCTTGGTCGCGGCCGCGATCGGCGCCGAATCGGTCTGGCGATTGTTCGAACCCACCGACGTCGATTTCGGCGCCGCCACCTGGATTGCAGCGCTCGGCCTCGTGGTGAACCTCGTCAGCGCGATTCTGCTGAGCGGAGGGCATCACCATCACCACCATGATCACGGGGCGCACCATGGCCATGGGGCGCACGGGCACCACCACGACAATAATCTGCGTTCGGCTTATATGCATGTCATGGCTGACGCGCTGACCTCCGTCCTCGCGATCGCGGCCCTGCTGGCGGGGCGCTATCTTGGCTGGTTGTGGATGGATGCGGCGATGGGGATCGTCGGTGCGGTGGTGATTGCGCGGTGGTCGTGGAGCCTGATGCGCGATACGGCTGCGGTCCTGCTGGACGCCACAGACGATTCTGTTGCGCAGGAAGTGCGCGCTTTGGTGGAAACTGCCGGCGATGCACGGATCACCGATCTCCACGTCTGGCGGGTGGGGCCGGAGGCGCGCGCCGCGATCGTGAGCGTCACCGGGGTTCGCGATGGCGAACTGATCCGAGAGCGTCTCAACGCCGTTCACGAACTTGCGCATCTCACGATCGAGACGCGGTAATCCCGCCCGCGCGGCGCAGTCGCTGCCAGCCGAGCACCACGCCGGTGATGCTGAACAGGAAGCCCGCCGTCAGGGGCAGCAGCAAGAGTGTACGGCGCAGCACCGGGCGCGTCGTCAGGCCGGGCACATTGCCGGTGTGCAGCGCGTAATAGACCCAGGCATAGGCGGCCCGGCTGCTATCCATCACCGTCAGCAGCCGGCCGGTATCGCCGTCCACAACCAGATCGGGCCGGCCCCGCGCATCCAGCCGAACCCGCCAGGCCGAAGCGGGCCAGCCTTCGGCCAGCGCATCGGTTGCGCTGGGCTCGATCGGGTCGATGCGCCCATGCGCTGCGCCCGGCCAACCGGCGAGCGCCGCGCACTGTACCAGCCCGCGCATTGCTGCCTCGTCGATGATGTGCCCTGCGCCGTCGACGCGATCGGCGCGGCCATCCCCAGAATAGCGGGTCAGCACTGGCGTGCAGGCAAGCGGCGTGAACCCGATCTCCCGGAGATTTGCTCCGGCCAATATCGTGGGATTCACACGCTGCAGGGCATCCGCCAGCGAACAGCCCGCATAATGCCGCGCCTGCGCGTCTGTCGCCGTGCCGCGCGAAAACAGACGGCCATGGTCCATCGACAGCCACCCGCTGAAGATCCAGCCCAGTACGAACACCGCGCTGCCCAGCCCAAGCAGGTGGTGCCAGCGCAGCCAGCGCCGCCGATAGAAACTGATACGCGGCGGGCGTAGGCGCCGCGCCGCCAGCATCCGCACCACGCCCAGGATCGTGCCCGCGATCGCCACCAGCATGCAGACCAGCGACAGCCACCAGACGCTGGAATCCCAGGCGCGCCAGTCCTTCCGCAGCGGCGTCATATAGACCCAGTGGAGCACCGCTCCCGGCCAGTTCCACGCCCTAGCGCTCCAGGTCGTGCGCTGGAGCAGTTCACCCGAACGCGCGGACAAATAGAGTTGGGTCCCCTCCGCATCGTTCGCATCGAGGCGGTAGAAGGGGCGGGCCGAATCGAATCGGTTGTGGACCACCCATTGGTCATAGTCGAACGGCCCGGCCACGGTCGCGGCGGGACCGAACACGCGCCGGGCTTCGGCCAGCGCCTGTGCGGGCGTCAGCGGCGGGAGCGGCGCGCCCGTCTGCGAATCGATGGCGTGCAGGGCTTCGCCCCCGCCGACCAGATAGGCCGGACGTCCTGCCCGCTGGACCAGCCGCAGCGTCTCCGCGCCGGGCACTGCCGCCGCGGCGCGGCCCGGTGCGACCGTCACGTCGGCACCCCGCACCGGCGCTTGCAACGTCATCTGCGCGGCATGGGGCAGCGACGGGAAAGGCTGGAACAGCATCACCGCGCCGCTGGCAAACCAGGCAGCGAAGATCAGGCAGGTGGCCACGCCCAGCCAGCGGTGGAACCAGACCAGCGCGCCCAGCACCCGGCGCGCCTTAGAAGCGGGCAAGCAGGCTCACCTCGGCACGCCGCGGCTCACCCAGCATCACCTGCGCCGGATAATAGATGTCGGCCCATTGCACGAATGTCTTGTTCCACACATTGTTGACCCGCCCGGTCAGCGAAAGCCGCGGGTTCACCGCCCAGGTGGCGTAGACGACGCCGGTCGCATAGGGGCGCAGCACCAGCGTGTCGGCGGTGTTGCCATAGCGCTGGTCGACATATTTCACGCCCCCGCCCGCCTCCAGCGGCAGGCCCGCGATCTGCTGGACGCTGGTCCAGACATTGGCCGTCCAGTCCGGCACGTTCGGCGGCCGGTTGCCCGAGGCCGCCACGCCGTAGTTCGGATCGGTGAAGCTGCCATAGGCGGCATCGACATAGGTGCCGCTGGCGGTGACGGCCCAATGCGGTGTCAACCGCGCCTCGCCCGACAGTTCGATCCCGCGCGATCGCTGGCTGCCGATATTGCTGACCGTATCGATCGCCACCTGGGTCAGGATATTGCGCCGTTCGATGTCATAGACCGCCGCTGTCAGCGACGCCCGCCCGTTCAGCAGCGCCGCCTTCACCCCGGCTTCGACTTGCCGCGAGTTCGATAGCGCGAAATTCTGGCCGGCATTGACCAGGAAGATGTTGGAGCCGACCGGATCCTGCCCGGTGCTGAACGACGCATAGGTGGTGATCGCGGGCGTCACATCATAGACGAGGCCGGCGCGCCAGTTGAACGGCTTGTACACGCGGCGGAAGCTGGAGCCGGCGTTGAAGCTGCCATCCAGATTATAGTTTTCGCGCGTCAGGTACAGCCGCTCGGCCCGCAGGCCGGTGACCAGCTTGAGTTTGGCGGTGAGATCGAGCGCATCCTCGGCGAACAGCGCGATCTGGTCCCACCGTGTCGGGCTCACCCGCCGATCGAGCGCGCCGAAACTGCCCCGCGCCGGCCGCAGCAGATCGACGCTGTCGCCATCCGGGAAGCCCCGGCTGCGCACGAAATCGAGATGGTTATAGTCGAAGCCGACCACCAGCGTGTTCGCCATCCCGGCGAGGCTGTGGCGGAACGTCGCGCTGCCCTGGTCGCCGACGAGATCCTGGTTGTGAAACACGAAGAACCGGTCGCGATCGACCCGGCCGGTGGCGGCATTATAGGCATAGCTTTCCGCGTTGATCCAGGCGCGGTCGGCGTGGAAATAATAGGCGGTGTTGGACAGTGTCACCGCGTCCGAAGGCGACCAGGTGACCGCCAGGCGCGGCCAGACCTGCCAGCTGTTCGCGCGGCTATCCCCGACATTGTAATTGACGAAGCGGGTGCGGCGATCGACCACGGCGCCGTTCGCCGATGTGAGAATGCCCGGAATCGGGCCCGTTGCCGCGGCGGCAGGCAATAGCGGCGTGCCGTAATAGGTGGGCAGCCGATCGCGCAGATAATCGACGCTGAGTTCGACCGACAGGTCGCTGCTGGGCCGATAGAGCAATGCACCCGTCGCGTTGAACGAGTGCGGCCCGGTATCGTCGACATAGCCGTTCGAGCGGTGATAGCTCACATCCACGCGGCCCGCGAGCGTATCGCTCAGCACCCGGTTGCCGCCCGCGCCCAGGCTGACCGTGTCGAATTCGCCATAGGAAGCGAGCGCCTGGCCGCTATTGCCCTTAAAATCGGGGTGCTTGCTGACGATATTGACCGCGCCGCCCACTGCGCCCTGGCCATAGAGCACCGACGCCGGCCCCTTCAGCACATCGATGCTGGCGAGGTTGAAGGTGTTGCCCGGCCGGTTGATCATGTTGGCGGGGCCGAGATACAGGCCGTTGTGCAGAATCGTGATCTGCTCGCCGGTAAAGCCGCGCATCGAGAACAGCGTGGGGTTGCCGGGCGACCCGCCGGAGATGATGCCAGGCAGGCTGTCCGTCGCCTCTTCCACCGTGCGAAAGCCGCGCGTCAGCATTTCGTCGGCGGTGATCCGGTCGAGTGTCGCGGGCGTGTCGCGAATGGAGAGATCAAGCCGGCTGCCGGTCGGCGTCACCGTGTCGAGCTGGCGCAGGCGCCACCCGGTGACGGTGATCTCCTGGTCTACGGATGCCGCTTGCCCGGCGGACTGGCCGCTTTGTGCGGCCGCGGGCGCGGCAAAGGCCGCCGCGAACGCAAGAAGAGAGATGCGCGGCAGGAGTCGCAGCTTCGATGTCATGTTGGTGTCCCCCCTCACGAATATCGTGAAAAGCAGTGCGCGTAGGATCAGACGCTGGTTCCGGCATGCGCGCGCCAGCGGCTGGCGACGAGCAACAGGACGATCGCCGCCGCCGATCCGATGCCGATTGCCGTGAAGGCGCCATCGGACAGCGCGACGTCCAGACCAGACAGTTCGGCAAGCGCATAGCCGGCGGTGCCGAAGCTGAGCGCCACGACCAGCCAGCCGACCGCGCGGCGATAGCGGCGCACGGTCGCCGTCGGCCGATCGGTGGCACGCAGCAGGCGCCCGACGATCTGGCTGTCCAGCGTGTCCGCCAGCATCATCCCGATGGTGAACGCGGCGATGATCGCCAGCGCGGCGCTCGTCCCGCCCTTGGCGGTTGCGGCGGCGCCCCAGGCGGCGGCTTGCGTCGCGGTATCGAACACCAGGCCGAAGATCGCACCGATCGCCACCACCGCAAGCGGATGGGTGCTGTTGCGCAGCCGCCGCGGCACCAGCCCGCTTCGCCAACCGACCGGCGTATAGTCCGCCCGGACCAGCAGCGCGTGGAGGTTGAGCGACCCGACGATCAGCAGCAGCCCGATCACCGCCGCGTCGACCAGCGGGCCGCTCCAGGCGGGCAGCGCAAAGGCGTCCGCCGCCAGCGATACCCCGATGGCGACCACCGCCACCGACAGGCTGTGCCCCAGCGCGAACAAGGTGCCCACCCACAGCGCCAGGCGCGGCCGAGGCTGCACGGTGCGGAACACGATGTTGTCGATCACCGCGACATGATCGGGATCGAGCCCATGGCGCAGCCCCAGCACGAACATCAGCCACAGCGCGGAAATCTCGATCATGCTTCTTCCTCGAACACGCGGATGCCGCGGGCGTCGAGCTTGGCGAGCCGCGCTGGCAGTGTCTTGTTGATCGCCAGTAGCCGGGGCCGCGGCGCCTTTTTCCATTCCCGGCACTCCGCCAGCGTCCGCGCGCAGGCGACGCACCAGCCGGTGCGGCCGTCGAACCGGCACACGCTGATGCAGGGGCTTTTCACGCGCGCGCGTCCATGTTCAAAATGCCGACGCGCCCGTCCTCGCATCCCCAGCCCAGCCGGGTGCCCGCATCGTTCCACGCCAGCGTGGCGACCGGGGCGCCGGCGGTGTCGAGCAGCAGCGTGTTCTCATCCGCAAGCCGTGCGAGGGCGACAATGCCATCGTCATAGCCGACCGCCAGCACCTCGTCCTTCGGATGGAATGCAACCTGCGTGACCAGCGCGCCCTTGCGCTCGGCGCGGAGCAGCGGCGCCTTGCCCATCGGCCCGTCCTTGCCGTCGAACGGCCAAAGGATCGCAGCCGCATCGCCGCTGGTGGCGAGCCATTTGCCCTTGCGATCCCAGGAGAAGCTGCGGGTCTTGGCGGTATAGCCGCTCATCCGCATGTCGCGCAGATCGGCCAGCCGCCAGCCGTGCAGCCCGGTTTCCTGCAGCGCAGTGAGCAGAAAGCGGCCCTCTGGGTGCAGCGTGCATGCGAGATGCGACCCCGTCCAGGCGAGCGCCACGCGGCCGCTGTCCGGGTTGGTGCCGTAGAGCAGCGTCGCGCCATTGTAATGGGCGACGGCCAGCCGCTTGCCCTTCGCATCCAGCGCCAGCCCGCCGATCGTCGAGGCGACAGCGTAGCGATGCGACGGCGCGTCGGCCCCTCTGGTCCAGGCGATCGCCTCCTTGCCGACACCCGCGACGAGAAGACCGGACGCCGCACTCGCCGCCAGATGCTCCACCCATTTGCGCGGGAAATGGCCGAGCTGGGTCACCGCCCCATCCGGCGAAACCCGGCACACACGTCCGTCGTCGCCGCCGGTGACGATCGCCGTGCCGTCGGGATGCCGGCATGCCGACAGGATCGCGCCGCCATGCACCGGAACCGGCTGCGACTCTTCCCCGTCGGGGATCCAGCAAAGCCGGCCATCGCCCAGCGTCACCGCAGCATTGGTGCCCAGCCACAAGAGCGCGGTAGGCGCCGCCTCCAGTTCTACATGGCGGCCATGGCGCTGGATGAGCGGACTGTCCGCAGCCGTCGTCGCCATCAGGCGGCACGCACCGCGCAAGCCTCGAACCCCTGTTGCAGCGTGGCGGGATCCAGGTTGCGGCCGATGAACACCATGCGGCTGGTGCGTGGCTCCTCCGGCTTCCAGTCGCGCTGGTGATCGCCGTCGAGCAGCATGTGCACGCCCTGCACGACATAGCGCTGTTCTTCGTCCGGAAAGGCCAGCACACCCTTCAGGCGCAGAATATCCTGCCCCTGGTTCGTAGTCAGCATGCGCAGCCACGGCATGAACAATTCCGGCCGGATCGCCGCTTCCGAGCGCAGCGAGACGGACGTGATCGCATCGTCATGCTCGTGATCGTCTTCGGAGAGGAAGTTGGGCTCGATCTCCAGGATACGGTCGAGATCGAACGCGCCGCGCTCCAGCACTTCCTCCAGCGGGACGACGCAGTTCTGGGTTTCGTGCAGCCTCGCCTGCGCATTGATCGCGCGGATACGCTGGCGCACCCGCTCCAGTTCCTGCGCATCGACCAGGTCGATCTTGTTGAGCAGGATCACATCGGCAAAGGCAATCTGCTCCTCCGCCTCATGGCTGTCCTCAAGCCGCTGGAGAATGTGGCGGGCATCCACCACCGTGACGATCGCGTCGAGGCTGGCGCGGGCGCGCACGTCGTCGTCGACGAAGAAGGTCTGGGCAACCGGCGCGGGATCGGCAAGGCCGGTCGTCTCGATCACGATGGCGTCGAACGTTCCCTTGCGCTTCATCAGCCCTTCGATGATGCGGATGAGATCGCCGCGCACGGTGCAGCAGATGCAGCCATTGTTCATTTCGAACACTTCCTCATCGGCATCGACGATCAGGTCGTTGTCGATGCCGATCTCGCCGAACTCGTTGACGATCACGGCGTAGCGGCGGCCGTGATTCTCGCTGAGAATGCGATTGAGCAGCGTGGTCTTGCCCGCGCCGAGATAGCCGGTGAGCACGGTGACGGGGATGGTAGGTTCGGCAGCCATGGCGAGTCTCGCGTGATGATGTATCATATCCTAATCGACGATCATGCTGCGGGAATCAACCACTTCGTGTCGAAGAACTGGGCTGCTGCGTGGATATGCCGCCGGTCAGAGCTTCCACTGCACCTCGATACCGCCTTGCCGCCCGCGGCCGATGGGCGCGTACCAATTGCCATCATTGCCGAATGCGAGGTTGCGGAACGCAAGACCGGTCGCGCGCCGCACATCCGTCAAATTCTCGACAAATCCCCGGATCGACCAGCGCGGCCCCGCATAGCCCAGTTGCAGACCGACCATCTGTGTCGCCGGCTGCACCGCGTCGCCCTTGCTTTCCAGCGATTGCTTCCCCGTCAGGGCAAGCTCGGCGCGCGCGAACAGACCGCCGGGCAACTGGTATCGCGCCGCCAGATAGCCGTCATAGGCCGGGATCAGCTTGACGCGCCGGCCGCGTACATTGGTCGTCGCATCGACCTGAAGGTTGCGGTAGCGGGCGTCGGCATAACCGAGATTGGCCGTCAGCGTGAGGCCGCCCAGCGGCTCCGCCGCTGCTTCGACTTCAAAACCCTTGCTGTCGATCGATGCGGACGAACCGATATAGTCGGCGGATAGAATGCGGCCCGAAGCATCCGTCGCCACCTGGATTTCCTGCCAGTTGTTCGACCGGATGTAGAACGCCGCTGCGCCCAGCCGGAGGCGCCCATCCGGCGAGTGCCATTTTGCCCCGCCTTCCTGGCTCCACAGTGTCTCCGATTGGTAGCGCAGCACGCTGTCGGGCAAATTGCCCTGCGCTGCCGTCAGGTTGAAGCCGCCGGGGATATAGCCCTTTGAGGCACTGGCATAGACGGTGAGCTGCGGCGACGCGGTATAGCGGGCGGTGAAGCGCGGCAGCACTGCCTCGAAACTGCCGGCCAACGACGCATCGCGATAGGTGAACAGGGTACCGTTGCCGAGATCGATCGAGCCCGCATTCTGCTGGGCGGTGCGCCGGGCATGATCGTAGCGCAGGCCCGCGCCGAGGCTCAGCTTCGGTGCGAAGTGCGGCGCCCATTCGGCCGATCCGAACACCCCCCAGTCGCGCGCCTGCGCATATTGGTGCGGCGATGGCTGATAGGAATCGAGCGTGCCTGGCCCCACGAACGTCGTCTGGAAGCGGTCGTCATTCTGCCGATACTGGGTGGCGCCGAGAATATAGGTGAACGGCTTGTCGGACGGCGAGGTGAAGCGCAGTTCGGCGTTCCAGAAATCGCGGTCCTTGAAATCCTGTCCGGCGGCGGTGGGCAGCGCGGTGAAGTCGAAATCGAGCCCCTTCGCGTCACTCTTGTAGCGACGATAGGACAGCGCGGCATCGATCCGCCCATAGCCGAGCTGATAGCTGGCGCTCGCACCCGCCACGCGCTCGCGCTTGTCTGTCCGCTTCGGCGCATCCTGGATATAGCCGAACCGGGCCGCAGACTTCCCTTCGTTGAAGGCGGCACCATAGGTCTTGTTGTAGAGCGCCAGATCCAGCGGCACATATTCCTGATCGAACACACCGGGCGCGCGCGTGTTCAGGATATAGCCGGTCATATTGACGGTAAGCCGGTCCGAGGGTTCCCAGCGCAGGCGACCCTGCACGAAATCCTCCTCAATGCGGCCGCCGGGCTGGCCCGGCTGCTGGTTGCGCAGGAAGCTGTCGCCGCGCTGGACCTTGAACGCCACCGATCCCGTCAGCGTACCGCCCGCCAAGGGCCCGCCGACAAAGCCGTCGGCGATGCCGTTCCAGCCATTGCCGAAGCGCATCCCCGTCATGCGCAGTTCCGCCGTCGTGCGATCGGTGGGCGCGCGCGTGTTGATGACGATCAGGCCCGATTCGCTATTGGCGCCATAGAGCGTCGCCTGTGGCCCGCGCAGCACTTCGATCGATTCGACCTGGTTCAGCACCGCGTTCGAAAGCTCGCGGAACGGAATGCCGTCGATATAGACGGCGGCGCGATTGACGATGAACGGGTTCGATTCGATGCCGCGGATCGAAATGAACGTGCTGCCGAGCTGGCCGCTCTCGTTGAACTGCACGTTCGGCACGACGGCATCCAGCTGGCGAATGTCGCGGATGCGGGCTTCGTCCAGTGTCTCGCGCGTCAACACCGTCACAGAAGCGGGCGTGTCCTGAAGCCGCGTGTCGCGGCGCGTGCCGGTGACCACGATTTCATTCTGGCCGGGCGTCTGCCCAGGATCGTTTGCCGATTGCGCTTGAACGACGGCAGGCATGGCACAGCCCGCGAGGATGCAGGCGAGACGAAAGGACGGCATGATGGATAAACGCTCCCCGGAATCTTTTCCGGGCTGCGTAATAGTGTATCATCGCAGACATGCCGCTCCATTCCGAGACCGACCGCTCCAATCGGGGAAATAGCAGCTTGGCCGACAGCGATCGGGCAAGGATCGCCGGTGGTGCCCAGGATTCGGGCACGGTGCTGTCCTCGCCCGATGGCAGTGCGACGATCCTGCGTCGGCGCTATCCAGCGTTCGAGGGGCCGATCGCCAACGGCCCGCACCTGCGCATCGGCCTGTCCGTCAGCGGCAGCGCGCGGCTGGTACAGCATGTCGGTGGCGGGCGGCTGGAGGCAGCTGGCGGCGCGGTGCGATCGTCGTCACGCCGCCGGGCGGCACCGGGGAGGCCAGCAGTTCCCCCGTCGACATGATCGGGCTGGCGCTACTGCCTTCGCATTGGAATGCCGCCGCCGACATGGATTGGGACGCGGTGTCGCACCGCTTCCACGCCGATCCGCTGCTCGCCTCGGTCCTCACCGCGCTCTGCTACGAAGCCGAGGCGCATGGCGCATCGACCGCCTTTTTCGAACATGGCGTGTCGCTGATCGTGAAGCGGCTGGCGGATTCGGTGCCGCCGGCGGCGGACGTCCGATCACCCCGCCCCTTATCTGCCCAGCGGCTTGCGCGCGTTCGCGCCTATGTCGATGCGCATTTGGGCGACGACCTTTCCGTGACACAGATGGCCGCGATTGCGGGGATGGATCCCAGCGGCTTCACCCGTGCGCTTCGCGCACGCACCGGCCTTGCGCCCTATCGCTGGCTGACGATGCTGCGAATGGAGCGGGCGGCAGTGCTTCTTGCCGCCGGCGCCAGCGTCATGGGGGCGGCAAACGCGGTTGGCTATGCCAATGCCGGCAAGTTCGCGGCCGCGTTTCGTCGGATTACGGGAATGCCGCCCTCCGACTGGCGACCGCGATAGCCCGGGCAGCTGTGCAACCCCGCCCCGCGCACGCCAGATCGCCTTTGTTCGCGTTACTCCCCGCCCAGACCCCTATTGCGCAGCAGTGCCTCCGGCGTCGGCATCCGCCCGCGAAATGCGGTGTAGCTCTCCGCCGGATCGCGGGTGTTGCCGCGTTCCAGCACCTCGCGGCGCAGCTTCGCCGCCAGTGCCGGATCATAGATGTTGCCCGCTTCCTTGAACGCCTGGAACCCGTCGGCGTCCATAACCTCGGCCCAGGTATAGGCGTAATAGCCGGCCGAATAGCCGCCGTCGAAGATGTGGCTGAAATGGGCAAGGCGGTGGCGCATTCCCACTTCCTCGGGCACGCCGAGCGCTTTCAGCTCCGCTGCTTCCCAGGCGCGCGCATCGAAATTGGCGGGCAGGCTGGTCAGCGCATGCAGCCGCATGTCGAGGATTGCGGAGGACAGCTGCTGCACCGTCAGATAGCCCTGATTGAAGGTCCGCGACGTGAGCAGTGCCTGCAACATCGCTTCCGGCATCGGTTCGCCGGCTGCGTTGCGGGCATATTTGCGCAGCGTCTCCGGCTCGGTCACCCAATGCTCATAGACCTGGCTCGGGAATTCGACGAAGTCGCGCGATACCGCCGTGCCGGACAGGCTGGGGTAGCGCACCTTGCTGAGCAAGCCGTGCAGGCCATGGCCGAATTCGTGGAACAGCGTCCGCGCCTCGTCGACCGAGATCTGCGCCGGCTGGCCGGGTGCGGGCGGAACGATATTCTGGTTGTTCACGACGATCGGCAGTTCGCCGAACAGGGTGTTCTGGTCGCGCAGGCTGTTCATCCACGCGCCCGGCCGCTTGGTTGGCCGCGCGAACCAGTCGGCGTAGAACAGGCCGATCGTGCGCCCGTCCGCCTCGCGCAATTCCCACACCCGCACGCCCTTGGCATAGACGGGCACGTCCTTCCGTTCGTGCGCGGTGATGCCATAAAGTTTGTTGGTGGTATCGAACAGCGCCGCGACCATGTTGTCGAGCAGCAGATACTGCTTCACCGCCCCCTCATCGAGTGCGAAGCGTTGCTTGCGTACCTGCTCGGCATAATAGCGCCAGTCCCAGGGCTCGACCTTGGTGATGCCGTCCTTGGCGGCATATGCGGCGATGTCGCGCAGCTCTTCCTTGGCCCTGACAAGCGCCGGGCGATAGACGCGCATCAGCAGCTCGGTCGCGGCGGCCGGGGTCTTGGCCATCTGATCCTGCAGGACGAACGCGGCATGGCTTTCCGCGCCGAGCAGCTTGGCGCGCTCGATGCGGAGCGCGACCATCCGGGCGATGATCGCATTGGTATCGTTGGCGTTACCATTGTCGCCGCGCATCACGAACGCACGCCAGATCTTTTCGCGCGCGGCGCGGTTGGGCGCGGCGGTAAGGAACGGCTCGGCGGCAGAGCGCGTCGCCGGGAACAGGAAGCTGCCGGCGTGCCCGGCGGCTTCGGCCGCCATCGCGGCGGCGCTGCGCTGATCTTCAGGCAGGCCGGCGACCTCGGCGGCGCTGAGCAACACGCTGCCGGCCTTCTGATCGGCGAGCAGCTTCTGGCCGAAATCGACGCCCAGCGTCGCCAGTTCCTCGTTGATCGCGGCGACGCGGGTCCGCTGCGCCGGGTTCAGCGCGGCACCCGCACGGACAAACCGGCTGTGCGTCTCCTGCAGCAACCGCGCCTGCTCAGGGGAAAGCTGCAAGGTCGCGCGTGCCTTCCACAGCGTATCGACGCGGCCGAACAGCTTCGGATCCAGCAGCGTCTCATTGCTCAGCCGCGTCAGTTTGGGCGTGATCCGTTCCTCGACACCCTGGATCGCGTCGGTGGCATCGGCGGAAGCGACATTGAAGAAGGTGCTCGCAATGCGCCCCAGCGGCCGTCCCGCGCCTTCCATCGCCTCGATCGTGTTGGCGAAGCTGGGCGCGGCGGGATTGTCGGCGATCCGCCGATAGTCTGTCCGTGCCTCGGCGAGCGCGGCGTCGAATGCCGGCTCATATTGTTCAGGGCGGATTCGGTCATAGGGCGGAACCCCGTCCGGCGTGGTCCAGCGCGCGAGCAAGGGGTTGGCGGTCTGGTCTGGGGCCGCGCGAGGCGTTTGCGCTGCGGCGGCGTCGGGAAGCGGGGATGCCAGCATGGTGACCAGCACGGTACAGGCAAGCAGGGGTGTTCGCACGGTGTATTTCCTATTCAACGTCTTGGGCGCGGCCGCCGGTGCCAGGACTTGCGGCAAGCGTGGCTATTGCAATGTGGTGGCGCATTCGGCGCAGCGGCCATGGCTCTCGATGATGAGCCGGGCAGGCCTGAAACCCAGCCGCTGCGCTTGGGCGGCCAGTTGCGCGGGGAGTTCGGGGCAGGGCAGCAGTTGGATCGCATGGCAGCCATCGCAGATCAGGCACATGTCGAACGGCGCGCGCCAGAGCATATAAGCGGCCAGCGTTTCGACGCGGAACACCCGCCCCTGCGCCATCAGCCGCGCCAATACGCGGTAGACCTGGGTGGGCGCGATCGGATGCCCCTCGGCGGTGCAGCGGTGGACGATGTCATAGGCGCTGATCGGCCGGTTGGCGCCTGTAAGCAACGCCACCACGCGCGCCTCGGCAACGCCGGGGGCCCTGCGGGGCGCCGCAGCGCCACTCGCTGCATGTGCCGGGGCGCGCATCGTCACCGCTTCACCGCATGGGGGCCGTCGCCATGCCGAAGCGCGCGCCAGTTGAGCGCATGGCCAAGCGCCAGCGCCAGGGCGCCGGGCACGGTCAGCGCGGTTTCCATCGCTTCGGTCGGGGCGGCGAGTGCGCCGAATGCCAGCAGCGCAATCCCCGGAACCACGATCATCACCGGCCTGCTCTGGCGATGGCGGCGATAGCCGGCAGCCAGCGCGATCGTGCTGGCCGGTATCGCAAGCGCAAGCGCCCACAAGTGGAATTGCTCCGGCACCGCCAGATAGGCCGCCAGCACGGGAAGCAGGAGGATCAGCATCGGCAGCACGAGGCAGTGCACCAGGCAGAGCAGCGAGAGTCCGAGCGCGAGCGCGTCGTACAGATATTGTCGTCGCACTGCCTGCGTCATGCCTTACTCCATCCAACGCTGGACACCGAGGTGCCTGCGTGGCAATGATATAACATCACCATCGCGTCAAGTGGCCTTCCCACCTATTGGCGTCCGACCAAGGAAGAAAGCACGTTGTTCCAGCTACATCGCTGTCGGGATGCAGCCCGGCCACCCCGGTCTTCCCTCTTCGCGCGGAACGATCTTTCTTTGAGCGCGCGGTCGACGCCAAATCCGCGTGCCACCCGTTTCGGTCGTGTGCCGACCCGTCCCACCCCAGCCATAACCAGGAGGAACCCATGAAGCGCATTGTCCTATCGCTTGCGTTTGCGAGCCTTGCCGCCGCCCCGTCGCTCGCTCTCGCACAGGCGACGCCCGCGCCCGCCGCCTTCACGCTGCCGGCGCTGCCCTATGCCGCCGACGCGCTGGAACCGGCGATCGATGCGCAGACGATGACGATCCACCACGACAAGCACCACCAGGCCTATGTCGATGCGCTGAACAAGGCAGTTGCCGCCGATGCTGCGCTGGCTGGCCAGTCGCTAGAGCAACTGGTCGCCAGGGCGGGCACGCTGCCGGCGGTCGTGCGCAACAATGCCGGCGGGCATTGGAACCACAGCTTCTTCTGGAAGACGATGGCGTCGCCCGCGCAGGCTGGCGCGCCCTCGCCGGCGCTGGCGACCGCGATTGCCGGCAGCTTTGGCTCGCTCGACACGTTCAAGGCCGCGTTCAAGGAGGCAGGTACCAAGCGCTTCGGCTCGGGCTGGGTCTGGCTGATCGTGGGCGCGGACGGCAAGCTGGCCATTACCTCCACCCCCAACCAGGACAATCCGTTGATGGACGTGGCCGAAGCCAAGGGCACGCCGATCCTCGGCAACGACGTGTGGGAGCATGCCTATTATCTGAAGTACCAGAACCGCCGCGGCGATTATCTCGACGGCTGGTGGCAGGTGGTGAACTGGGCCGAAGTCTCCCGCCGCTACGCGCAAGCAACGGCAAAGCGCTAAGACGATGGCATAGCCGATCCAGACCGCCGCCTATTGGGACGAAACGGCCGACACCTACATCCTCGGCGCGGAACCGTTCACGGCGCAGTTCTGCCGTGACGCGGTGGCGCTCGCCGATATCGGGCAGGGCATGACCTTGCTCGATATCGCCACCGGCCCGGGCGCGCTTGCCCTGGCGGCGGCCAATCCTGGCGAACGAAAGCCCGATGATCGGCGCCAACCCGTTGATTAGCGGGCGGGGGGATAGCGAAAGGCGTGCCGTGGTGGGCGAAGCAGCAAACATGCTCGGGCAATGGCGGGACGGTGACTGGATCCGGATTCCGGGAACGGCGCATCTGGCGGTTGCCGCTAAGCCGGAAGCATCTGCCGGGTAGATTAGCGGCCCGGGCTGGACGCGCTCTCGCGACCGGTCACACTTTGCCCGGTTCGATCGCGTCGGCTTGCCCCGTCGGGCAGTCGGACGTGAAAATGCGCGCGATTCCAAGTCCCTTGCGCGATTGCTCCCAGTGACTTACGGGGGACGTTATACCGTAACACGGTTGCAATAGGGGGAAGAATGAACCGACTGTCCGTACGGGCAGGCCTGATGCTAGGCCTGCCCCTTATCACCATGCCTGCGTTTGCCCAGACCGGGGAGGGGGAGCATTCGCGTCGCTCGGATATCGTGGTTACCGGGGTTCGCCAGGACGACAGCTACGCCCCCCAGCAGGCGTCCGTCGCCGGCAAGAGCCCGGCGCCGCTGATCGAAGTTCCGCAATCGGTAAGCGTTGTCACGCGCCGGCAGATCGAGGATCGCAACCTCTTCACGATCGGCGAAGCGATGCAGACCGTGGCGGGCGTCACGGTAATGCCGTTCGATGGCACCAACCCCGATTATCGCGCGCGCGGCTTCGTGCTCGACTATGCCTATGACGGCATCCCCTCGACCTTCTCGTCCGGCGTGCCCGAGTTCGACTTGGTTATCTATGAGCGGCTTGAAGTGCAGCGCGGGCCGACCGGCCTGTTCCGTGGATCCGGATCGCCGGGCGGCACGATCAACCTCATCCGCAAGCGTGGACAGGATCAACTCGCAATTTCCGGCGCGCTTTCTGCCGGCTCCTGGAACAACTATCGCGGCGAGTTCGATATCGGCGGGCCGGTGGATGCAGCCGGGCGTCTGCGCCTGCGTGCGGTGGGCGCACTGCACGATCGCGACTTCTTCCAGGCCAAGTCGCATACCCGCAAGCTTACCGCCTATAGCGCGCTCGACTTCGACCTGACGCCGACCACCACGATCGGCGCATCGCTCAGCTATCAGGATACGGTGGCGGACACGCCGATGAACGGGCAGCCGGCCTATGGCCTGCGCGTGAACGGCGCGACGTCGACGCGGCACCCACTGACGGACCAGTTTCTGAACTTCCCCCGCAACTTCCAGCATTTGCCCAGCTGGAACACGTTCACCGAGACCACCACCGAATATGCCGCCGAGATCAAGCAGCAGATCGGCGACTGGTCGGTCGTAGTGCGCGGTCTCCATCGTGACATCCCGCGAGCATGGGAAGACGCATTCGTTCGCCCCGGCACCGGTGTCGATCCCGTCACGCTGACGGCCGAATATGTGAACCGCCGCAGCCGGGGCGTGAACGGCAAGACGTCGGTGGACACTTATGCCACCGGCCCGTTCACGCTGTTCGGCCAGGAGCATGAGCTGGCGATCGGCTATAGCTGGGACAAGCGGACGACTTCGTTCCTCAATCGCACCCAGACGCCGGTCGGCAGGTATTCGATCTACGCTGCAGATTCGATCCCGCTGCCGGGTGCCGCCTTCACCTCAGGCAGCGAAACCGATTTGCAGCAGAGCGGCGTCCATGCCCAGCTCCGGCTGCGCCCCATCAAGGGCCTGACGATCGTCGCGGGCGCCCGGGTCAGCGACTATACCAACAAGTCGCGCAGCATTCCGCCTTCGACGCCTACCAACTTCACCACCGGCGCGCGAGAGCGCGGCCAGTTCACGCCGAGCCTCGGCGCGGTGCTGCACCTGACGGATAACGTCACGCTGTACGCAAGCTACTCCGACATCTTCAATCCGCAGACGTCGCTGCGGGCCAACGGCACCGTGCTCGATCCCCGCGTCGGCGAGCAATATGAGGCCGGCTTGAAGGGGAGGTTCCTGGACGGGGCCCTTAACGCCAGCGCGGCGGTGTTCCGCAGCAAGGACAAGAATCGCGCCCTCGCCGACACGGCAAACCCTGGCTTCTTCGTCGAGGCAGGCGTCGTGAAAATCGAAGGCTTCGAGTTCGAAGTCACCGGGCGCCCACTCCCTGGGTTGGACCTCGTGGCGAGCTACACCAACGTCAGGACCGCGTTCGAGCTCGGCACCGCAGCCCAGACCGGCGCCGTGTTCGACCTCAACACGCCCAGACACCAGTATAAGGCATATGTCCGGTACGAGCCGGTGGCACTAGGCGGCGCCTTTGCCGCTGTCAGCGTGATCGGTCAGAGCGGCGTCATCGCCGGTGGCGTTGCCAGTATCCGCGAGCAAGCGCCCTTCGCCGTAGCGGGCGCCCAGCTCGGCTGGCGTGTCGACGAGCACCTGCGTGCGTTCGTGTCGGTCAATAACATATTCGACAAAATCTATTACCAGCGCGTCGGCTCGATCAACACGTACAACTTCTATGGCGAGCCACGGAACGTCCTGCTGACGCTCCGCGCCAGCTACTGAAATGACAGGCGCGCTCGTTCCCGTCATTGCCCGCCAGCAATGGCGGCTATTGGTACGCGACCGACGGCTTGCGGTGCTGGCGCTTTCGCTGCTGCTGGCATTGCTCGCCGCAGGGATCGCCGGTGCCGCGCTCCACGGCGCACGCGAGGAGGAACGGCGTGCCGCTCAGGCGCAGGAGGCACGGGTCTGGGCATCGCAAGGCCCCGCCAACCCGCACGGCGCGGCGCATTTCGGACGCTATTTTTTCAAGCCGGTCTCGCCCCTTGCCGTGGTCGACCCCGGCCTGCTGCCCCAGCTTGGCACGTCGCTCAAAGTCGAAGCACATGCCAACAATCCGGCACGCAACCGCACGATCGATGGGGGTACGGCACTCGACCGCTTTGGCGCGCTCAGCCCGGCGACAATGCTCCAGCTTTTTGCGCCGCTGCTGGTGATACTTTCCGGCTTCTCGGCCTTTTCGGGGGAACGCGCACGCGGCCTGCTCCGACAGGAACTTGCCGCCGGCGCCTCCCCCGCCGCGCTGATGGCAGGGCGCCTGGGAGGACTTGGCGCGACCGCCGGACTGCTGCTTGCCGTCGCCACCCTGGCGAGCGCGCTGGCGCTGGCGGGGAGCGGCGGGGGCCTGACGGAGTTTTCCGCGCTGCTCTGGATGATGCTCGGCTATGGCCTGTACTTGCTCGCCTTCGCCGCGCTCACGCTGGCGGCGTCGGCTGCCTTCGCGTCCGCGCGGACCGCGCTGGTGGTCCTGCTGGCCTTCTGGGCGATGGCGACGCTGTTCGTGCCCCGTATCGCACCGACGGTCGCGGAGGCGCTGGCTCCAACAGCTTCCGGCCCGGCGTTCGAGGCAGCGGTGACCAGGGAGGTTCGCGAGGGACCGAGCGGTCATGATCCGCAGGACGCGCGGCTCGATCGGCTGCGGAGGACGACGATGCAGCGCTACGGCGTTTCGAAGCTCGAGGATCTGCCGATCGATTTCAACGGCATCGCGCTTTCCGCGGGTGAGCAATTGTCCACCGCCATCTACCGTCGCCACTTCGCAGCGCTCTACGATGGCTATGACCGGCAGGCGGCGATCCAGCGCGGCTTTTCGCTCTTATCACCCTTGCAGGCGGTCCGGCCGTGGTCGGCGGCGCTCGCGCAGAGCGATCAGTATGCGCATCGCCGCTTCCTCGAACAGGCGGACGGCTTTCGCTACGATCTGGTGCAGACCCTCAACCGCGCGATCATCCATCGGCCCAAAGGCGGCGAAGGGCACCACCGTTGCGACCCGGGGTTTAGAAAATAGTAAATACTATACGCTGAGTGCGTTATTTTGATCAGCTTCCAGACTGGATAGTCACTTTTCTAGATTGTCGATTTTTGACAACATGGCATCATATATATCGGTGTCCGCCACAGATAATGCCTTCGAGAACCACGACATAAATGAATTTAGCATTGTGAATATTATCATGACAATTCTCAAATTCGGTAGAATGAATCTTCATGCGGTTGCCGCGTTCTTCTCGTCCCCAACCGTGGGCGTCGTCGCCGGACGGATCCGGAACCACAGCGCGTAAAGTGCCGGCAGGAACAGCAGCGTCAGGATCGTCCCGCCCAGCGTGCCGCCGATCAGCGTGATCGCCATCGAGCCCCAGAAGACCGACTTGATCAGCGGCACGAAGGCGAGCACCGCCGCCAGCGCGGTAAGGATCACCGGCCGCGAGCGCTGCACGGTCGCTTCCACCACCGCGTCATAGGGCGTCATCCCCAGCTTCTCGTTGTCGTGGATCTGGCCGATCAGGATCAGCGTGTTGCGCATCAGGATGCCGGCGAGCGCGATTAGGCCCAGGATGGCGTTGAAGCCGAAGGGGTGGCCGGTCACGAGCAGGATCGGAACCACGCCGATCAGGCCGAGCGGCGCGGTCGCCAGCACGATTCCCATGGCCGACAGGCTGCGCACCTGCAGGATGATCACGATCATCATCAGGAAGATCATGATCGGGAAGATCGGCGCCAGTGCGGTGTTGGCCTTTTCGGCTTCCTCGATCGAGCCCGCCATGTCGATGCGGTAGCCGCTCGGCAGACTCTGGATGATCGGCTGAAGCTTGGCGAGCATCGCCGTCGAGACGTCCGGCGGCTGCAGGCCGTTGGCGATGTCGCCGCGCACGGTGATCGTCGGCAGGCGGTCGCGGCGGAGCAGGATAGGGTCTTCCATCCGTACCTCGACCTTGCCGATCTGGCTGACCGGCACCCGCTGGCCGTTAGCGCCGGTCAGCTGGTAATTGCCGATGCGCGCGGGATCGAGCCGATCGGTACCAGCAGACCGGGCGACGATCTCGACCGAGCGGATGTCCTCGCGCACCTGGGCGACGGGCGCGCCGGTCAGCAGGAACTGGAGCTGGTCGGCGACGTCGCTGGAGGTGAGACCGAACGCCCGCAGCCGCTCCTGATCGAGCACGAAGTGCAGCGCCGGTGCACGCTCGCCCCAGTCGCTGTTGACCGTGCGCATCGACGGATCGGCCTGCATCACCTTCTGCACGCGCTCGGCGATGCCGCGGACGACGGCCAGATCGGGCCCTGCTACGCGGAAGGCGACCGGGAAGGGGGAGGGCGGGCCGAAGACCAGCTGGGTCGCCCGGACGCGCGCGGCCGGGGCGAGGCCGTTGGACACCGCTTGGCGCAGCTTCAGCTTCAGCCTGTCGCGCGCGGCCTCGTCGGGTGTGCGGACGACGACCTTGGCGAACGACGGATCGGGCAGTTCGGGCGAAAGCGACATGAAGAAGCGGGGCGCGCCCTGGCCAATATAGGCGGTGACGATCTTCGCCTCGGGCTGCTTCTGGAGCCACGCCTCGACCTGGCTTGTCGCCGCGCTGGTCTGGGCGAGCGCCGTGCCCTTGGGCATCTGGACCTCGACCAGCAGTTCGGGGCGATCCGAGGTCGGGAAGAACTGCTTCTTGACGAGCGCCATGCCCGCGCCGGCGATGAGGAAGGCACCCAGCGTGAACAGCGTGACCAGCTTCTTGCGGTGCACCGCCCAGGCGATGACGCCGCGGACGCGCTGGTACCGCGGCGTCTGGTAGATGGCATGGTGGCCGCCCTCGATCGGCTTGATATGGGGCAGCATCTTCACGCCCATATAGGGGGTGAAGATCACCGCGACGAACCACGACGCGATCAGCGCGAAGCCGACCACCCAGAAGATGTTGCCGGCATATTCGCCCGCGGTCGATTGGGCGAAGCCCACCGGCATCAGGCCGATCACCGTGACCAGCGTGCCCGCCAGCATGGGTGCTGCGGTATGGCTCCAGGCATAGGCGGAGGCGCGGATGCGATCATAGCCCTCCTCCATTTTCACAACCATCATCTCGATCGCGATGATCGCATCGTCGACCAGCAGGCCGAGCGCGAGGATCAGCGCGCCGAGCGTGATGCGATCGAGCACGCGGCCGGTTGCCCACATCACCACCAGCGCGATCGCCAGCGTCAGCGGGACGGCGGCGGCCACCACCAGCCCGACGCGCCAGCCGAGGCTGATCAGGCTGACGATCATGACGATCGCCAGCGCCTCCAGGAAGGTATGCATGAACTGGTCGACGGCTTCGCTGATGTTCACCGACTGGTCGGTCACCGGCGTCAGGGTCATGCCGAGCGGCAGTTCCTTCTGCACCTTGGCCACTTCGGCGTTCAGCGCCTTGCCCAGGTCGAGCCCGTTCCAGCCCTCGCGCATCACCACGCCGAGCAGCAGCGTCGGCTCGCCGCCGTTGCGGATCAGGAAGGTGGCGGGATCCTCATAGCCGCGCTCTATCTTGGCGATATCCGACAGGCGCAGGCTGTTGCCGCCAACGACGATCGGCAGGTCGCGGATCTTGGCGAGGTCGTCGAACGCGCCGTCGAGGCGGATCGCGACCTGCTGGCCCTTGGTCTCGATCGCGCCGGCGGGGGTGACGAGGTTCTGCTTGGCCAGTGCGACGAAGATGTCGCGCACCGAAACGCCGAGCGTCGCCAGCCGCTGCTCGGTGAATTCGACGAAGATGCGCTGCGGCCGCTCGCCGACGATGTTGATCTTGTTGACGCCGGGCACGTGGAGCAGGCGCTGGCGCAGCAGTTCCGCTTCGCGCGCCAGGTTGCGCTGGGGCTCGCCCTTCGCCTTTAGTGCGTAGAGCGCGAAGGTCACGTCGCCATATTCGTCGTTGACGAACGGGCCCATCACACCGCGCGGCAGCTTGGCCGCTTCGTCGCCCATCTTCTTGCGGGCCTGATAGAACTGTTCGGGTACGTCGGCGGGCGGCGTATTGTCGCGCAGCGTCACCGTGGTGAAGGCAAGGCCGGGGCGGGTGAAGGTCTCGCTGCGATCATAATAGCGCAGTTCCTGAAGCCGCTTCTCCAGCGGCTCGGCGACCTGGTCCTGCATCTCCTGCGCGGTCGCGCCCGGCCAGGCGGTGACCACTGTCATCACCTTGATGGTGAAGCCGGGATCCTCGGCGCGACCGAGCTTGAGGAACGCGATCGTGCCCGCCGCGATGACCGCGATCAGGAAGAACAAGGTGACGGAGCGCTCGCGCACGGCGAGCGCGGAAAGATTGAAGCCGCGCTTCTCGGGTTCGCCGCCGCTCACTTGGCGGCTCCTTCGGTGCGGACTGCTTCGCCTTCGTGGAGCATATGCGCGCCGATCGCGACGATCCGGTCGCCGGGCTGGAAGCCGGTCGCGAGACGCGCGGTTTCCTCGCCCAGCGCGACGATCCGCACGGGGCGCCAGGTCACCGTCTGCTGCTTGCCGGTGCGGAGCAGCCATACGCCGGGGCCATGGCCGGCATCGTGGATCGCACCCAGCGGCACCTCTGCGCTCGCGCCGGCACGTCCGCCGTCGAGCGTGATCGTGACGGTGGCACCCAGCGGTGCCCGCGCGGCACTGCCGTTCAGCACATAGCGGGCCTCGAAGGTGCGCGAGGCGGGGTTGGCCGCGTCCGACAACTGCCGCAGCGCCGCGGTGCCGCTGCCGCCGTCATAGGTGCGCGCCGCCGCGGTGGAGCCGATCGCGGGGCGGAGATCCTCGGGGAGCTGGACCAGCGCCTCGCGCGGGCCAGAGCGGGCGACGCGGACGACCACCTGCCCGGCGGCGACGACCTGGCCGGGCTCGGCGAGCGTCTCCACCACCGTGCCGTCCGCGTCCGCCAGCAACACGCCGTACGCGGTGCCGTTGCGGGCGATGCCGGCCTGGGCCTGGGCGGCGCGCAACTGCGCTGCCGCGGCGTCGGCTGCTGCCTTTGCCTTATCGTAGTTGGACGCAGAGATGGCGCCCGCGGCGACGAGATCGCGCAGCCGGCGCTCGTCGGCGGCGGTCTGCTCCGCGGCGGCGCGCGCCGCCTCGACATTGCGGTTCGAGGCCTGGGTGGCGAGCGCGAGATCGGTGATGTCCAGCCGCATCAGCGGCTGGCCGCGGCGGACGACGTCGCCGGCATTGACCAGGCGCTCGGTTACCTTGCCGGCGACGCGGAAGCCGAGGTCGCTCTGCACCCGTGCCGCGACGATCCCGGTGAACTCGCGGGTGGCGCCCCGTGCGGCAAGCGGTGCCACCGTCCGCACCAGCGGCGGATCGGTGCGGGGATCGGGCTCGCTGTACGAGCAGGCGGCCAGCGCGAGCAGAAGGGGAAGCGCTACGGCCTTGCCGCGGCGATCGAGAAAATGATCCGACACCTACGAATCCTCCAATGAGTTGGAGCGTAGATGTTTTCCTGTGACCAAATTGTCAATACGTCACAACGCCTATGGCTGATGGGTCATGGCGCCAGACTGCGCAGGATGAGCCCGGTAAGTTCGGTCTGCGCATCAGGCAGCAGGTCCAGGTTGCGCTCCAGATGCAGCGGGTCGACAAAGGGCATCATCGCATAGACGATCGCGCGGCAGGTCTCGTCCAACGGCGTCTTCCGCTCGAATTCGCCAGCTTCACGGCCCTCGCGGACGATCTCCGCAATCATGCTCCGCAGCGTATCCTTGTACGCGCGCGCCGAGGCCCAATTCTCTGAGGCGGCTGACGCTGCGATCTCGTAGATCTTGCGATCGTCGAAGAAGAGTTCCACGCTGAGGCCGGTTATACTCTTGAAGAAGCGGCGAAATCTGTCCGTCGCACTCTCGCCTTCGGCAACCGCGATCCGTGCTTCGCGCACGATTCGCTCCAGCCGGGCGCTGCAGATCGCCTCGCCGATCGCCTGCTTGGACTCAAAGAACCGATAGATATAGGCCTTGGAGAAGCCGATCTCGCGGGCGAGGTCGGCAACGGTGGTCTTGGCATAGCCATAGCGGGCGAAACAGTCGTTCGCCGCCTCGATGATCTGGTCGCGGACAGCATGTTCGGCGGGGCCGCGGGCGGGGGTGCTTACGAGGTTCTCGGTCATGGGCCTCAGATACGCATTCATCCGTGGATTGACAAACTGTGACCGATCAATGCATCAGTCACACGAGAGTTCCAAACCAGGTGATGCCATGCGCCCATCGCGATCGACCCTTTCCCTCGCGGCCGCCGTGTTTCTGCTGAGCGGCTGCGCGACAGGTCCGCGCTATGCGGTTCCGGCGACGCCGGCGCCTGCGCACTTTGCCTATGGCTCCGCAGTGGAAGCCCGTGCCGCCAGCGTCGAGCGTGCTGATCTGGTCGAATGGTGGCGCGGGTTCCGCGACCCGACACTTTCGACCTTGGTCGAGCGGGCGGTGGCACAGAATCTCGATCTCCAGCAGGCGGTCGCGCGCGTCACCCAGGCCCGCGCAGCGCTCAAGGGTGCCAATGCCGCGCTGCTGCCGGTCGGGCAGGTGAGCGGGCAGGGCGGCGGGATCTACCAGTCCAAGGAAACGCCGATCGGACGGTTGGCGAGCGCCTTCCCCCAGTTCGAACGCTCGACGGAAAGCTATGAGCTTGGCGTCGGCGCAAGCTGGGAACTCGATCTGTTCGGCGGCCGGGATGCCGCGCGGGACGCAGCGCGCGCCGACTGGCAGGCCTCGGCGGCCGGGGCGGTGGCTGCGCGGCTCACGGTGATCGCGCAGACGGCGGACACCTATATCCAGGCGCGCGCGCTCCAGGCGCGCCTCGCGATTGCTCTCGACCAGCTGAAGACGCAGCAGGGGCTCACCGATCTTGTCCGCCTGCAGTTCGAAAAGGGCGTGGGGGCCGAGTTGCAGCTTCGCCAGGCCGAAGGCGCGCTCGGGCAGCTTCGGTCGGCGGTGCCTGCGCTGCAGAACCAGCTGGACGTGACCCTGCACGCCCTCGATGTGCTGGTGGGCGAGCAGCCGGGCACCGCGAGGGAGATGCTTGGCGACGAGGCGGCGATACCCGCCGCCCCCGGCATCGCTTCGATCGACGGCCCGGCGGAATTGCTGCGGCGCCGGCCGGACCTGATCGCGGCGGAACGCTCGCTGGCCGCTTCCAATGCGCGGATCGGCGCGGCGATGTCCGAATATTATCCCAAATTCTCGCTGAACGCCTTCCTCGGCACCGCGACGACCAGTGCCGGCGGGCTGTTCGGCGGCGGCGCGACCCAGGCAAACGGCGTGCTGGGCCTGCGCTGGCGTCTGTTCGATTTCGGCCGGGTCGATGCCGAGATCCGCGCCGCCAAGGGGCGCAATGCCGAGTTGCTGGCCGCCTATCGCCAGGCGGTGCTGCGCGCCTCGCAGGACGTGGAGGATGCTTTCTCCACCCTGGTGCAGCAGGAGGCGCGGGCCGAAGCGCTCACTGCGGCGGAAATGTCGCTCGCGCGGGCGCGGGAAGCATCGTTCGCCGCCTACAAGGGCGGGGCGGTCAGCCTCGTCGAGGTGCTCGATGCCGATCGCCGCTTGCTCGAGGCCCGCGACGGCGTGGTGCAGGCGCGGGCGGCGGCGAGCCGGGGCGCGGTCGCATCGTTCCGCGCGCTGGGCGGCGGCTGGGATCCTGCCGGGCCTCGCATCGCAAGCAACTAAGGTGCGGGTATTTGCCCCCGTGCTGCTCCCAAGCTCCTGAAACCAGGCCCGTGTGGCGGGCGATCTGAGGAAAGCAAGCAATGGCTACCATGGAAGCATTGCCGGTCGCGCTCGTGACCGGCGCATCATCGGGTATTGGGCTGGCGACCGCGCAAGCGCTGCGCAGCGCAGGCTACCGGGTGTTCGGAACCGGCCGTCGGGCAGACGGATCCACCAAGGAGGGCATCACCATGCTCGCCTGCGACGTCACCGACGATGCATCGGTCGCGGCGACGGTCGCCGCCGTGCTGCAACGCGCCGGCCGGATCGATCTGCTGGTCAATAATGCCGGTTTCGGCATGGCGGGGGCGGCAGAGGAAACCTCGCTCGAGCAGACCCGCCAGCTCTTCGAGGTGAACCTCTTCGGCCTGATCCGCATGACGCAAGCCGTGCTGCCGCACATGCGGGAAGCCGGCAGGGGGCGGATCCTCAACATCAGCTCTGCCTTCGGCTTCATGCCGGCGCCCTACATGGCCGTTTATGCCGCGAGCAAGCATGCCGTCGAAGGCTATTCCCAGTCGCTCGACCACGAGGTTCGCAGCTTCGGCATCCGGGTAATCGCCGTCGAGCCGGCGAACACGAAGACGGCGTTCGACGCCAATCTCGCCTATGGCGACCGGCATCTCGACGCCTACGCCACGACGCGGCCAATGATCCACTTTATGCTCAAGGGCATGATGGAAACCGGGGACGAGGCGAAGGTGGTGGCGGACGCGGTCGTGGCCGCCGCGTCCTCGCCCAAGCCCCGGCTCCGCTGGCCAGCGGGCAAGGGCAAAAAGTTCAGCCTGCTCCGCCGCTTCGTGCCCGACGACGCGTTCGACAAGAGCCTGCGCAAGCAACTGGGACTGTGAGAAAGGGCAGCTGCGAGTTATAGACTAACCGGCTCATTACCAGCTGCCTGCCACGGCATCATTGCCGAAACGCTCGGGACCGAAGCTAGGGGTAGCGCGGGCGGCGACAGGAGCACAACGAGATCTGCTCGATGCGCAGGTCGCATCGACACCACCCGACTTCGCCCGCGTCCGTCAGGAAGGGGATTGCCGAAGCGGGCCAGCCGCCGGACTCGTGATCCGGAGACTGGCGCGGCGAGAATTCGGCCGGTCAGGCAGCCGCCAATGCGACAGCGGTTTCCCGGTAACCGTGCAGCGGGCGGCCCAGCATCGCGGTCAGGCGTTCGCGATCGCCATCATCCGGGATCATGCCGTCGCTAACATAGCGCTCCGCCATCAGGCGCATTTCATAGGCGGTCCAGCGCGGCAGGAAGGTCGCCATATTCTGCTCGAACGCACTGGGGTCATCACCGCCATAGACAACCGGGCGGCCCAGCACGTCGGACCAGATCGCCGCGACGCTTTCGCCCGTGAGCGTATCGGGACCGACCAGGTTGATCGTCTCGATCGGCAACTTCTCAGGCGCGCGGTCGCGGCGCAGCAGTTCGAGCGCGGCGACCTCCGCAATGTCGCGGGTATCCACCATCGCGACGCCCTTGCTGCCGATCGTCATCGGGTAGACGCCGTGTTGGAGGATGACTTCCTTCACCACCGCTTCGTTGTCGATGAAATAGGTCGGCCGCAGGATCGTCGCGCCGAAATCCGCTGCTCTTCTCGCAGACCGCGATGGGGCGGCTGGCAGCCGACTTCGCGCGGCGATACCCCGAGGTCCGGCTGGAGGTCACCGCTGACGATCGCGCGGTGGAGATGATCGAGGAGGGCTATGATCTGGTGATCCGCGTCGATCCGGCTGCCGACGATGCGCTGGTCGGTCGGCCGTTCCTGCACGATCGGCTGGTGGTGGTGACGAGCGCGCAATTGGTGCTGCCGGAAAGTGGCGCGGTTCCTGCCGTGGTCCGCGGCGGCGATCCGGCGCGGAACTGGACGGTCACGGGCATAGACGGCACAAACGAAATCGCGATAGATCCGGTGCTGCGGCTGTCGTCGCTTGTGATGATCCGGGATGCGGTCCGCGCCGGGGGCGGGGCGGCGCGGCTGCCGCTATCGCTGGTCAGCCGCGATATTGCCGCGAAGCGGCTGACATGGAGGGGCGATGTGGCAGGTTCGGATATCGCCTTGTGGGCGCTCTACCCGTCGCGACGCCTGCTGAGCGCCAGAGTGTCAGCGTTTCTCGACTTTTTGCGCGAGGCTTTCCCCAACGGAACGCCGGAAGAACTGGCCGCCTATCTTGACGACCAGCCCTGACCTGTGCGGAGGCTTCGTCTTACGCCGTCGCGCCGCCATCGATGTTGAGCGTCGTGCCCGTGATGTAGCTGGCATCTGGTCCGGCGAGGAACGCGACCGCACCCGCGATCTCCTCGACCTTGCCATAGCGCCCGAGCGGGATGGCGCTGAGGATCTGCCCGGCAAAGTCGCTGTCGGCCGGGTTCATGTCGGTATCGATCGGCCCCGGCTGAACGGTGTTGACCAGGATGTTGCGGGCCGCGAGGTCCTTCGCCCAGCCGCGAGCCAGTGCCGCAACCGCCGCCTTGGTCGCGCTGTAGACCGTCGTCGCGGGGAAGGCCATCTCGCCCGAGATGCTGCCGATCAGGATGATGCGCCCGCCTTCGCGAAGGTGCGGCAGCGCCGCGCGCGTGCCGATATGCAGGCCCTTTACGTTGACGGCAAACTGGCGATCATAGGTTTCGTCGGTGTCGTCGGTGACGGTCGAGAACTCCGCCACACCCGCATTATGGACGAGGATGTCGATCCCACCCAGGGCGGCGGCGGCCTGTTCGACGCCTGCGCGCTGCGAGGCCGGCTCGGCCGCATTGGCCTGGAAGGCGAAGGCGGTACCGCCGGCGGCTTCGATCGCCGCCACGGTGGCGTCCGCTGCCGCCTTGTTGCCGGCATAGGTGATCGCAACCGCCGCGCCGTCGGCTGCCAGTCGCTTGGCGATCGCGGCGCCGATCCCGCGCGATCCGCCGGAGACGAGCGCCTTTTTGCCCTGAAGTGACATGTAGATCCTCCGAAAATGTGGCCCGCGATCACGGCGTCGTGCGCTGTCGGCAGGCAAGGATATGGCGCGTCAGTTCAACAGTTCAACATTCCCGAACTATTAAATTTATCACAGCGCCCTATATCAATCGCATGGCCCGCTTCACCCATCCAAGGCTGGAAGACGTCCCGCTTGACCTGGCGCTGCATGCGCTGGCCGATCCCAATCGGCTGGAGATGGTCGCGCGGCTGGCGGCGGCCGAGCGGTTGCGCTGCACGGATGCCGCGCCCTGCGAAGCCATCCCCAAGAGCACGCTGTCCAATCACCTTAAGCTGCTCCGCGCGGCAGGGCTGATCAAGACGACGCAGGTGGGGCGCGAGATGATCAATAGCTTGCGGCGATCCGAGTTCGATCGCCGCTTTCCGGGGTTGCTCGACGCGGTGCTCGCCAATCGGCCTGGCTGATCACCTGCCGATTCCGTCGAGCTTGGTGACTGCGTCCTGCGGCAGCGTCAGCGATGCCTCGTCGCCGCGGTGGCCGAGGTTGTACTGGTTCTGGACGCAGACGATCTCGGCGATCGCCCGTGCTTCCTTGAACTGCGTGCGTGTCACGTTGCTGAGCCCGATATGGCGCACCAGCCCTTGCCGTTGCAGGTCCGCCACCACCTTCAGCGGTGCGGCGAGCGATCCTTCGCCGGGCAATGAACGTCGAACATCAGGCGGAGATTGACGACGTCCAGTGCCTCCAGCCCGAGGTCTTCGAGATTATCGGCGACGGCGCGTGCCAGTTCGTCCGGCGCGAACGCCGGCAGCCAAGAGGCATTTTCACCCCGTCGTGCGCCGATCTTGGTGCCGATCTGCAGGTCCTGCGGATATGGGAACAGCGCCTCGCGGATCAGCCGGTTGGTGACGTGCGGGCCGGAAAAGTCGCTGGTGTCGAGGTGGTTCACCCCCGCGTCGATGGCAGCGCGCAGCACGGCCCGCGCCTGATCGGGGTCGCGCGGCAAGGCCTGCTGGTGCCATCGGCATCGAAAACGAAGCTGGATTTCCGCAATGAGTCCCTATCCATGATCATCGCAGGAAACTGAGAAAAAACGGGCCTAACCGGTCCGATATCTCTCATAATGTTCCGCTGTGGCCCACGCAAAGGGGACCACGAACGCTTCAGGAGTCGTGGCCCCATGCTTACCGTGGTCCAGCTCTGAGCGCTTCAGCCTGCACCCTGGCGCTTCAAGGTTTTCAACTCGGGCGGGTCCATCTGCTCGTCCAGCCTGATGGCGCCTTGCTGTGGCGATTCCGCTATCGATGCTCTGGCGAGCGGAAGCTGTCGCTCGGCAACTTCCCCCTCTACGCCCGCCGGCACACGGGATTCCTGACACTGCCATCGAAAGCTGCCGCGTCTAGCCCGGTTCTCCGGCATCAGTCGACAGGCGGTCCAGCAGCTCGCCCAGTAGCAGGCGCTCGCCCGGAGAAAGATGCGCCACAGCGTTCAGATGGGCCCGCAATCCAATTGCCAGCCCCCTAGGTTCTGCGGCAGAGCGCGTAGGCTCTTCGACAAGCACTGCTAGGCACGCTTCCAGCGCCAATGGAGCAAGGAACGGATCGCGATCCGCTGCCGGACTGGCGAGCAGGGTAGCAATGATTCCGGTGCCGGCGGCGTGGATCAGCGCGACGGCCCGCTCCACGGGCACGCGGAGCCGACCGGCACGCGCGATCCGTTCGACCCGCGCGCGCAGAATATCCATGCCGGCCAGCATCGCGGGAGACGGAGGGCCGGCGCGGCCGACCTCGCTCATAATCGCGAACACAGCCGGGTTGGCCACGCCGAACTTCACATAGGCGCCCCAAGCTTCACGCAAATTCTCCACCGGATCAGGATGCGGCGCGACCTGACGCTTGCTCGCCACGAATGCGGCGAGGCCATGCTCGGCCACTGCGTCGAGCAATCCGCGCTTGTCGCCGAACAGCCGATAGATGGTCGGAGCCTGCACAGAGGCGGCGGCAGCTACCGCGCGCGTCGTCAGGGCTGGGACGCCGCCCGCAAGGACCAGCTGCGCGGCCGCTGCCAGGATGCGCGCTCGCGTATCGGGAATGTCGTCGTCGTTGCCAAGCTTCATATCGGTACGCTTAGCATCGCTACATACTTGCTGATAGCGCTGCTTGCATGCGCCTGTTATCAATGATAGCAATATTTCGTTTCCGATGAAAACAGGAGTTCCGCATGATCCTCGTCACCGGTGCCACCGGCAAGCTCGGGCGCCAGATCTTGGCTGAACTCCGTAGTCGGATGGATCCCACTAAACTGGCGATCAGCGTGCGTGATCCTGGCAGGGCGGCCGACCTCGAAGCCAGCGGCATTCTGGTCAGGCGCGGCGACTATGCCGATCCCGTCAGCCTGACTGATGCGTTCGAAGGGGCGCATCAGATTCTCCTGCTATCGTCGAATGCGCGCGCATCAGGCGGCGACGCGGTAGCCCAGCACCGCAACGCAATCGAAGCCGCGCGGGCGGTGGGTGTTCGGCGGATTGTCTACACGAGTCACATGGGGGCATGCGAGACGTCTGCCTTTTCGCCGATGCACGACCATGCTGCGACCGAGGCATTGCTTGTGGAGTCCGGAATCGCCTGGACTGCGCTGCGCAACGGCTTCTACGCCGCGACAGTAACGATGCTGATGGGTGGCGCGGCGGACAGCGGCGTGCTGGAAGCGCCCGAAGATGGCCCCGTCGCGTGGACAGACCATGCCGATCTCGCAGCGGCGGCTGCTGCCGTCCTTTGCAACGAGGGCAGCTTCGACGGACCGACCCCACCGCTCACGGGTGAGCAGGCGCTCGATCTGGCGGGCATAGCGACGCTGCTTTCAGGCCAAGCGGGGCGGACGATCGAACGCCGTATGGTGTCTGACGAGGAACAGGAGGCATGGCTGTGCGCGCGGGGAGTGCCGGCAGGCGCCGTTGCTATGATGCTCGGCCTGTATCACGCAGCGCGAAACGGCGAGTTCTCTCGCACTGACCCCCTGCTCAGCCAACTGATCGGCCGGAGGCCGATCCCGCTGGCCGAGGTGCTTGCCCGCAACGGCGCTGACAACGCGATCGTCACATCGCCCTCTTCCTCCACGCCCCGATAATGCACACACGCGGCACGCATCTGGATCAACACGATGGCCGAAGTGTCGATGCCGTGGAGGAACCGGCGCTTGAAAGTTGCTGCTCTGCTTTCTGTTAAAAGGTGGAATGCGCCCAAACGGGCGTCACTCTAACAACGTCACTTCAGAGAAGTTGGGCGGTCGCTTCTCAGCTAATCCAAGTGCCCGTCTTCGGCCTCTGTGGGGCGCCACCGCAAAGGGAGTACATCTCTACGACACCAACCAAGCTATTCGTTTGCTGGCCGATCGTAGCTCGGCTAGGCGGGCGCTATGCGACTGCTTATCCTATGCCTGGCCGCGATGCAGCCGAACGGCGCGCAGGAAAGCGTTTCGGCCAGTCGGCCGGGTCGCGCTGCTGCTGCTCTCCGACTGCGACTGGCCGACCCGGCGGATCGGGCTCCGATGGCGTATGACACCGCGAGGAACAACATTCTGTTCCAGGCGACGATCAACGGCCGACCGGCTACAGTGCTGCTGGACAATGGCGCCGACCAAACGCTGGTCGACCGGGGTTTTGCAGAGCGGGCGGGGATCGGGTTACGCGCTTCGGCTCGGCGCGTCGTGACCAGCGCGATGACGCAAGTCGCTACCGCGACGACCGACCCGGTGACACTAGAAGCGACACGGAGTTTCCGAGTCCACGGAGCAATGGTGGCGCTGGACCTTCGTCCGGTCGAGAAGGCGCTGGGCAGGCAGGTGGACGCGGTGCTTGGCAGTGACGTACTGGATCATTTCGCCGTTCTGATCGATCCCCGCAGCAGGCGGTTGTCGTTCCATCAAGGCGGTAGTGCCAAGCCGATGCCGGGCACTACCGTACTGCCGATCGCGGCTGGCTCCATCGTCGCGGCCGAGCTCAACGAGCAGAAGGTCGGCCTGAGGATCGATCTCGGCTATAGTGGCGTCATCCGTCTGTCCGACGCAGCGTGGCGGCGCGTGGTTCCTGCCGGTTCTCCGACGCGTGACGGATCCCAGACCTCCGCAGATGGAACCACGCGCGCCACCCGCGTTGGTCAGGCGGCGCTGCGGATGGGCACAGTTCGGATCGAGCGTGTTCCCGTCGATAGCGGCTATGTTCCGGAAGGTAAGGCGAGCGGTCTGCTGGGCAATGGGTTTCTATCGCGCGGGCCATTCATCCTAGATCTGAAGGGGCGCCAACTGCTGCTTCTCCCACAGCAGGCGAAGGAACCACGCACACCCTGATTTACCGCCCGGCATGCGCAGAACAACGCTCGATATAAGCTATTGCAAATCATTAGCAAACGAGGCAGCCTTGTTATCGATGCGGCAGCTCGGCGCCGCCAACAAAGGAGAGCCGGTACGCCTGGGTGACGCACCGGCTGCAGTCATTCCTACTTTGCGCCGAGATTGGGGTATTTGATGCCGAGCTGATCCAGATAGCTGGGGTATTTTTTCGGATCGTAGTAGAACGGCTTCATCTTCGGGCGCAGCCGGTCCATCAGCTCCTGGTTGAGGTGGATGGCCGGTTGGTCCGTAGGGGCGAGCACCGGATCATATTTCTGGTCCTTCAGTTGCACGTCGCGGAAATAGGCCTTGGCGTCGTCCAGCAGCTTGGGATCGGTCATCAGGTCTAGCACCGTCATCGAAACCGCCTTGGCGCCGGCGACCGCGCCCTTGTGTGCGATCGGCGTGGCCATCGCGATCGCGGAAAGCACGTTGTGGCCGATCATACTGGGGATGTTGGAGGGGAAGCGGATGGTGATCGTCGGCACCGTCCACATGATGTCGCCAATGTCGTCCGATCCGCCGCCGAGCGAGCGTTCCCGCGTCTCTGGGGTCGACAGGGGACCGATCTCGGTCGGTAGCGGCTTTACCGTGCGGCTGTTCGCTTCCTGTACGGCGCGGGCGAAGGCCTGGTCATCCGCAGTCCATTTCGGCATGCCCACCGCCTTGATGTTCGCATAGGCCGCCTCGGCCATCGGCTTGTTTGCGAAATTGGGCGCGGCATAGCCGAGCAGGCGGCGATCGACTGTGGTTCCGGTCGCCTTAGCGGCCGCTTCCGAAATCTCGTTGCCGATGTTGAACAGGTTGCGGACGCTGTCGAAATTCTGTTCGCGGAAATAATACCAGACCGATGCGACGTCGGGCACGATGTTCGGCTGGCCGCCGCCATTGGTGATCACATAATGCGAGCGCTGCGTGACCGGCAGATGTTCGCGGCGGAAGTTCCACGCTGTGTCCATCACCTCGACGCCGTCGAGCGCGCTACGGCCTTCCCAAGGCATGCCGGCGGCATGGGCGGTCTTGCCGTGGAAGGTATATTCCACGGACACCAGCGCGTTGTTGCCGAGATTGCCATAGGCCGTCCCGAAATCGCTGCTGACATGGGTGAAGATCGTCGCGTCGACATCCTTGAACAGCCCGGCCTTGACGTAGAAGGCCTTGGCGCCGAGCAGCTCCTCCGCCACGCCGGGCCACAGCATCAGCCGGCCCGGGATCTTGTTCTTTTCCATCACCGTCTTGGCGGCGATCGCGGCGGCAATGATCAGCGGCATGCCGGCGTTATGGCCCTCGCCGTGCCCCGGCGCGCCGGGCACCAGCGGCTTCAGCGTGGGCGAGCCCGGCACCTGCGAAAGCCCGAGCAGGCAGTCGACGTCGCTGCCCAGCGCGATCAGCGGGCCGCCGCTGCCCCAGGTCGCAGTCCAGGCGGTCGGCATGCCTGCGACGCCCTTGGTGATCTTGAACCCGTGCTTCGCGAGGATCCCGGTCAGATACTCCATCGTCTGATATTCCTGGAACCCGGGTTCGGCAAAGCTGAAGACGGAGTCCACCATCTCCTGCACCAGCTTGGCCTGGCCATCGACATGGGCAACGGCATCGGACTTCATCTGGGCGACCTTGGGATCGACAGCGGCCGCCTGCGGCGCGGGCCGATCGGCGGGCGGCGGCACCGCAAGGGCGACCTGGGTAAGCGTGGTGCTCGCGATCAGCGTGGCAGCGAGCGTGCGGGACAGGATGGTCATGGCCGGTCTCTCCTAGAGGCAGCGGGAAGGACAGCCGGGGGCGCGACACCGCGCCCCCGGCGGGATCAGAAGTGGAAGCGCACCCCCAGCCGGTAGACTCGGCCGAGCACATCGTAGAGGTTGCGGTTGGTCTGCGGATAGGCGGGCGTGTTGTTGCCGGTCGGACCGTTGGCGACGAGCACCGGATCGGCATCAAAGAGGTTGCGGATCGACAGGAAGCCCTGGAACTTCACGCGACCCACCGCGAATTCGCGATTGGCTTGGAGATCGAAATAGATCGCGCCCGGGATGTGGTTGGTGTTCACCGTGCGATTGGCGACGGTGGAGACCGGGCAATCGGTGGAACAGACGATGTAGCTGTTGTCGTACACGCCGCTGCTCACGCCGCGGCCGACGAGCTGGAAGGTCCAACTGTCAATGTCGTAACCGGCTGAGAAGCGATAGCTCCAGCTGGGCAGGCTGCCCGAATTCTGGCCGGCGGCCTCGGTTGGCACGTCAATGCCGTTGTTAGTGTAGAGGCTGAGGTTGCGGGTGACCAGGGCGCGCAGGTTGAGCCTGCCTGCGCCCAGGTTGCGGCGATAGCTGAGTTCGAAATCGATGCCTTTGGACTCGATCGAGACGAAGTTGGTCGGCTTGAGCTCGATGTTGGTGATGAGCAGCCCCGCAGAGGTGACGCCGCGCCCGCCGGTGGTAGTGATCGCCGAGCAGGCGTCGGCATTGGCCTGTTCATAGCATTGCGACACGAGGGTCTGCGCAGTGATCGTGTTGATGGCGCCGTCCAGCTTGATCCGATAGAAATCGACCGAGGCTGCGAGGCCAGGCACGAAGCTGGGCGTGAACACCGCACCGACACCCAGCGTCTTGGCGATTTCGGGGTTCAGATCCGCGTTGCCGATCGTCGCTTCGAGGAACTGGTCCGCGCGCTGGGTGCCGTTGGCCAACGGCACGTTGACGGTGTTGGTGCGCCCGGTAGCGGCGGCGAACAGCTCGCCCAGATTGGGCGCGCGAATGTCCCGACTATAGGTAGCGCGCAGCTTCACGTCCGGAACGGCCTGCCAGGTGACGCCTGCCTTCCACGTTGACACGCTGCCTGAGGTGGAGTAATCGGTCAGCCGAACCGCGCCGTTAAAATCCGCGCCTTTAAAGAGCGGAACCAGCGTTTCGACATAGCCTTCCTTGACGTTGTACTTGCCGAAGCTGGGCACATAGTTGCCGTAGATCCAGGTCGGCGTGGACACCCCGTTGGTGACGCTGGGCTGGAAAAGCGGATCCACGAAGCCCGATACGGATTCTCGCCGCCATTCGCCGCCGAACGCAAGCGAGATGGGACCGGCCCAGAGATCGACCAGATTGTTGGTGGAGAAGTTGAACGCCGCAACGTCCTGCTTCAGCGTTTGATACCGCAGCGGCTGCTGACCGTTGTAGAAGATATAGTCGAGCGCCGCCTGCGAGACGCCGCCCACCCCGATGCGGTTGATCGGCACGCAGCCATTGCTGGGACTGGTCAGCGTCGATCGGCAGACGACCGTGCCGGCAGCGATGCCCGCGCTGTTTCCGGCAGGCGCGACCACCGCATCGGTGGCGAGCGCCATACGAGACGTGTTCCAGGCATTGGTCAGCAGTTCCTGCGTCTTGGTAACACCTTTTTGGTAGTAGGCGCTCCAGGACCAGTTGATTGCTCCGATGATGAACTTTCCGTTGCCCCCTACGACGTAGCGATAGACCTCGCGCGTGTTGTCGCTGCCCTGGGGCGGGATGCCGGCGTTGCTGGTGCCGATCGACACGGTGCTGATGCGGCTGGATGCCGCAACCGAGGCGTTATAGGCGGCCACCTGGTTGAGGAAGGATTGCGGCAGATAGGCGTTCACCAACCCGCCATTGGCGGCGCTGGGCGCGACCTGAATCGTCACGCCGGTGGACGGCGTTTGCTGATAATAGCTCTGCCCTTCATAGCGGCTGTAGGCCGCCTGCCCATAAAGCTCGATCGCGTCGGAGAATTCGTAGCTCACGCGGCCGAAGCCGCTGCCACGGGTTTCGGACGGAAGCAGGGTGGCGCTGCCGAGATGGCCTTCGCGCGTCAGCTTATAGTCGCCGCCGACCATCCACTGGCCGTTGACCTGGCCAAAAGCCAGCGTGCCGGTCGTCGCCTTGCCGGTCGCCGGATCGATCGTGCCGAAATAGGTGCCGCGGAACGGACCCGTGCTGATCAGGCCGCCGGGCGTGAACTGGCTGGTGCCGATGCCCGACTGGATCAGCCGCGCCGGATAGCAGATCGTCGCGGCGCTCGTGTCGCTGCACGCCGCCGCCGAATAAGCGGGATTGTCGATCTGAAAGAAGCCGGTGCTGTTCCAGTCGCGGTCGATCGTCTGAATGCCGGTCTGATTGAAATATTCGCCGCTGACGAGAACATGGCCGCGGCCGCCGGCAAAGGGTGTGCCCGCGGTGAGCGACGCCTTGTGGTTCGGCCCGTCGCCATACGTGGTGACGCCAAATTCATAGTCACCGGAGACGCCGGTGAATTCCTTGTCGAGAATGAAGTTGATCACCCCCGACACCGCGTCCGACCCATAGGCGGAGGAGGCGCCGCCGGTGACGACCTCGACGCGCTTGATCAGCGCCTGCGGGAAGGTGTTGACGTCGACCACGCCACTGGTCGCGGAGGCGACCGAACGCTGGCCGTCGAACAGCACCAGCGTACGACTGGCACCCAGGGCGCGGAGATTGACGCTGGCAATGCCGGCAAGGCCGTTGCTGAGCGAGCCGTTCGAATTGGCGGCGGTGGAACTGCCGCGCACCGCCGGCAGGGTGTTGACCAGATCGGCGATATTGGCCGGCGCCTCGGTCTGGATTTCCTTGCTGCTGATCACGCTGACCGGCGTCGGCGCGCTATAGCCATCACGCTCGATGCGCGATCCGGTGACGACGATGTCGCCGGCCTCGCTCGCGATCGGTTCGCCGGTGAGCGGATCGACGGGAACCTCGGGCTTGCCGCCGGGCGTGTTGGTGGTCTGCCCTTCGGCAGGCGCGGACTTCTCCGGCCCGCGCGCCTCTGTTTGGGCAGCGGCCGATCCGGCCCAGGCGAGGCATAGGATCAGCGCGCCGGGCGCGACCATCCCGTTCCGGGCGAGGCGCTGAAGTCTGGATGGACGCGAGGACGTGCGACCGATGCGACTGTTTTGCATGTTTGGAACCCCCGTGGTGACGTGCCATCTCTCCTGATCGTTGGTTCGTCCTGCGTCGGGTACGTTCCGTCGTTGCGCCGCCCCTGTTGTGCGTTGCAGTGTAATCGAGACGCGCCGCGGCTTCTCGGCAAATTGGCGCCGGGATGGTCGCGGCAATGATGGAATCTTTTGGAAAAGTCCGCTTCTGCGCCGGATTCGTGCGCCGTAATACTTTTCCTTGAAGTTTAGTATCAGCGGCGACGATTGGATTCGAGCGCAACCGGCGCGACGATCCGCTTCTCCACCGAACGCATCAGGAAGCTGCTGCGGATGCGAGCGACATGCGGCAGGGTCGAGAGTTCGCGGCGATAGACGCGGTCGTAATCCTCGAACGAGCGGACATGGATCATCATGATGAAATCGGTCTCGCCCGAGACGAAGCTGCAGAACGACATGGACGGGCACCGCACCACCGCCGACTCGAATTCGTTAAGTGCTTGTTCTGCCTGAGAACTCAATTCGATGGAGACGAGCACGTCGATGCCGTAGCCCAGTGCCGCCATATTGAGTTCGGCTGTGTAGCCGCGGATCACGCCGCGCTCTTCCAAGATCTTGCGGCGCCGCGCCGTTGCCGTGCTGGAAAGATGCACGCGCTCGCCCAAGGCAACGTCCGAACTGCGGCCGTCTGCGACGAGATGGTTCAGGATACGAAGATCCGTCGCATCCAGCTCATCCGTGGTGGATTCGTGCACGTCGCGCCCCTTTCGTCGAACAAATCGATCGTTTTGGCATCATAAATTGTCCATTATTGACGGGATGCACAATGGCTTTGCCGATAGAATGCGGCGACGCAGCACCAAAATGGGGAGATCGACGTATGTGGCATGGCGGCGGAGTAGCGTTGGCGCTGGTGCTGACGGCCATGGCGGGCCTGCCTGCGCGCGCACAGGACGCGCCGCTGCTGCCGGTGAAGGCCATGCCGGCCGATGGCCGCATCCTGTTCACCTTGCCCGCGCCCGATGCGCAGGGCGTCGCCGGCCGATTTCTTTATGCGACGACGATGCGCACCGGACTCGGCTCGGCCAATCTGCGGATCGACCGCGGCATGGTTGGCGGCGAACAGATCCTGGCGTTTCGCCGCATCGGCAAGAAGGTGGCGGTGACGTTCGAGAACTGGCGCTTCCGCGCCACTGGCGACGCGGCGGTGGCGGAAGGCGGGCGCACCAGCTTTCCGTTCAGCGTGATGGCGATGCTCGACGTGGTCACCACCGGCCCGGACGGATCGCTGACGGTCGACATCGCGCCGTTCCTGACGCGCGACACGGTGGGGCTGGCCGATGCGCTCAATGAAGGCGGCAAGGGCTATCGGCTGGCTGAGGCGCTGAGCGCCGCCGACCCGAGTTCGGTGAAGGCGTTTCCCGACAATATCGAAATCGATGCGCTGCAGACCTATCAGAGCGGTACGCCGGGGCGGGAAATCTCGACCATCGCCAGCGAGCCGCGGCAGATCGGCTTCATCGTCCATCACAGTTTCGTGCGGTTGCCGGGGCCGGGCTTTCAGGTCCGCCGGTTCGACACGCGATCGGCGGCGGGCGGCGAGCGCTTCTACGATTACGGCAGCCCGCTTGGCGAAGATGTGGTCCAGCAATTCGCCAACCATTTCCGCCTAGAGAAGACCGATCCCGCCGCGCCGCGCTCGCGGGTGAAGAAGCCGATCGTCTTCTATGTCGATCGCGCCGCGCCGGAGCCGATCCGCACCGCGCTGGTGGAAGGCGTCAATTATTGGCGCGCGGCGTTCGACAAGGCCGGGCTGATCGATGCGTTCCGTGCCGAAGTGCTGCCGGAAGGCGCCGATCCGATGGACGTGCGCTACAACATGGTGAACTGGAGCAACCGGCTGACGCGCGGCTGGTCCTATGGCGGCGGCATCGTCGATCCGCGTACCGGCGAGATCGTGAAGGGCAATGTCGTGATCGGCGCGCTGCGCGTGCGGCAGGACATGGTGATCTTCGAGGGGCTGGTCGGCACCGCGCAGAACAACAGCGGCGGCCCCAACGATCCGGTCCGCGTCTCGCTGGATCGTATCCGGCAGCTCGGCGCGCACGAGGTGGGCCACGCAATCGGCTTCATGCACAATTTTGCGGCCAGTACGCAGGAACGCGGTTCGGTGATGGATTACCCCGGCCCGCGCATCAAGCTGACGGGCGGCAGAATCGACCTGTCCGATGCCTATGCCAAGGCGGGAGGCGCCTGGGATGATTTCACCGTCGACTGGCTCTATGGCCAGCCCGCGCCCGGCGTCGACCCCGATGCGGCGGCGCGCGACAAGGCGTTGGCGGCACAGGCGCGGGGGCTGCGCTTCGTCACCGATGTCGACGGACGATCGCCGGATATGCCGAGCCCCTGGGGAAGCATGTGGGACGACGGCCCCGATCCGGTCGCGTCGCTGCGCCACATGCTGGCCGTACGGCAGGTGGCGATCGCCAATTTCGGGCCCGACGTGCTGCGCAAGGACGAAGCGCTAGCCGACCTGCGCCGCAAGTTCGTGCCGGTGTGGCTGCTGCATCGCTATGACGTGGACGCGGCGGGCAAGCTCGTCGGCGGGATCGATTCCGATTATGCGGTCGCCGGAGACAATCATCCGCCGGCCAAGCCCGTGCCTGCCGCCACCCAGCTGGCGGCGATCGATGCGCTGATGGAGACGCTCGCCGCGCCGAGGCTGACCGTGCCCGATCGGCTGGTGATGCCGCTTTCCGCCGCGATCAATGGGCGCAGCGACCCGCAATTCGACCAGGAAGTGTTCCGTAACGCCGGTTCGTTCGCGTTCGACCCCCTGGTGGCGGCCGACATCGCGGCGCAAGTGCCGCTGGACAGTTTGCTTGCACCTGCGCGATTGGCCCGGCTGTTCGAACAGCATCGACGCGATCCGGCGATGCCCGGCGTGGAACTGCTGCTCGACCGGCTGCAGGCGGCGACCGTAACCGCGCGCCGCGATGCGGTGGGTCGGCGGATCGCCTATCGCGCGGTGCTGACGATCGCCCGTGCGGCGCGCGATCCCGCAATCAGCCCGGACGTTGCGGCGCTGCTGGAAGATCGGCTCCGCACGATCGCCGCCGTCCTGCCCGCCACGGGCGACGGGCAGGACGGCGCCTGGGCGCGGCATCTGGCAGGGCTGCTGCGTGACAAGGAAGCGCTGCAACGCGAACTGGACAAGCGCCAGGCGGTGCCTGCCGTTCCGCCGGGCATGCCGATCGGCGACACCGGCTGGTTCGACGATTGAGATCGCAGCCGGGGGCGAACGCTCAGCGCAGCATGAGGCCCGTGGTGCCGATCCGCACCCGGGAAGCGTCCACGCCGAGCAGTTCGCCCAGATAACGCTTTCCGGCCTGGCGCAGTTCGGCGGATCGGGCGGGATCCGGCTGCGCCTTGAGCGCCTCTCGGGTGGCGGCCAGATAGGTCGCCAGGATCGCCATGGTCACCCGCGGTTCGGCCGCGTGCGCTTCGGCACCCGCCGCGGCGACCGGGCCGCGTAGCTGGGCATGGAGCCGGCGGAACGCGGCGTCGTCCAGATCGGTATCGGCATAGGCCATGTAGCTGGCGGCGATCAGCGCTGCGGTGGCGCCGTCCGGATCGCCGGCAGGGATGCCCAGCTGGCGTTCGAGCCGGCCATAACTGCCGTACAGCTCGACAAAAATCCGTCGAGCCTTGTCGCGTTCGCCGGCAGCGAAGCCGCTGGCGAGGCGATCGGCCACGCGCTGGACCTGTTCCTGCCGGATGGCGGGCGCCGGCGAGCGCGGCGTCGCAACCGGAGGGCGGGGGCTTCGCAGCGTATCGGCTGCGTCGTCGTGGAACAGCTGCTTCTGCGATCGCCGCAGCATTTCCGCCGCCTGGTTGTTGAAGACTCAGTTATCGAACGTGCCCGGCGCGAACCATTCCTGTGCCGTCGCGGGGACGCTAGCGACGAACAATGCGGCGATCGCCAGGCCTGGATGTTTCATGCGCACGCTCCCGATGCAGTTCCGCCATCGACCGGCGCAGCTGTGCCGATCTGTTTGTGACAAGGCACGCCGGAACCGGTGAACCGTTGCGCCCTGCGCCGTACCGGAGCGGACATGTCGCGCGTGGCGGGTTCCGGCACTCACGTCGATCGGAGGGCCGGGCCGCATGATCGGCCAGGACGTTTTCACCATGAGCGACAACGCTCCACCTAGTGGTTGCCGCATCTTTCGACTCGTCGACCGTAAGGGGTCAACTTGAAAGCACTTTAGCCGACCAGCCCGGCCACCACGGCGAGCACGCCCAATGCCGCCGCGCCGCGGGCCAGCCGCGCGTCGTACGTCAGGCCCAGCAGGATCAATGCGGCGGCGAGCGGCAGCAAGCCGACCCATGTAACCAGCGCGAGCGGCCAGGACGGCGCGCACAAGCACGCGGCGAGCGCGGCCAGCAGCGCGGCCCAGCCCGCGAAGCGCAGCCGATGGGAGGGGAGGCGGAGACCGGCCGGGCCCAGCAGCGCGGGCGCATGGCGCGGCATGGCGGCCGCGAGGGCGAAGAAGCCGAGCACGGTGAGACCCGCTGCGATCATGCGAGTTGCGCCCGGGCACGGCGGCGGGGAGCCGGGGCGGGGCGGCGCCATTGCCGCCACGCGAGCCATGCGGTGGCGGCAGCGGTTGCCAGCAGGGTGAGGCTCATGCCCGTCTGCACGCTATCGGCAAAGGCGCCGCCGGGAAGTGCGGCGGCGGCACAGCCGAGCGCCAGCAGCGAGAGCAGCAGCGGCCAGCTCCGCTTCGGCGCGAGCATCGCGCCGAGCAGCACCGCCGCCCCTGCGCTCCACAGGGCAGCCGAGCCTTCCGCCTCGGCGCGGCCCGCCATCCCGAGCGGCAGCAAGCGGTTGGCCAGCAGGAAGGCGACGCAACCGATCGGGACGCCGGCCAGCACGCCGGCATTGAGCCGTTCGATGATGCGGTTGCCGCGGCTCAATGGAGCGCGTTCGCGGCGCTTGACCACCCACAGCACCATGCCGCTCGCCACCGCCAGCGTCAGCATCGCGCCGCACAGAAAGTAAAGCCAGCGCGTCGCGAGCGGGGCAAAGCGGGCGAGGTGGAGGCCATAAGCCACGCCATAGGTTTGCAGCGCCGGGCGATTCTCGGTGAAGTCGGCGAGGACGCGACCGGTAACGCCGTCGAAGCTGATCGCGCCGGCGGCATAGGCGATCTGCCGGGCGTCGTCGCGGAACATCGTTACCGTCGCGGCGGCGTCTCCGGGATGCGCGACCGTCACGCGGCCGACCGGATGGCCCAGCCGGCGCTCGGCTTCGCGCAGCATGGGGGCAAGCGGCGCCAGCTGCGCGGGCTTGCCGGCAGCGGGGCGATCAACCTGGCCGGGCTGAAAGGCCTGGAACATGGCGGCCATGTCCTGCCCGTAGTTGGCGCTGAGCGCCCACGGCATGTTGAGCGTCGCCAGCGCGAGCAGGCCGGTGAAGCTGATCATCACGTGAAAGGGCAGGGCCAGCACGCCGAGCGCATTGTGCCCGTCGAGCCAGGAACGCTGGCCCTTGGCCGGGCGGAAGGTGAAAAAGTCCTTGAAGATGCGCCGGTGCGCGATGATGCCGGTGATCAGCCCGAGCAGCAGCACCATTGCCGCCAGCGACGCGAGCAGCCGGCCCCAGGGATAGGGCAGTTCGAGTTCGAAATGCAGGCGGTAGAAGAACTCGCCGCCCAGCGTCTCGCGCGGTGCGGGCGCGCCGGTGACCGGATCGAGCGCGCGGTAGACGAAGCCCGTACCGGGATCGTAGGTGGCCTCGACCGTGTTCATGCGGTCGCCCGGCAAGGTGAGATACCAGCCGAACGACTTGGGTGCGGCCTTGGAAAGCCAGCCGGTGGCGGCGGCGAGCGCGGCGGCGCGATCGGCCACCGCCGTCGTCTCGGGGCGCATCCAGCGGCCGATTTCCGGCTTGAAGACGCTGAGCGTGCCGGCGAGGCACATCACGAACAGCACCCAGCCGAGCAAGAGCCCGGTCCAGCCGTGCAGCCAGGCCATGGCCTGGCGGGCGCCTTCGCGCACCACGCTCATGCCGACGGCACGCCCGCGGCCCAGGCGATGCCCGCCAGCAGCGCCGCGGCGGCGAGCGTGCCGCCCAGCGCACGCAGCGGCCCGGGCGCCAGAAAGGCCCAGAGGGTCGCCACCGGCGCGACGAAGAAGGCCAGCATCGTCGCGGAGACGGCGGCGTCCAGCCGATCCATCGGCAGGGTGCGCGCCGCCGCCGCCGCGAAGCAGGCCGCGATCAGATAGGCGCCGAGGCTGCCGGCGAGGGCGCGCGTCGCGATATTTGCTCGGTACCCCCAGCCACGACGGAGATGCGCGCCCATGCCGATCCTCAATAGCTGAAGGTGATGCTGCCCAGCACGCTGCGCGGCGCTGCGTAGAAGGCCTGGCCCCACATGATGCTGCCCAGATATTTGCTGTCGGTGACGTTGCGGACGTTGATCGCGGCGCGGACATGGTCGACCACGCGGATGCTGCTCATCAGATCGAGCACGGCATAGTCTCCCTGCCGGACCAGGAGATCCGGGCTGCGGATCGCATTCTGCCAGCGGAGCTGCGCGCCGACCTTCAGGTCGCGCAGGTCGGGCACCGCATAGGTGGTGGCCAGCTTCAGGCTCTTGGTGGGAAGGAACACACGCGCGGGCGCCCCGGCTTCGTCCTCGATGTCGAGGCCGGTATAGCCGCCGCTGACCGTCCAGTTGTCCGTCACCTTGCCGGCGAGTTCGAGTTCGAAGCCGCGCGCGGTGGTGTCCACGCCGGTGTAGTAGCTGCCGCCGGGCTGGCCGGGACCGTCGGGGCCGAACTGCCCCGCGAAGGTCGCCAAGCCCTTTTGCTTGGCGCGGAACAGCGAGGCGGTGGCGTAGAGCCGGCCGCCAAACCATTCGCTCTTCACGCCGCCTTCGATGCTGGTGCCGGTGACCGGCGCCAGGCGCCGGGCGTTCGCATCGACTTCGATCTGCGGATTGAAGATGTTGGTGTAGCTTGCGTAGAGCGAGACGTTGCGCGTCAGATCATAGGTAAGGCCAGCATAGGGGCTGAAATCGCTGTTCTTGCGATACTGATCAGCGCCGTAGGAATCGCCCTCCGACTTCAGCCAGGTGGCGCTGCCGCCGATCACGGCCTTCAGCCGATCCGTGAGGTTCAGATGCGCGGCGCCATAGGCGCGGGTGACTTCGGTGCTGGTATCGGCGCCCAGCGTGATCGGCAGGGTGCCCGGATCGGCAATCTGCACGCTGCTGAGGTTCGGCACGGCAGGATAGGTGACCGAGCTCGTGCCCGGCCCCTGCAACTGGAGATCATCGATGCGGCCGGTCGAGACGCCGAAGGTCAGCTGATGCTCGCGGCCGAACAGGTGGACGGGGCCCGACGCGGTCGCGTCGCCGAAATACTGGTCGTTCTCGGAAGGGTAGAGGCCGACCTGGCCAGTCAAGCCGAGCCCCGTCGCCTTGTTCGGCGCCCCGAAGGCGTAGAGCAGCTTGGCTTTCTGCTTGTTGTTGACATAGGTGAACACGCCCTTGGCCTGCCACCCGTTGCCCAGATCATAGGCGAGTTCGCCAAAGGCGCGCTGATCGGTGTTGTCCCAATAGGTCCAAGGCGCCGACGTCGTGGCCGAGCGCGCATAGGGAATGCGGCTGCCATCCGAATAGGTGAGGGGAAGCGCACCCCACAGCACGCCGTCCGAATTGTTTTCCTGGCGGCTGTAGCCGATCGTGGCAGTGAGCTGCGGCGTCACCTTCCAGGTGGTGACCAGGCCGTAGACGTCGCGATTGTTGCTGTTGTAATCGAGATAGCTGTTCCGTTCCTCATGCGCATAGACGGCGCGGACGGCCAGCGTGTCGGTGAGGGGCACGGACACATCCGCTTCCCCGCGCCAGCGGCTCCAGGAGCCGACTTGGGCGGTCGCTCGCACCTGTAGCGATTCCGTCGGCCGCTTGCGCACATAGTTGATCGTGGCGGACGGATTGCCGACGCCGGTCATCAGCGCGTTGGAACCCCTGATCACCTCCACCCGATCGAACAGCACGGTGTCGAGATCGCCATATTGAATGCCGTAAGGCACCGGCAGGCCGACCCCGTCGATCTGGAAGACGGTAATGTCGAAGCCGCGCGAGTTGTAATAGGTACGATCCGTCTCGGCACGCTCGACATTGATGCCGACAGTCTGATCGAGCACATCGTTGATGTTGGTAAGCTGAAAATCCTGGATGCGCGCCTGATCGATGATCGTGATCGACTGCGGCGTCTCCCGCGGAGTTAGGGCCAGGCCGGTGGCGCTGCGCGAGGGCTGGTTGGCTGCGCCGGTGACGACGATCTGGTCTTGCTGGTCGGCCGCTTTGTCACTCTCGCCCTCAGGGCCGGCGAACGCTGTGCCGGGCAGCGCGAACAGCGCGGAGGTGAGGAGGGCGGTACGCAGTGTCGACGGCATGATCCAGCTTTTCCCTTTGGGCTTTCGTTCCATGGGCGGCCCAATAAAGAGACTGGGTGTTGCGAGTCAAACGCATTATCATTCTCAACCTGTGCAAAATCTGCGTTTCGATTGCCCAGGCTGCTTGGGCCATCGCCGCCCGCTGGGGTGCGGCGATGGCTCCGCATAGCTCAACGAACGGCGTCGGGGAGATTGTAGCTGGTGTGAGGGGGCTGATTATAGGCGGTATTCTGCCAGGCCACGCCTTCGCGATAAACCCGGTCGTGCATCAGTGTCGTGAGCTTGTGCGTGGTCAAATAGGGCGTCGCGAAAATGCGCAGCCTGGTGCTGTCCGCGCTCGGCAGGATTACTTCCTCGCGCCAGTCGCCCAGAATGTCCGCTTGCAGCGAAGGCGTCGCCTTCGTGCCGTTGTTGGATTTGGAATCCGCGAACGCCACGAGCGTTTCGATGCGCGAGGTGTTCCAGTTCCACTTGCTGATCGTGACGTTGTCGAGCAGTTCGCGCAGCGTATCGCCGTCCCAATAGATGGCGAAGTTCGTCGGACCTGGCTTCGTGGTCGAGATTTCCTGCCCCGTGGCGGTGCGCAGCGAGCTGCGCGACGACCAATTCTCGGCACCGCGATAGCGCGGGTCGATGTCGGCGGCGAGCCCGCGGCCATTGTCCGAGCTGGCGGTTGCCGACCACAGCACGGCGCCGGTGCGCGCATCCAGCATGGCCGTGCCGATCCCGCCGTTCGAGCCGGGCGATTCGTGCACGCCGAACTTTTCCAATCCCGGCCGATCGGGGTTGAGATCGCCGACATGCATCGCGTCGCCATGCCCCAGCTTCTGGCCGGTGGAGGAGCGGGCGGACCATAGCGCGCTGCCGTTATCGTCGATGGCGAGCGAGCCATAGATGATCTCGTCGCGGCCGTCTGCGTCGACATCGGCGATGCTGAGATTGTGGTTGCCCTGGCCGGTGTTGGGATTGGAAGACGTGTTGACGCCGCTGTCGAACAGCCAACGCTGCGTCAGCTGTCCATTGCGGAAGTCCCAGGCGGCGATCGCCGTCCGCGTGTAATAGCCGCGAGCCATAACGATGCTGGGGCGCTGACCGTCGAGATAGGCGGTCGCCGCGAGGAAGCGATCGACGCGGTTGCCGTAATTGTCGCCCCAGATCGCGTTGAGCTGTGCCGGCGTGGGGTTCTGCGTATCGGGGTGGCGGCCGACGACATAGTTGACGGTTGAAAGCGCCCGTCCGGTCGTGCCCTGGAACACGGTGAGGAATTCCGGGCCGGACAGCACATAGCCCGCCGAATTACGCCAATCGGCATTGGCATTTCCGATCACCCGGCCTTCGCCGTCCACCGTGCCGTCCGCCGTCTTCATCACGACTTCGGCGCGGCCATCGCCGTCATAGTCGAATACCTGGAACTGGGTGTAGTGCGCCCCTGCCCGGATATTGCGCCCCAGATTGATGCGCCACAGGCGACGTCCGGCCAGGGTGTAGGCATCGACGAGCACCGGCCCGGTCAGGCCGCTCTGGCTGTTGTCCTTGGCGTTGGTCGGCTCCCATTTGAGCACGATCTCGTACTTTCCATCGCCGTCGAGGTCGCCGACGCTGGCGTCGTTCGCCTCATAGGTGAAGGCGCTGGAGGCGCCGCCTGGGCCGGTGACGGTACCGCCGGCGGGCTTGTCCAGCATGATGACGCCGGCGCCGTTGGCCCAGACCGGCGCGGTGAAGGCGCGATCCTGCTCCACGCCGTTGACGACGACCTTGATCGCATAGACGTCGTTCGCACCGCCCGAGGCATCGACATAGTTGGTCGGCCCGGTCAGCGGCTGCGCGTTCAGCTTCTGGTTGTTCCGGTAGAGATTGAAGCCGGTCGAGGCGGTATCGCTGGCCAGCAGGCGCCAGCTGACAAGGTTTCCGCCCTGGGTGGAGGGTACCGCAACCACCCCGCGATCAAGACGTTCGACCTGCTGCGCAGCTGCAGGCTGGGATAGCATCGTTGCGCCGAGGGCAAGCAGTGAACTGCCGCAGATATGCCGCGCTGAACTCATCATGGCATGCTTCTCCTGAATTGGACGGTGTCGGGTGACCCGCCCTTGATGGTGATGCTGTGGGGCGGTCAGGCGGCGCGGAGGGCTGCTTGCCCGCGGCGCCGGCGCAGGGCGCCACCCGCCGCCCCGAACCCGATGGTGAGGATCGCCCAGGCAGCCGGCTCGGGCACCGCGGCGAAGGTCACGCTGCCGTTGAAGGCGCGGCTGGGGACGATGCCGCCGAACGCATCGGCGCCATATCCGACCTGCAACGTCACCGGACCGCTGGATGCCAGCGCCGTGCCCGGCGCCTCGCTGCTGTTCGAGTAACGGACGGAAAAGGCCCCGCCATCAGTGATGTAGAAGCCGTGCGTTCCCGCAGAGAGCAGCAGATCGGTGAGATCGAGCGTGGTGCCGATGCCCTCGCCGGCGGTGGTCAACGCATCGAAGCTGCCGATCAGCGTCCACGCCGCCGGATCGGCGATCGCCGCATCGACGCCGCCGGCATGATGGTAGACGCGATAATCGAACGTGCCGAAATCGGCGTGAATGTCGAACGACTGCAGCAGGAAGCCCGAGGTGCTGGCGAGATTGAACATGACCCCGTCATTGCCGTTGCCGCCGGCATAGCCCGCGTACAGGGTCGCCGCGTGGGAACCGGAGGGCACCAGCAGCATCATGCCGGCGAGGATGGACATCAACTTGGTCATGCGTTTTTCTCCCTGACGAAATGGCGCCGCCCGTTCACGCCCCGGCGACGGGCAGTTGGCCGAGACGCGCCGCTTCGCGCTCCTCCGGCGTTGGTGGTTCGCCTGCCATGGAGGCGCCGACGGCGAGTTCGGCCGCGCTGCGTTCTCCGGAGGGCGGCTGCGGCTCCGGACGCAGACCGCGCAGCGGCGCCGGCACAACCTCGCCGGACCCGCCCAGGCGTTGCGGCAGATCGATGCGAAGACGCTGGTCGCCATCGGCAAGGATAACGTGGCCGCGTGCGACGGAGGCAAGCAAGACGGCGCCGCGGACGACATCGCCCTGGCGGACCCAGCGAGGCGCCTCGCCATGTTGCGCCAGCAGCGCCGCCGGGGCCGGCGACAGGTCGATGCCGTGCAGTTCGAACGCGTGCAGCGGCGAGAGCGCTGCGGCCGATTGCACCAGGGATGCCGACCGCGCATCCGAGGCGGGCGCTTTGATCTGCACCATGCCGGGCGGGTCGTCGGCGTCCGAAACGGCGCCGCTCCCGGCCCATAAGGCCGCGGCCGCCAGGATCAATCCGGCACAGATCCACCCCTGCTGCCGCGCCCATCGTACGCGCACGGCAGCCTTGCCACCTGCATCCATCTCCAACCTCGCTCGGCATTTGTGCCAATTATCGAGTCGTCGTTCCAATTATTGAAAATTTGTACAGGAGCGGCGAGGTCATATCAATATGGGACAAGCGGGCGTGTGGTTGCTTTTCTATGCTAGCCGATCGGCTGAGCGCGATGCCTAGAAAGGGCGGTTACGGCTTGACCGAGCCGCGCAAACCGCTCAGAGGCGGGCAGGTCGCAGTGACGCCGATTGGGCGGGCATGCCGGTTTAGCTCAGCTGGTAGAGCAGCGGTTTTGTAAACCGAAGGTCGCGGGTTCGATTCCTGCAACCGGCACCACCGAAAATCTTCGTTCGGGCAGAGAGGCGGGCGCCGAGGCTATCGGCGCCCGCTGCGCTCAACGCAGGCCCAGTGCGGCCTTGATATCGCCCCAGGCGGTGAGCTTGAAGTTCTGCGCGGCAGGCGGGTTGATGCCGTCCTGCGCAATGAACAGGCCGCCGGGGAAAGCGGGTCCGAAATCTCCGACCATCAGCTCGATGCCGTCGGTCTGCTCGGTACTGCCGAAGGTGCCGGCGCCGACGCGGAAGCGGCCGACATAGGCATCGTCGGCGAGACGATAGACCGCATAGGCGTTGTCGCCCTGGCTGGAGACGAGCAGATAGCCGCCATCGTCCGGCCCCTCCGCAGCGATCGCCACGCCTTCGGCATCGGCGACGATGCCCTGGCCGTCGGCGGCGGCGACGCGGATCGGCTGGGTGCTGCCCTCCGGCCGCGCATCGAAGCGCCACAGCCCGACATCCTCCTCTGCGACGTAGAGGCGATGGGTGCGGGGATCGACGACGCAGCCTTCCGACTGGGTGGCGAGCTTCATCGTGCGGACCAGCGTGCTCTTCGGGGCGGCCCCGGTGAGATCGAGCGCGACCTGTCGGATCGTGCCGTCCTTCAACACGTTGAACGCATAGAGCGCCTGGTCCGTGCGGTAGAGGCAGGCGCCATAGGCTTCGCCAGGGCCGGCGGAGACCTTGCCGAGCGGCGTCAGCGTCGCGGTGGCCGGATCGAGCCGGAACAGCGCGAGCATCGCGTTTGCCGGATCGTTGCGGTCGCTCGCCGCGACGAGGATGCCCGCCGCGCCGAGATCGCGCAGGTCGACATTGTTGACCCGGCCGGCATTGAGGAACGCGCGCTGCCTGCCCTGCAGATCATAGACGTACAGGCCGGCCTGCTTGTCGGTGCCGACGATCAGGCTGGCGGCGGGATTCGCGGGGTTGCGCCAGATCGCGGGATCGTCGGCGGCATCGGCATTGGCAGTACGCACCGCCTGCGTCTCGGCCCGTGCCACCACCGACGCGGTGGGCAGGGGCGAGAAGGCAGGACGGGCCGCCGTCGTGCAGCCGGCGACGGACAGCGCGACCAGGCTGGCGAGCGCGAGGGCGGAAGCGCGGCGCATCAGAAGTTGACCCGCACGCCGGCAGCGTAACGGCGGCCGAAGCGCTCCCATTCGATCGTCTGCGACTTGATCGTCGGGGTGGGCGTGCCGGTGGCGGTGAGCAGGTTGCCCGGCTCGGCATAGCGGCGGCCCGGCTGATCGAGCACGTTCTGCACGTCGACATAGACTTCGAAGCGCTTGGTGATCGCATAGCGCGCCGAAATGTCCATCTCTTCGTCCGCCGCCCAATAGGTATCGCCGGCGTCGGTGAGATCGTCGGCGATCGTGTCCAGCCAGTCGCTGCGGCGCTGGTACTGGACGCGGAGCGACAGGCCGTATTTTTCGTAATAGCCGCCGATATTGTAGACCATGTCCGACGTGCCGGGCAGGCGCACCCTGCGCGCCGGGACCGCGCTGCCCAGGGCCGGCTTCGTCACCTGACTGTCGTTGAGCGTCACGTTGGCGGAGATGCCGAAGCCGCCCATCCAGTCCGGCAGGCCCAGCGCGTTCGTCCAGGGCTCGAGCTGCAGCTGCGCTGCCGCCTCGGCGCCGAAGATGCGCCCATCGCCGCCATTGGTGATGCCGGTGAAGACATAGGCGGAGCGATCGATGCCGTTCGTATCCAGCGCGTTCGAGCCGAAGGTGCGCGACTGGCGGTACAGCACGTCTTCCACCCGCTTGTAGAAGACGCCGGCCATCAGATAGCCCTGCGGGCGGAGATACCATTCGAAATAGCCGTCGACGCCATAGGCGCGCTCGGGCTTCACCGCAGGGTTGCCGCCGGAGATCGTCTGGTTGGGATCGTTGATCACGACGTTCGGGCGGAGCTGGTCGTAATCGGCGCGCGCGGCGCCCGAGTTGAACGACAGGCGCAGCTTCTTGGTATCGTCGACATTGTAGTTGATGTGGAGGCTGGGGAAGGCGAGCGTCTGGCTCGACTCCGCCGTGACCAGGCCGGTGGTGGTGCCCAGCGTCGCCACGGCCTTGCCGCGATTCTCCAGCCGCTCGACACGGACGCCGCCGAGGATCGAGCCCCAGTCGTAGCGCAGCGTGCCCATCAGATAGCCGGCATAGATGCGCTCGCGCACGTCATAGTTGTTCGCGGTGTTGGGCGTGAACGCGTATTGGCCGCGCGCCGAATTGGCCACGGCGCGCATCTTGTCTTCGTCGAAATAGCGGAAGGTATAATCCATCGGCAGCGCGCCGGCGAACGGCTCGTCGAGCGAAAAAGCGGCGTAGTTGGTGGGAATGCCGACGCTGGCAAGCTGGGCTGAGGTGTTGAGCAGGATCTGCTTTTCGTCCGCCACCTTGGTCCGCTGATCGAACTGGAAGCCGGCCTTGAACACCGCATCGCTGCCAAGGAAGCGGGCCTCGCGCGACAGCACCAGCCGGCCGGTATAAGCCTTGGTGGTGTCGATCGCGTCGAGCACGGTGAGCGACGACGGCGCCTTGGTGAAGCTGTCGACCGCCACCACGCGGGTACCGGCCGAATAGCGGGTGGGGCCGCTTAGCTGGATCGTGTTGAACAGCAGCAGGCGCGAGCGGTTCGGATCGCTGAAATCATAGCCGACGGTGGGGCGCAGCGTGCGGGTGCTGGGGCTGTCCCACGCGATTTCGCCGACGACCGAGCGATCGTCCTTCGATTCGGTGTAGTTGCCCACCCAGGAAAGATGCCAGCCCGGTGCGAAATCATGCTCGCCGACCACGCTGTTGGTGAAGATCGACTGGCGGAAGGCGCGCAGAGTGGAGCGCTGGCGAATGTCGATGCCGTAGATCGTGCCGCGCTGGGGCGTGTTGCCGATGCACACATCGGCATAGCCGGTGGTGGTCGGCGTCGGATTGGCGGTGCGGGCGCAATCGGTGGTGCTGGAGACGAGATCGCTCTGCCGATCGTCCAGGTCGAAGCGGTAATTGTCGCGCGCTTCGTCGTCCTTGAAGATGGTGTAGATCGAACGCAGCGAGATAGTGTTCTGATCGTCGGGCTTGTAGTCGACGCGACCCGAGGCCGACCAGTTGCGGCGGGTGAGGCGATAGAGCTTGTTCTCGGCTTCCGCCGCCCAGAAGCGCGTGGCGTTCCCAGGACGCTGATCCTGCGAGACGCGCTCGTAATCGGTCTCGAAATTGTCGGTGATCATGCCGCGCTGGAAATAGCTGCCCGACACCAGCACGCCGAGTTCGCCTTCGCCCACCTTGAAGCGTTGCGACGCCACGGCCGACGCTTCGTACTGCTTGCGGTCGCCCAGTTCGGCGATGCCGTAGCCCGCCTTGCCGGCGAAGTGCGCTCCGCTGTAGTCGAACGCCGAACGGGTGACGACGTTGACATTGCCTGCTACCGTTTCGCCAGTCATGTCCGGCGTCACCGCCTTGGAGACGATGATCTGCGAGGCGATCGCCGACGGGATCGAATCGAAGCGCGCATCGCGGCCTTCGGGGCTGACCACGGTGATCCCGTCGAACGACAGCGTCGTCCAGTAGTTGGGCGAACCGCGCAGCGAAATGTAGCGCGCCTGGCCCTGATCGCGCTCGACGGCGATGCCGGGCAGGCGGCTGGCGGCCTGGGCGATGTTCTGATCGGGCAGGCGGCCGACACTGTCTGCGGCAGACACGGTAACAAGCGAGTCCGACGCGCGCTGGATGCGCAGCGCGAGCGATTCCGATTCAGCGATCGGACGCGCGCCGGTGACGATGATTTCCTGCGGAACGTCGTTTTGCTGCTGCGTCGTCTGCGCGGTCGCGGCCGTTGCGAAGATGCACGCCAATACGCTCGCGCCGGACGCGAGCAGCCCCTTGGTCTGCGATGTCATTGAAGCCCCCTGAATCAGCTTTGTTTGCGGAGGCCGGTATGCTTGCTGCACGTCAATCTCGTTGCGTTTCCGCAACAGTTTTGTGACAGAGTCCAGTCGCGAGACACATCGCAGCCACTCCCTGCGGGAGACAGGTTTCGACGTGTGCAGCGCCGATATCGGCGGCTTTACCCTTGCGCCGGGCGGGGTGCCGGGCCCTAATGGCGGCGGAGAGGAGCCTGGGCCATGCCGGATATGCCGGCACCGTTACTCATTATCGCCGCCATCGCCTTTGCATCGGCGATGTTCCTGCTCGCCGGCTATGTCGAGCGGCGGCGCGCGCGGTTCGCCGCCGGGCGCTGGCGGGCGAGCGCGTATGCGTTGGGGCTGGGCGTCTATTGTACCAGCTGGACCTTTTACGGCGCGGTCGGCAGTGCAGCCTATGACGGCTGGAGCTATCTGCCGATCTACCTGGGGCCGGCGCTGCTGTTCCTGCTGGCACCTCGGCTGCTCGTCCGCATCGCCGAGGCCGCGCGCGAGGAAGGTGCGACCAGCGTTTCCGATCTGATCGGCGCGCGTTTCGGCAGGAGCCGCGGGCTTGCCGCACTGGTGACCGTGACCGCGACGCTGGGCGTAATCCCCTATATCGCGCTGCAGCTTCGTTCGATCGGCCAGGCGTTCGCGCTGGTCAGCGGATCGGGCCATGCCTTTGTGGCGATGCTGACGGCTGCACTGCTGCTGGCGCTGTTCGCATTGCTGTTCGGCACGCGGCGTTTCGATCGGGCCGGGCGCAACGAGGGTCTGCTGTACGCCACGGCGGCGGAATCGGTGTTCAAGCTGCTGGCGCTTGCCGCTGTCGCCGGGCTGGCCCTTACGCTGTTGCTGGCGGCACCGGGCGCGGGGCGGACGAGCGTCGCTGCACTGGGCCGGCTATTTGCACCCGAACGTTTCGCCGGCGAGACGCTGGTGATCGCAGCGCTGGCGATGGCGGCGGTGCTCGCGTTGCCGCGCCAATTCTATATCGGCGTGATCGAGGCACGGTCGCCCGCGGACATCTCCCGGGCGCGCTGGCCGTTCATCGGCTATCTGCTCGCCATGGCGCTGCTGGTGCCGCCGATCGCTATTGCCGGACTGGCGCTGGTGCCGGCGACGGTGCCGCCCGATGCCTATGTGCTGGCGCTGCCGCTATCCGCCGGCATGCCCTCGCTGGCGCTGCTGGCGGCGCTGGGCGGATTTTCGGCGGCCACAGCGATGGTGGTGGTGGAGACGATCGCGCTCGCCACGATGATCTCAAACGATCTGATCGCCCCGCTGGTGCTGCGCCAGGCGCGGCTTGCCAGCCAGCCGGATCTGGGCGGGCTGCTGCTGCGAGTGCGGCGAGCGTCTGTGGTGGTTGTGATCGGCATGGCGCTGGCCTGGGCGCAGGCGGTACCCGCCGACTACCGGCTCGCCTCGATCGGACATATCGCCTTTGCAGCGATGGCGCAGTTCGCGCCGTTACTGCTGCTCGCGGCGCAGCGGCGCCATGGCGATGCGCTTGCCGCGATCGTGGCGCTGGCGACGGGGCTGGTGCTTTGGCTCTACACGCTGGCGCTGCCGCCGATCCTGCCGCCCGCGCTGCTGGCGGCGCTGGCCGGCAGCCCGATCGATCCGCGCCACCTGCTGGGCATCGGTGCGATGTCGCCGCTGGTGCACGGCGTGGTCTGGAGCCTGGGTGCCAATCTGGCGGTGTTCGCGCTGCTTTCGGCGCGCGGGATCGGCGCATCGCTGCCGCGCCTGCCGCTGCGCCAACGGGTGGGCACGGTGCACGACATGGCCGGGCTGATTGCCTTTACCGGTCGTTTCGTGGGACAGGAGCGAGCGGCGACCACCTTCGCCGGCAGCGCGGCGGACGCCCCAGTGGGCGCGGCGGAGGCGCGGCGAGCGGAACGGCTGATCGCGGGCGTGGTGGGCGCGCCTTCGGCACGGGCGCTGGTCGCATCGGCGCTGGCCGGCGAGCGGCTGGGGCCGGAGGACGTCGCCCGGATGCTCGACGCCAGCGGGCAGAGCCTGCAATTCTCGAAATCGCTGCTCGCCGCGACGCTGGAGAATATCGACCCCGGCGTGAGCGTGATTGACGACGATCTGCGGCTGATCGCCTGGAACAGCCGCTATATCGAACTGTTCGATTATCCCCCCGGCATGGTGCGGGTGGGCACGCCGGTGGCCGATCTAATCCGGTTCAACGCCGAACGCGGCGATTGCGGCCCCGGCGAGATCGAGGCGCATGTCAGCCGCCGGCTCGCCCATCTGCGGCGCGGCGCCTCGCACAGCTTCGAACGCACGCGTTGGGATGGGCGCGTGCTCAAGACCGTGGGCGGGCCAATGCCGGGCGGCGGCTATGTGATGTGCTTCACCGACATTACCGCCGAAGCGCAGGCGCGCGCCGGGCTGGAACGGGCGCGTGCCGAGCTGGAGACGCGCGTGGCGGAGCGCACCGCCGCACTGCGCCGGCTGAACGCCGATCTTGCGGCGGCGACGCGCGACAAGACCCGCTTCCTGGCCGCCGCCAGCCACGACCTGCTCCAGCCGCTGCATGCCGCCCGCCTGTTCGCGGGGGCCCTGGACCATAGCGGCCCCGATGCCCCGATCGTCGCTCGTGTCGAGCAGTCGATCGGTGCGGCCGAAGAACTGCTCCGCGCGCTGCTCGACATCTCCAAGCTGGATGCCGGTGGTGTCGTGCCCGCGATCCAGCCCGTGGCGCTCGTACCGCTGCTGGCCGATGTGGTCGCATCATTCCGCCCGATCGCCGAGGAAGCCGGACTCGCGTTGCGGCTGGGCCCGGCGGCCGGCGCCGTGCTGGCGGACCCGGTGCTACTCCGATCGATCGTGCAGAACTTCGTCTCGAACGCGGTGCGCTACACCGGCACCGGTGGCGTGCTGGTGGGCGTGCGGCCTGCCGGTGCGTGCCTGCGCATCTGCGTCGTCGATACCGGCCCCGGCATTCCGGAAGACAAGCAGGCGGCAATCTTCCGCGAGTTCGAGCGGCTGGGCACCAGTGGCACCAGCGGCGTGGGGCTGGGCCTAGCGATTGTGGAGCGCAGTGCCCGGCTGATCGGAGGCACGATCGGGCTGCGCTCGCGTATCGATCGGGGCAGCATGTTCAGCATCGCCCTGCCGCGCGCGGAAGCGCCGTCCGTATTGCCGTCATTGCCCCCCGCCACGGCGCTGCCACCTGTCGCCGCCCGGCACGTGCTGGTGGTGGATGACCGGAACGAGATCCGCGAGGCGGCGCGGCTGCTGCTGGAACGCGCCGGCCACCGCGTCTACCTTGCCGCCACGGCCGCCGAGGCGATGGCGGCGGTGGCACAGACGGACGTCGCACTGGTCGATTTCCATTTGGGGGAAGGACCGGACGGCATCGACCTGATCGGCCAGCTACGCGCAGCGCGGCCCGGCCTGCGCGCCGCGCTAGTGACAGCGGACACCGAGGAGGCGACGCGGGCCCGCGCCGCCGCCGCGTCCATTCCGCTGATTGCCAAGCCGGTGCAGCCGGCGGCGCTGCTGGCCTGGCTGGCCGAAGCCGAGCGGGCGCTCGCGGCCGAATAGGTGCGTGGCTCAGCGCAGGACGAGTTGCGCCGTGGCGGCCGATTCCGGGTCCAGTCGCTCGAGCAGCGACTGCTGGATGGTGCGGGCAGTCCGCACCACCTTGCCCGCATAGGCCCGCTTGCCGTTGACGATCACGCGCACCGGGCGATCGAGGTCGACCAAGCGGTCCGACAGCCGCAAGGTGGTGCCGGCGGGCACGGTGCCGCTCAGCGTGATCGTCTGCCCGGCGACATCCGCCGTGATCATGTCGCCTTGGTGGGCTGCAGCCGCATCCGGGATCGCGAGCCAGTAGAAGCGCGGGTGCGTCACATCGTCCTGCCGCCACACAATGCGGCGGGGCCAAGGGTTGCGCGTGAAGCCCGCCATCCAGGGCAGCGCTTCCGCATCCTTGCCGCCCATCCAGTGCGGCAGGCCCGGATAAATGCGCGCCATATGAACGTATCCGTCCGGATCGGCCGCGTGCAGCCGGTCCAGCTCGGCATTCTTGTCGGCGGCGAGACGGTTGCGGCCATAGGCCGCGTCGGCGCCGCCCATGAAGATGGCGAAGGGCAGATTGCGCAGCCCGAGCAGCGACGCGTCGTTGGGGTGGCCCGCCATCATCGCGGCTGCGGCAAACCGATCTGCCAGGCGCGGCGCGAGCTGCCACACGCCGTCGCCGCCGGCCGAATAGCCCATCAGGTAGACCTTGTTGGGATCCACGCCGTTGAGCGCCACCTGCGCATCGATCAGTCGCTGGAACAGCGGATCGATATGGCCTTCGTGCCACAGGTTCCAGGTGTCGGTGGGGGCGCGCGGGGCGAGGTAGACGCCCTCCGCAGGCGTATATAGGCGGATCTGGTTGCGCCATTGCTGGTCGTTCACCGCCGGCTCGGCATTGCCGCCGCCATGCATCGAGATCCACAGGCTGCGATGCCCGGGCGCGGCATCGCCAAAGGTCTTGCTCTCCCATTTCAGCGTCTTACCGCCGATGCTGATCTGCTTAGCGGCCATCGCGTTGCCCTCGGCAGCTGCGACTACCCGGGTTCGTGCGGCAGCGAGCAGCGCCAGGGCGCGGCTCGCTTCGGCCTTGGACAAGGGGCGGGCGAGCGCGGGATCGTCGAGGCGACGCGTAGCTTCCGGTCGGGCGAGCCAGGCTTCGATCGCGGCCAGCGGCGCGGCGGCGGAGCGGTCGGGCGGCGGCGCAGCGGCAGCGAGGGGAGCGACGAGGCTGAGGGCGAGGGGGAGGATGATGGCACGCATCGCGGCACCTTAGCCGCGGCGGAGCCCATGTCGAGCGTTTTGGACTGGGTTTGGATGGCTTTTGGTGTTGCGCTGGTCTCGTGTCGTCAGGCCGGGCCGCCGAGGCCGAGTGCGCGCGCGGCGAGCACCGCCTGGGTTCGGTTCTGCACGTCCAGCTTGCGCAGAATGCCGGTCATGTGCGCCTTCACCGTCGCTTCGCTGATGCCGAGATCGAAGGCGATCTGCTTGTTCAGTCGTCCCGCAAGCACGCCCAGCAGGACCTTGAGCTGCATCGGCGAGAGGCTGGCGACTTGTCCCGCGACCGGATCGAGCTCCGGGTCCGGCCGGGCGGCGATCGTCTCGCCGGCCAGCGCGCGCGTGATTGCCACTTCGATCGCGGAGAGATCGGCGCCCTTGCCGATGAAGCCTACCGCTCCAAAGGCGCGGACCTGCTGCGCTGCGTCGCCTTCGCTGGCACTGGAGATGACGAGGATCGGCACCGCGGGCCGTTCGGCATGGAGCAACGCCACGCCGGAATAGCCGACGGCGCCGGGCATCTGCAGGTCCAGCAGGATCAGCGCCAGATCCTCGGCGGCCACTGCCGCTTCCACTGCGCGGCCGAGCGTGCCTGCCTCGACGATCCGCGCATCCGGCCGCACGCGGCTGGCCGCCAGGACGAGCGCCTGGCGGAACAGCGGGTGGTCGTCGGCTATCAGGATCGTCGGCATCACGCCGCCACTAGTGGCCTATTCTCCAGCAGGTTGTCGACTACGGAGGGATCCGCGAGCGTCGAGGTGTCGCCCAGACTGCCGATCTCGCCCTCGGCGATCTTGCGCAGGATGCGGCGCATGATCTTGCCGCTCCGCGTCTTGGGCAGGGCAGGGGCGAACTGGATCACGTCCGGCGTCGCGATCGGGCCGATCTCGTGGCGCACCCATTGCACCAGCTCGCGCCGCAGGGTTTCGCTTTCCGCTTCGCCGGCATTCAGCGTGACATAGGCGTAGATGCCCTGGCCCTTGATCGCATGGGGCATGCCGACCACCGCCGCCTCGGCCACCCGGGCATGCGCGACGAGCGCGCTTTCGACCTCCGCTGTGCCCATGCGATGGCCAGAGACGTTGATCACATCGTCGATACGCCCGGTGATCCAGTAATAGCCGTCCGCGTCCCGCCGGCAGCCGTCGCCGGTGAAGTATTTCCCGGGGAAGGTGGTGAAATAGGTCTGGAAGAAGCGTTCGTGATCGCCCCAAACGGTGCGCATCTGCCCAGGCCAGCTGTCGGTGAGGACCAGACAGCCTTCGGTAGCGCCTTCCAGCACGGTGCCGTCATTGTCGACGATCTGCGGCAGCACGCCGAACATCGGCTTGCTGGCGCTGCCGGGCTTGAGATCGGTGGCGCCAGGCAGCGGGGTGATCATCGCGCCGCCCGTTTCAGTCTGCCACCAGGTATCGACGATCGGGCAGCGCCCCTCACCGACGACGCGGTGATACCATTCCCAGGCTTCCGGGTTGATCGGTTCGCCCACCGATCCCAGCAGCTTGATCGAGGCGCGCGAGGTGCGCGTCACATAGTCGTCGCCCTCCCGCATCAGCGCACGCAACGCCGTGGGCGCGGCATAGAAGATGTTGACCTGAAACCGATCGCACACCTGCCAGAAGCGGCTGGCGTCGGGCCAGCTTGGCACGCCTTCGAACATCACGGTCGTGGCGCCATTGGCCAGCGGGCCATAGACGACATAGCTGTGCCCGGTGACCCAGCCGATGTCCGCCGCGCACCAGAAGACGTCGCCGGGGCGATAATCGAACACATATTGGTGGGTCATCGCCACCCAGACCAGATAGCCGCCGCTGGTGTGCAGCACGCCCTTCGGCTTGCCGGTGGAACCGGAGGTGTAGAGGATGAACAGCGGGTCTTCGGCGTTCATCGGTTCGGGCGGGCATTCGGCATCCACGGTTTCGCGAGCGTCGTGCCACCACAGGTCGCGCCCCGCCTGCATGGCCACGGCCGGATTGCCGGTGCGGCGCACGACCAGCACCTTCTGCACGGAGGTGCAATGCGCGAGCGCCTCGTCGACATTGGCCTTGAGCGGTACCGTCTTGCCGCCGCGTAACCCTTCATCGGCGGTAATCACCAGCGTAGAGTCGCAATCCTGGATACGGCCGGCGAGTGCGTCGGGCGAAAAACCGCCGAACACCACCGAATGGATCGCGCCGATCCGCGCACAAGCGAGCATCGCCATCGCGGCTTCGGGGATCATCGGCATGTAGAGCGTTACGCGGCTGCCCTTGCGCACCCCGAGCGCCTTCAGCACGTTCGCCATCCGGCATACTTCACCGTGCAGTTCGCGATAGCTGATCGTGCGCGTGACGCCGGGCGCATCGGCTTCCCACAGGATCGCCGGGCTGTCGCCACGTTCGGCCAGATGCCGGTCGAGGCAGTTGGCCGAGACGTTGAGCATCCCATCCTCGAACCAGCGGATGCCGAAATCGGCTTCGTCGAACGATGTGTTCTTCACCACGGTGAAGGGCTGCATCCAGTCGATCCGCTGTGCCTCCTCGCGCCAGAAGCCGTCGGGATCGCCGGCCGCGCGGGCATAGCGCGCTTCGTAGCGGGCCGCGTCGATGAACGCGCGATCGGCCCATTCTGCCGGAACCTTGTGCGTGATCGTGCTCATAGTGCCTCTCCCATTTTGCCGGAACGGTAAGGCAGCGCACGGCGCGGCGCACCTTGGCCAAAGGTCGAACATCGCGGCCCGGCAGGTTCGACCAAGGTCTATCTGGTGCGAGGACCCGGCTCGCGGCGATGTTGCAAGCTCCGGAAAGACTTGGGGGGATCCGAGCAAGACCGGGAGAGGATTATGCAAGGTTGGAAGCTGGCGCTGCTGGCGGGCACGGCAGCGGCTGGGCTGTCGCCAGCGGCCGCCATCGCCCAGAGCAGTCGCGAGGCGGCGCTCGAAGCGCGGCTGCGGGAATTGGAGCAGGCGGTGAGCGAACTGCGCGGCGAACTCCGGTCGGCGCGTGCCGAACAGGTGCGCACCGCCGCGGCTGCCGAACAGAGCAGCCAGGCAGTGGCTGCAGCGACGCAGGCGAGCGTGGCGACCGAGAAGCGCGTCGCTGCGCTGGAGACGGCGCCCCCGCGCGACGGCTTCCGCATGGGCGGATCGACGGTGAAGCTGAGCGGCTTCGTACGGCTGAACGCCATCGCCACACGGTATAATGACGGCGAGATACCGACGGGTGGACTTGGCAAGGAATTCTACCTGCCGCAGCAAATCCCGGTCGGCGGCGGCTATTCGAGCCGCGACATGCTGCTTTCGGCGCGACAAACGCGCTTGGCGGTCACCGCGACCACGCCCATGAACGGCACCGACATCAAGACGCACATCGAGTTCGACTTCGCGCTGGCAACTGCGCCGGTGGGCGCTCAGCGCGCGACAAACCCCTATGTACCCACCTTCCGGCGCGGCTTCATCGAATATGGCCGATGGCTCGTCGGGCAGGAATGGTCGACCTTCCAGAACGTGGCGGTGCTGCCCGAAAGCACCGATTTCGTCGGGCCGCTGGAAGGCACGGTGTTCAATCGGCAGGGCCTGATCCGCTACACCACGCCATTGCGCGGCGGCAGCAATTTCCAAATCGCGATCGAAAATCCGCAGACTGAAACCGCGCTGCCTTCGGCGGCGGCGCTGGTGGACAACGACCATGAGCGCCTGCCGGACCTCGTCGCGCGGGTGAACTGGAAGACGCGGCTCGGCGACTTTTCGCTCGCCGGCATCGCCCGCGAACTGCACGCGGAAGTTGGCGGAGTGGGCGACAGCGCAGTCGGCTGGGGCGTCTCCGGCGCCGGGCGGGTGCCGATCGGGACGCGCCACGACGTGCGGTTCATGGCCACCTATGGCCAGGGGATCGGCCGGTATCTGGGACTGGGCTATGTGCCCGATGCGCTGTTCGGCGGCACGGCCACCCGCATGGCCAGGATCGACAATTTCGCCGCCTTCGCTGCGCTGAAGCTGGGCTGGACCAATAACCTGCGTTCTACCTTCACCGGCAGCTATCAGACAGCGCAATATCCTGACAGGTTGGCGGTGACGCTGCTTGCCAACAAGGCGGCGTGGAGTGCGGCGGCCAATCTGTTCTGGACGCCGGTGAAGGGGATGGATGTCGGCATCGAGTATCGCCACGGTCAGCGTGAGCTCGTGTCGGGAGACAGTGGTGCGCTCGACCGCATCGAAATGGCCTTTAAATACGGATTTTAACAAGGGAGAGGATGATGGCGACCGCATATGATGACGGGCTTCCCAAGCACCACAGGGCGACGCAGAACGAGAAACTCGTCATCGCCGCTTCGTCGCTGGGGACGGTGTTCGAATGGTATGATTTCTATCTCTACGGTCTGTTGGCGAGCTACATCTCGGCCCAGTTCTTTTCGGGTGTGAACGAGACGACGGGCTTCATCCTTGCGCTGGCGGCGTTCGCGGCGGGGTTTGCGGTACGACCGTTCGGGGCGCTCGTGTTCGGGCGGGTCGGCGATCTGGTCGGGCGCAAGAACACCTTCCTCGTCACCATGGGGCTGATGGGCCTTTCCACCTTCGCGGTGGGTCTGCTCCCCGCCTATGCCACGATCGGGGTGGCAGCGCCGTTCATTCTCGTCGCGCTGCGGCTGATCCAGGGACTCGCGCTGGGCGGCGAATATGGCGGCGCCGCAACTTACGTTGCCGAGCACGCCCCGGACAACAAGCGCGGCCTGTACACCAGCTGGATCCAGACGACGGCCACGCTTGGCCTCTTCGCCGCTCTGCTCGTCGTGATCGGCCTGCGCACCGTCCTGGGCGAGGCAGCGTTCGCCAGCTGGGGCTGGCGCATGCCGTTCCTGATCTCGATCGTGCTGCTCGCCGTTTCGATGTGGATCCGGCTGCAGCTCTCCGAAAGCCCGGTGTTCCAGAAGATGAAGGACGAGGGCACCACGTCGAAGGCGCCGCTGACCGAAGCTTTTGGCAAATGGGGCAATCTGCGCTGGGTGATCATCGCGCTGATCGGCGCAGTCGCCGGACAAGCGGTGGTTTGGTACACCGGCCAATTCTATGCGCTTTTCTTCCTGGAGAAGATGCTGAAGGTGGATGGCGCCACCGCCAATATCCTGATCGCCATCGCGCTTGCGCTCGGCACGCCGTTCTTCGTCATCTTTGGCTGGCTTTCGGACAAGATCGGGCGCAAGCCGATCATCCTCACCGGATGCGCGGTGGCGGCGCTTACCTATTTCCCGCTGTTCGGCATGCTCACCAACGCGGCCAATCCCGCGCTCGCCCGCGCGGTGGCGACGGCGCCGGTTTCGGTGATCGCAAATCCGGCGGAGTGCTCGTTCCAGTTCGATCCGATCGGGCGCAACAAGTTCGACGCGACGAGCTGCGACATCGCCAAGTCCTATCTGGCCAAGGGCGGCATCAACTATCAGAATATCGAGGCGCCTGCCGGAACGGTGGCGCAGATCCGGATCGGCGATGTAAGCTTCGTGGCGCCCAATCCCGCCCAGGTGGCGGGCGCGGACCGCAAGGCGGCGATTACCGACTTCCAGGGACGGGTGAAGGGCGGGCTCGCCGATGCCGGCTATCCGGCCAAGGCCGATCCGGCGCAGGTGAACACCGTGTTGGTGGTAGCGATCCTGTTCTTCTTCGTGCTGCTGGTCACGGCGGTGTATGGCCCCATCGCGGCTATGCTGGTCGAACTGTTCCCCAGCCGCATCCGCTATACCTCGATGTCGCTGCCCTATCACATTGGCAATGGCTGGTTCGGCGGCTTCCTGCCGACCACGGCGTTCGCGATGGTCGCGGCGACGGGCAACATCTATTATGGACTTTGGTATCCGGTGGTGGTCGCCGCCGTTACGGTGGTGATCGGCGTGTTCTTTCTGCCGGAGACGTTCCGCCGCAACATCGAAGCATAAGACTGGCAAGATCCTAAAGGGCGGGCTGCGCCGTGGCGCGGCTCGCCTTTTCGTACGCGCGGTTGCGCTGCGTGTTTGGCTGAAATACCCCTGTTAAAGGGAGAGAAGATGACCATCGATCGCCGCCTGTTCCTGGCGGGTGCGGTGGGCACGGCAATCGCGACCCGCGGGGGCGCGATCCTGCTGGTGCCGATCGACGCGCCCGACCAGGCGGCAAGGTGCGGTTCGATGCCGCGGATCGCCCAGGGGCCAGCCTGGTCTATCGGAGCGGTTCGATCGGGCTGGCCAGGCCGGAGGGGGACGCGACCTTCTTGGTGCGCTGAAGGCGAGGCCGGCAGCCGGCTCACTCCGCACGCCGCCCGCGCGGGAGATTTGTCGTGCGAACGCGGCTGCTTGCCTGTACTGCTCTCGCCATGCTGGCATCCCCACTTCCCGACGCGACGGCGCCGCAGGCGCCTGGCTCGGCGGCCGATCAGACCGTCAACCCGCTGCTCGAAACCTGGACGACGCCCGATGGCGTGCCGCCTTATGACCGTATCCGCCCGGAGCAGTATGCGCCCGCCTTCGACGTGGCGCTCGCCGAAGCGCATGCCGGCTATCGCCGCATCGCAGACGACCCCGCTCCGCCGAGCTTCGCCAACACGATCGAGGCGATGGAGGGGGCGGGGCGACTGCTTGGCCGCATCGCCAGCGCGTTCTTCAATGTGGCCTCCGCCGACGCGAGTGACGCAATTCAGCGCATCGAAGAACATGTCACCCCCAAGCTGACTCGCCTCGCCAACGAGACATGGCTGGATCCGAAGCTGTTCGGCCGGATCCGTGCGCTTTGGAACGCGCGCGCGGGCCTGACCCTTACGCCCGAACAGGCGCGGCTGTTGCAGGAGGTGCACGAGCGGTTTGTGCGCGCTGGCGCGGCGCTCGGCCCGGACGAGCGCGCCCGCATCGCCGCAATCAACGAGGAAATGGCGACGCTGAGCGTCGATTTCGGTCAGAAGCTACTTGCGGACCAGAAGGCTGGCAGCGTGTTGCTGTCTGCAACCGAGGTCACGGGCCTGCCCGAGGACCAGCGCAGCGCCGCGGCGATGGCCGCGGAGACTGCTGGGCATTCCGGCAGTTTCCTGTTCCCCGCTACCCGTTCCGCTGCAGAGCCGTTCCTGACCGCTGCACCGAACCGCGACGCGCGCGAGAAAGTGTGGCGCGCCTTCGTGATGCGCGGCGATCATGGCAATGCGAATGATACCAATGCGATTGTTACCCGGCTTCTCGCGTTGCGGATCGAGCGGGCAAGGCTGCTCGGCGCGGAGAGCCATGCCGCCTTCGTGCTACAGAACCGGATGGCGAAGACGCCGGCCGCCGCGACCGAGCTGCTGATGCGCGTCTATCGTCCGGCGCTGGCGCGCGCCGGAGAGGAGCTGCGCGATATCGCCGCCTGCGCGGCGCGGGACGGCATCGCCAGGGTGGAGCCCTGGGATTGGCGCTATTATGCCGAGCAGGTGCGCAAGGAGCGCTTCGCCCTCGATGAGGCGGCGGTGAAGCAATATCTGCCGCTGGAGGGGATGGTCGCCGCGCTGTTCGACACGACCCAACGGCTCTATGGCATCACCGCCCATGCGCGGCCCGACGTGCCCGTCTATGCGGAAGGCGTGCGTGTGTGGGAGTTGCGCGAGGCCGACGGGCGCAAAATCGGCCTGTTCTATGCCGACTGGTTCGCGCGGCCGACCAAGCGCCCCGGCGCCTGGATGAACAGCCTGCGCGACCAGAACGATCTGTTCGGCGAACAGCCGATCGTCGTGAACAACCAGAATATCGTGCCGCCCGCGCCGGGCCAGCCGGCGCTGATTTCGATGGACGAAGCGCGAACGCTGTTCCACGAATTTGGCCATGGCCTGCACGGCCTGCTCAGCAAGGTGCGCTACCCCAGCCTTTCCGGCACCGCCGTGCCGCGGGATTTCGTCGAGTTCCCGAGCCAGGTGTACGAGCATTGGGTGGTCGCGCCGGAGACCTTGCGGCGCTATGCCCGCAACGCCGCGGGAGAACCCATGCCGGACGCGATGCTGCAGGCGCTGCTCCAGTCCCGCACGTTCAACCAGGGTTATCTGACGGTCCAGCAGCTTTCCTCCGCAATCCTCGACATGCGGCTCCACATGCTGACCAGCCTGCCGGACGACTTCCATCCGCGTACCTGGGAGGCGGCGGAACTGCAGGCGCTGGGCGTGCCGCCCGAAGTTGGGATGCGCCATCGCCTCGCGCATTTCAGTCACATCTTCGACGGAGGCTACGCGGCGGCCTATTATGCCTATACCTGGGCGGAAGTGATGGACGCCGACGGATTCCAGGCCTTCGAGGAGGCGGGTGACATCTTCGATCCGGCGATGGCGGCGAAGCTGCGCCGCGAGGTGCTGGAACGCGGCAACACGCGCGATCCAGCCGAAAGCTATATCGCGTTCCGGGGGCGGATGCCCGCGCCGGACGCGCTGCTGCGCAGCCGGGGCCTGAACTGACCACCCCGGCGCGGCGATCGGGTTAGCCGCGCATGCACCATGTTCGTCCACCGATCGATTACGAATGACTGCGATCATGGTACATCGGAGTAGCGCCATGATCGCCACCAACATCGCCCTGACGGGGCTTCAGGCCAGCGTCGCGCGCGTCAACGCGAGCGCGCAAAACCTCGCCAACGTCCAAACGACGGGCGAGACCGCCAAGGCAGTGACGGCGGCTACGGCGATCGGCAAGACGGTCAATCACGCCTACCAGCCGATCGCGATCTATCAGGCGGCGGCCGCGGCCGGCGGGGTGAACGCCAAGCCGGTGCCGGCGGTGCCCGGGACGGGGCCGCGCTACGATCCCGAATCGCAGGATGCCGACGAAGACGGTATGATCGAGGCGCCCGACATCGACTTCGCGAGCGAAGACGTCGAACAGCGCAAGGCGCTGTTTTCCTTCCGCGCAAACCTGTCGGTGATCCGGACCGAGGACCGGATGATGGGTTCGCTGCTGGATATGCGCGTATAAAGCACACGGCCCTCTCCCCGAAGGGAGAGGGCTCGCAAGCATCAGGCCAGCGTCAGACCGACATCCACGTTGCCGCGGGTCGCGTTCGAATAGGGGCAAACTTGGTGCGCGGCGTCGACCAGCTTCTGCGCCTCCGCGCGGTCGAGGCCGGGCAGGTTGACCAGCAGGTCTGCGGTGATGCCGAAGCCGCCTTCCGAACGCGGGCCGATGCCCACCGTCGCAGTGACCGTCACGTCCGCCGGAACCTTGATCTTCATTTGCGCACCGACCGCCTTCAGCGCGCCGATGAAGCAGGCCGAATAGCCTGCCGCGAACAGCTGTTCCGGGTTGGTGCCGTCGCCGCCGGCGCCACCAAGTTCTTTCGGGGTCGAGAGTTTGACTTCCAGCACGCCGTCTTCCGAACGCGCGCTGCCGTCGCGACCGCCGGTTGCCGTCGCCTTGGTGGTGTACTTCACATCGACCGACATCGTGTGTCTCCCTTAATTCCCGCGATAACCGTTATCGCGATAATCGGCGGATAGGCGATGCTGAACCTCTTGTCCAGAGATTATTTATCGCGATATGCGTTTTGTACCGCCATGGTCGGCGGAGAGGAGTTTCTGCCCATGCCTGCGCCGCTTCCGCTCGACAGCCAGCTCTGCTTCTCGCTCTACGGCGCGAGCATGGCGATCACGCGCGTCTACAAGCCGATCCTCGACCGGCTGGGGATCACCTATCCGCAATATCTGGTGCTCCATGCGCTGTGGGAGAAGGACGGCCGCACAGTGGGCGCAATTGCCGAGCGGCTGGCGCTCGAATCCAGCACGATCACGCCGCTGGTGAAGCGACTGGAGGCGGCCGGGCTGGTCGAGCGCAAGCGCAACCCGGAGGACGAACGCCAGGTGCAGGTGTTTCTCTCCGACCAGGGCCAGGCGATCCGCGAGGAATGCGGCTGCCTGGGCGAGGCGCTTGTGGAGAAGACCGACATGGCGCTGGAGCGGCTGGCGGCACTCAACCGCGAGGCGCAGGCGCTGCGCGACTCGCTGGCGCGCGACTGAACGGTACGCACCGATCTGCGGTTTGCCGGAGGACGGACTGACGCTAATAGCACATGGCGTTGCGGGGACTCGCTTTCCACGCCGTCCTCCCGGCGAAAGCGGGGATCCATTCGCCGCTCGGTCGCAGATAATGGCGGGATGGAGACCCCAATGGATTCCGGCTTTCGCCGGGAGGACGGGCGGGGTTACGGGTTCCCATCGACGCTACCTTGTATAAGGGATGCACCTTCACCCCCAAATCTGCTGGAATCCACGTTTCGATGCTGCGCCTGTCCGGACTTTCCTTGCCGCTCGATCATCCCGCCGATGCACTGGCCCCGGCGATCGCATTGCGGCTGGGCGTGGCGCCGGCCGAGGTGCGCGGGTTTACTGTGTTCAAGCGCGGCAATGACGCCCGGCGACGCAATGCGATCCTGCTGGTCTACACGGTCGACGTCGATCTGGCGGACGAGGCCGAGGTGCTGGCGCGCCTCGCCGGTGACAAGGATGTGCGGCCCACGCCGGACATGACCTACCGCCCGCCGGTCCATGCGCCCGAAGGGTGGCAGGGGTTGCGCCCAGTGGTGATCGGCGCAGGGCCGTGCGGGCTGTTCGCGGGCCTGATCCTCGCCCAGATGGGTTTCCGCCCGATCATCGTCGATCGCGGCAAGATCGTGCGAGAGCGGACCAAGGACACGTGGGGTCTGTGGCGCCGCTCCGAGCTCAACCCGGACTCGAACGTCCAGTTCGGCGAGGGCGGAGCAGGAACTTTCTCGGACGGCAAGCTCTATTGCCGGGTGAAGGATCCGCGCTTCCTCGGCCGCAAGGTGCTCGAGGAGTTTGTGAAGGCCGGTGCGCCCGACGACATCCTGTGGCAGGCGCATCCGCACATCGGCACCTTCCGCCTCGTCTCGATGGTGGAGAGCATGCGCCGCACCATCGAGGAACTGGGCGGCGAATATCGCTGGCAGACGCGCGTCGATGCGATCGAGCTCGACGGCGAGCGCAAGATGCGCGGCCTGCACCTGCACGATGGCAGCTTCCTGGAGGCCGATCACGTCGTCCTCGCGGTGGGGCACAGCGCGCGCCCGACCTTCGAGATGCTTCACCGCATGGGCGTGCATCTGGAGGCCAAGCCTTTCTCGATCGGCGTGCGGATCGAGCATCCGCAGAGCTGGATCGACCAGGCGCGCTTCGGCAACTGCGCCAAGCATCCGGACCTGGGCGCCGCCGCCTATGCGCTGTCGCACCACTGCGCCAATGGCCGCACCGTCTACAGCTTCTGCATGTGCCCGGGCGGCCGGGTGGTGGCGGCGACCTCGGAGGAGGGCCGCGTCGTCACCAACGGCATGAGCCAGTATTCGCGTGCCGAGTTCAACGCCAATTCTGGGCTGGTCGTGGCGATCGACCCCGCGCGCGACTATCCGGGCGGTCCGCTCGCGGGCATCGAGTTGCAGCGGAAATGGGAGGACGCGGCCTTTATCGCCGGCGGCTCCAACTACAACGCGCCGGGGCAGCTGGTCGGCGACCTGCTCGCCGGGCGGCCCTCCACCGCACTGGGCCAGGTGGTACCGAGCTACAAGCCGGGGGTCACGCCCACCGATCTCTCCGCTTGCCTGCCCGATTTCGTGATCGAGGCGTTCCGCGAGGCGCTGCCCGTGTTCGGCCGCCAGATCGCCCGCTACGACCATCCCGAGGCGGTGATGACCGGCGTGGAGACGCGCACCTCCTCGCCGCTACGGATCACCCGCGGGCCGGACCTGCAGAGCCTCAACACGCCGCGGCTGTTCCCGGCTGGCGAAGGCGCGGGTTATGCCGGCGGCATCCTTTCGGCGGCGATCGACGGCATCAAGGTCGCCGAGGCCTTGGCGAAGAGCATCACCGGACAATAGCGCAATCCCCGCTGGTTTTGGGAAAATCGTTTCCGCCCGCCTCTATAATGAAAGGTGAAGGGAAACGATTGTGCAGGATTATCGCGAAGCCGCCCGGCTGGACACGCTGCACCAGCTGAAACTGCTGGACACGCCGCCGAGCGAGCATTTCGACCGCATTACGCGAATGGCGGCACAGATTTTCGGCCTGCCGGTGGCGGCGGTATCGCTGACCGACAGGGACCGGCAATGGTTCAAGTCGCGGGTGGGTGTCGAGCATTGCAGCATCCCGCGGCACAAAGCGCCTTGCGCCGAAGTCGCCGAGACGTGCGACTTTGTGATCATTGAGGACTTCGCGACGCACCCCGGCTATGCCGACAGCCTGCTCGCCCAGGCCGGCACCCGTTTCTATGCGGGCGCACCACTCATCACCAGCGATGGCTATGGGCTGGGCGCGCTGTGCGTACTAGGCATGGCGCCGCGCCATGCCACCGAGGCGGAGCTCGGCGCGCTGGCCGATCTCGCGGCGATGGTGATGACGCAGATCGAACTGCAGCACGCTTTCGGACGGATCGATCCCATCAGCGGCCTGCCGACCCGCGCGCAGTTTCGCGACGATCTGATTGATCTGGCGCGGGACTATCCGGGGCAAGCCCGGATCGCGGTGGTCGGCGACCTTGCTCGCGACGACCAGATCGCCAAAATCGTGAGCGCAATGGGCGCGCCGCGCGTCGACGAGATGGTGCGTGAAGCGTCGCGCGCAATCCAGGCGGCGCTGGGCGCCGATCGTACCGCCTATCATATCGGCACCACCCAATTCGCGTTCCTTTCGCCCCCCGATATGAAACCCGAAACCTATCAGCCGCTGCTCGAGCAGGCGTTCGAAACCATGCGGGCGACTTCCAGCGTGCGGTTTGTCACCAGTGTGGCCGTGGGCATGCGGCCGTTCCGCTTGGGTGAGGTTTCGTCGGAAGACGTTCTGCGTGGAGCGATCAGCGCGGCGCAGGACGCGCGCCGCACCGATGGCGCCATCGCGCTTTATTCGGCCGAACGCGATCAGGCGATGCGCCGGCGGTACGATCTTCTCCAGGATTTCGGCGCGGCGCTGGAGGCGGGAGATCAACTGCGGCTCGTGTACCAGCCGCGGATCGACCTTCGCACCGGCGCGTGCGTGGGGGCGGAAACGTTGCTGCGGTGGCGTCATCCCGTGCTGGGTGACATATCGCCGGCCGAATTCATCCCGATCATCGAGCAAACCGCATTGGCCCAGCCGATCACGCAATGGGTGCTGGAGCAGGCGCTCGACCAACTGGTTCGCTGGCAGGCGGCAGGCATCAACCTGACGCTATCGATCAACCTTTCGGCTGCCAATCTGATGGAGACGGACCTGATCCAGCGCGTGCAACTGGCGTTGCTTGCACGCCAGTTGCGACCCGAGCAGCTGGAAATCGAGCTTACCGAGAGTGCGGTGATGGCCGAGCCCGAAAAGGCGCTGGCCATGCTGCGCGAACTGGCGGCGGCGGGGGTCGCGCTGGCGATCGACGATTTTGGCACCGGGCACAGCAGTCTTGCTTATCTGCAGCAGGTGCCTGCGCACGTGGTGAAGATCGATCAGGCGTTCGTCCGCTGCCTCGGCACCGACGGAGGCGCCGATCATGTGCTGATCGAAACGATGGTGGGACTGATCCACAAGCTGGGCCGTCGCGTTGTCGCGGAGGGCGTGGAGACGGAGGAGACCGCGCAGCTTCTGGCCGCCATGGGCTGCGAGGAAGGGCAGGGCTATTGGTTCGCGCGGCCTTTGGAGGCGGCGGCGTTCCTCGAATGGGTGGCGGCGCGCAGGGCGATCGCGGCTTAAGCGCTTTCCTGGAACTGCAGCGCGGCCAGCCGGGCATAGAGCCCGCCCTTGGCGACCAACTCCGCATGGGTGCCGGTCTCCACAATGCGGCCGGCATCCATCACGATGATGCGGCCTGCCGCCCGCACGGTGGCGAGGCGGTGGGCGATTACCAAGGTGGTGCGCCCATGCATCAGCCGTTCCAGCGCATCCTGCACCAGCCTTTCGCTTTCCGCGTCGAGAGCGCTGGTCGCTTCGTCGAGCAGAAGAATCGGCGTGTCGCGCAGCAGCGCGCGGGCGATGGCCAGTCGCTGGCGCTGGCCGCCGGATAGCCGCGCTCCGCCTTCCCCCAGATAGGTATCGAGCCCATCGGGCAGGTCGCGAAGGAAGCTGGCGGCATTGGCCGCCTCGGCGGCCGCCCAGATGGCGTCGTCGCTAGCGTTCCAGTCGCCGTAGCGAAGGTTATCCCGAGCGCTGGCGGCGAAGATCACCGTCTCTTGCGGCACCATCGCGATGCGGGCCCGGACATCGGCGGGATCGGCGCTGGGAATGGCGACTCCATCGACCCGGATCTCGCCCGATTCAGGATCGTAGAAACGCTGCAGCAACTGGAAGAGAGTGGACTTGCCCGCACCCGACGGGCCCACCACCGCAACCGTCTCGCCAGGCGCTACGAACAGCGAAAAGTCCTGGAGTGCCGAGACTTCGGGACGGGTTGGGTAGCGGAAGGTAACGCAATCGAATGCGATGGCGCCTTCGGCAGGGCGGGGCAGGGGCGTGGGCCGGGCCGGCGCGGCGATATCCGGCTCCTGCGCGAGCAGTTCCGCCAGCCTGCTGGCCGCGCCGGACGCGCGCAGCAGATCCCCATAAACCTCGGTCAGCGCGCCGAACGAGCCGGTGACCAGGCCAGCGGTGATGACGAAGGCGGTGATCGCGCCCCCGCTGATCTGCCCGGCCGCGACCCCGGCAACCGCATCCCACATGATCAGGGTGATCGCGGTGAAGAGCAGGCCGATCACCAGCGCCGTCATCACTGCCCGCAGCGCGAACCGCCGTTTGGCCGCAGCGAAACTGCGCGTCACCGCATCTTCGAATCGCTTCCCTTCGCGCGGCTCCTGTCCGAAAGCCTGCACGATCTGCATTGCGCCCAGCGTTTCCGATGCGATTGCGCCGATATCGGCGACGCGATCCTGGCTGGTGCGCGAGTATTGGCGCACGCGCCCCCCCAACCACACGATGGGAAGCACGGTGAGCGGCATGCCGACGATCAGATAGGCGGCGATCTTCGGCGCAAGCACGAAGAGGTAGATTACGCCGCCAATGCCCGTGAGCAGGTTGCGCAACGCGGTGGATACGGTCGATCCCACCACCTGTTCGACCAGTGCCGTATCCGATGTAAGGCGCGATGCGATTTCGGACGGGCGATTTTCCTCGAACCATTTCGGCGGCAGGCGCAGCAGGTTGCGGTGCACGGCGACGCGGAGATCGGCCACGGTGCGCTCGGCCACCCACGATACCGCGTAGAAGCGCACCGCTGTCGCGATCGATAGCACCAGGATCACCGCCAGCAGACCCTGGAAATACACGCCGATCTCGCTGGTATCGGCACCGGCGGAAAAGCCGTTGTCGACGATTTGCTTGAACGTGCGCGGGATCCATAGCGTCGCGAGCGACGACGTGATCAGCGCTGCGGTCGCGATGGCGATCTGTAGCGGATAGCCGCGCGTGAAACGCCAGATGACGAGCAGGCTGCTGAGCTTGCGGCGGGGCGCCGGCGGCGGGATCGTATCGGCCATGGCGAGCGCGTAGCGCGGTTCGCGAGGCAGGGGAACCACCCGCGACTGTCTCGGTTCCGCATTGGTACGACATTGCGGCGCACAACGCCGCCGTCTATATGGATCATAACAAACCCCCGCTGCAGGGATCGGGGCACGGGGAAGGAAATCTATGCTGTACGACGCCTACGAGATTCAGCGTTCCATGCTCGCCGGAGCGAGCGCTTTGGCCAATTTCGGCGCAGGCCTGCTCAACAATCCTGCCAATCCCTTCGCCTATTTCGGGGGCGGACCGGTGCTCGCCTCTGCGCTGGAGGTGTTTGCGCATGCCTCGGCACCGCGCGGCAAGCCCAGGTTCCTGCTCGATCAGACCGTGATCGACGGCCAAATGGTGGAGGTGCAGGAGGAAGTGGTGCTGCGCAAGCCGTTCGGCCAGCTGAAGCGGTTCGTGCGCAAGGGCGTGGAAGGTGGCCCGAAGCTGCTGATCGTCGCGCCGATGTCCGGCCACTATGCCACGCTGCTGCGAGGCACGGTGGAGCGGATGCTGCCGGTGGCGGACGTGTACATCACCGACTGGCGCGACGCGAAACTCGTGCCGACGTCGGAGGGCCGGTTCGACCTCGACGATTATATCGACTATCTAATCGCGTTCCTGGAGCATATCGGAGCGGAGGGCGATCCGCGTCCGCACATGCTCGCCGTCTGTCAGCCTTCCGTGCCCTGCTACGCGGCCGCGGCGCTGATGAGCGCCGACAAGCATCCCAACCGTCCGCGCACGCTGACCATGATGGGCGGCCCGATCGACACGCGCGAGGCGCCCACCGCCGTCAACACGCTCGCGACCGAGCGGCCGTTCACCTGGTTCGAGCATAACGTGATCGCCACCGTCCCGATGACCTATGCCGGCGCCGGGCGGAAAGTGTATCCGGGTTTCCTGCAGCTCGCCGGTTTCATGACGATGAACCTGGGCAACCACCTGATCTCGCATTGGGAAATGTTCAAGCACCTCGTTCAGGGCGATGACGAGAGCGCCGATGCGACGATGAAGTTCTACGAGGAATATCGCTCGGTCTGCGACATGACCGCCGAATTCTACCTCCAGACGATCGACGTCGTGTTCCAGTCGCATGCTCTGCCTAAGGGAACGATGACGCATCGCGGCCGGCTGGTCGATCCGGGTGCGATCACCGATATCGGCGTGCTGGCAATCGAAGGCGAGCGCGACGATATCTCCGGCATCGGTCAGACCAAGGCGGCGCTTACCTGCGCGAAGAACCTGCCGGAAGCCTATCGCCAGTATCACCTGGCCGAAGGCGTGGGCCATTATGGCATTTTCAACGGTTCGAAGTGGCGCAACCGGATTGCGCCGGTGGTCGAGCAGTGGATGGCGACTCACGCAGGTTGAGCAGCAGCCCTTAGGCGGGCTCGTCAATCGTAGCGGGTGACGAGCCAGCTCCACACCAGCCAGGCGAGCAGCGCCCAAATCGCGAGAATAATGGCGATGCCGCCCCAGCTGACGGGGCGCCCGCTTGCCTTTTCCGCCTCGATCCGATGCTCGGCGAACTGCTCGGCCGGGATCAGCTTCTCGAATAGCCAGATGCCGAGCGGGATCAGAATCGCATCGTCGACCAGCCCGAGCACGGGAACGAAATCAGGGATCAGGTCTATCGGCGACAGCGCATAGGCCGCGACTAAAACGCCGACGATCCGCGCAGCCAGGGGCGTGCGCGGATCGCGGATCGCGAGCCAAACGGCATGCGCTTCGGTGCGGACGCGGTGCGCGAGGGAAGGGCCCATGGCCCTGGATCGCGCAGCGGCGCCGCCCGGTCAATCGCGGATCAGGATTCTGCGGTGGTATCCACCTTGGCGTGGCTGCCGGTTTCGTCCGATCGGATCTTGCCGCCGAACAGCATCTTCAGCTTGCCGGTGACCGACATATCGGTCTCCCACATTTCGGCATCTTCGATGTCTAGGCGCAGCAGTGCGAGGTTCGGATCCTGCTTGCCGCCGGGGAACCAGGCTTCCACCTGGTTGTCCCACAGCTTGTCGATCATCGCGAAGTCGTTGTCGATCCGCGCGGTGCCGGCCAGGCACGCGAAGAAATCATGCCCCTTTGCGACGAACTGCGCCATCGCCGGGCCACCCTTGGCCATGCGATTGTCCTTGCCGATGAAGAAGAAGATCGTGTCGATCTGGTCCTCGTCCAGTTGTGCGGTCAGCGGTTCGCTGTGCTGTCCGTCCTGCAGACCCACCATCATATAGGGGCTGCTCGCCAGCTTGGACCAGAAATGCTTCTTCAGTTCGACGGTGTCGGCCATGATCGTCTCCTTAGGATCTGGCCGGGTAACGTGCAGGCCCGCTCAGGCGTTCCGGAGGGCGGCGGCGGCGCCGATCAGCTCCAGGTCGTTGCGATTGACCAGCGCCACCGGGACTTCCGACAGCGGGCGGCGAAAGGCGATGCGCGCTTCCATGCGCTTGCGAAAACAGGGACCGGCCAGATCGACCTGCAGCGCGCGAGCGATCGCGCCGGTGAGGAACACGCCGTCCCACGCGTCGAACGTCAACGCGAGATCCCCCACAAAGGCGCCGAGATGCTGGGCGAACATCCGCACGACATCGGTGCAGATCGGATCGCGCCCGACATTGCGGGTGACGTCTTCCGGCGCGCGCAGCCTTTTGCCGCCCGACAGCGCCTCATATGCCAAGAGAAGACCCCCGGCGCTGAGTAGCGTCTCCACCTCCACCAGCATGCCGCGACTGCGGCAGAAGGCCGCGAAACGTTCCTCTTCCGCCGTCTGCGGCGCAAAGGCGATGTGGCCGGCTTCGCTCTGCACGGGCACCAGCCGCCCATCCGCACCGATCAGGGCGGATACGCCGAGCCCGGTGCCGATCCCAACCACTGCATAATTGCCTTGCGGGCTCGGGGGCTTGGGCGGCGGACCGGACAGGGGCGTGAACGCCGCCTGCGGCAGCCGGGTCAGCGCCAGTGCATTTGCCGAGCATTCGTTCAGCGCAATCGGGCGCTCGCGCAACACCGCTTCCACCCCGGCCAACGAGATATACCAGCGGCTGCCGGTAAGGTTGATCAGATCGCCGCGCACCGGGCCGGCCACCGCCAATGCGCTCGGCAGGCGTGCATCGCGCAGCCCGACGCGGGTGAGATAGGTGATCAGTGCGCTGGTGAACGTAGGGTGATCGGCGTTGAAGAAGCGCTGCTGCTCGCGCGGATCAGTGCCTTCCTCGCCTCCGGTCAAGCCGAACCGGACCGATTGGCGGCCGATATCGGCCACCAGCGCCACGCCATCCCCCATTGCTTCCTCGTCCTGTTGCTGCCCTATCGAACGGGCGTTTGGGACAGGGTATCGCTAACAATGTTGAAAGAGCAATAGCTTGTCGTTGCTCTGCGGGTTCAGCGGGCTCGCGGATCGGCACCGAAGCGATTGGTCCCAATCATCGGCGACCAGAAAAGCGCGATCACCAGGATCGTCAATGCCACCGGTGCAGCCCAAGATAGTACGGGTAGGCCCCCGTGCAGCCCAATCGCCACCTGCTGCCGATTGAGCCAGCCTGCCAGCACGATCAGCGCCAGCACGACGCCGGGAAGCACCGGCAAGCCCACATCGTGCAGGCGCCGCGCGCCCAGCCCTATCAAGGGTACGAGCAGCAGCAATGCCAGCGATTGCTCGAAGGCGACGCGCCGCCAGAGGATGGGTAATCCGAGGGCCGTGGGCGGGTGAAAGAAATGCACCAGCACGAGAAGCATGGCCTCGCCAAAGGCGATCAGGATCAGGGCGCTGGCAAGCTCGCTGCGCGTTGCGCGGCCGCGGAGCACGAAGCTCTGTGTGCATGCGCGGAGTCCGCTGCGAAGCGAAACGCCATCGGCGTAGGTTGCTGCCGTCATGGAAGGGAGGGTGCCGTGGCGGGCACCCTCCGGTCAAGCCCTTAGAGTGTCTCGAAAAGACCCGCTGCGCCCATGCCGCCGCCGATGCACATGGTGACGACGACATACTTCGCGCCGCGACGCTTGCCTTCGATCAATGCATGGCCTGTCATCCGCGCGCCCGACATGCCATAGGGGTGGCCGATCGAGATCGCGCCGCCGTTGACGTTGAGCAGCTCGTTAGGAATGCCCAGCTTGTCGCGGCAGTAGAGCACCTGCACCGCGAACGCTTCGTTCAGCTCCCACAGGCCGATATCGTCCATCTTAAGGTTGAAGCGCTCGAGCAGCTTGGGGATCGCATAGACCGGGCCAATGCCCATTTCGTCGGGCTTGGTGCCCGCCACCGCCATGCCGACATAGCGGCCCAGCGGGGTGAGGCCGCGCTGCTCGGCAAGCTTCTCCTCCATCAGCACCGCGGCCGAGGAACCGTCGGACAGCTGGCTGGCATTGCCCGCGGTGACGGTGCCGTTCGGCACCACCGGCTGAAGCGCCTGCAGGCCCTCCAGCGTCGTCTCGGGGCGATTGCCCTCGTCCTTGGAAAGCGTGATTTCCTTCTGCGAGACTTCCTTGGTCTCCTTGTTGACCAGGTTCATCGTAGCGGTGACGGGCACGATCTCGTCGTCGAACTTGCCCGCGGCCTGCGCGGCGGCGGTGCGCTGCTGCGACTGGAAGGCATAGGCGTCGCACGCATCGCGGCCGATGCCGTAGCGGGCGGCGACCACCTCGGCAGTCTGGAGCATCGGCATATAGGTGTCGTTGTGCATCGCAATCAGCTCACGGTCGGGCTCGACGCGCATCTGCGGGGTCTGGACGAGGCTGATCGACTCCACGCCGCCGCCCAGCGTGATATCCATATTGTCGACGACGATCTGCTTGGCCGCGGTGGCGATCGCCATCAGGCCCGAGGCGCATTGCCGGTCGATCGACATGCCCGGCACGTCCACCGGCAGCCCGGCGCGGAGCAATGCCAGGCGGGCGATGTTGGGCGCCTGGCTGCCCTGCTGGAGCGCGGCGCCGAACACGACGTCGTCGACCTGGCCCGGCTCGATGCCCGCCCGCTCGACCGCGGCGCGGATGGCGTGCGCGCCCAGCGTCGGCGCCGGCGTGGCGTTGAACGCCCCGCGATAGGCCCGGCCGATGCCCGTGCGGGCGGTGGAAACGATGACTGCGGAGCGCATTTCCTGTCCTTCCTTCTTCGCTCCCCTCCCGCTTGCAGGAGGGGCTGGGGGAGGGGTTGGGCCCCTCCGGTTCCGTTGTTTCGAGGCTAGACCAGCCCCTCCCCTAACCCCTCCCGCAAGCGGGAGGGGAATTTAGACGTAAATCAGCGCGATCCACTCGGCGATCACCGCCGGCTTCTCCTCGCCTTCGATCTCGAGCCGATATTCCTGCACCTGTTCCCAGACGCCGGGCTGGCGCTCGACGAACTTCTTGAGCGTGAACCGCCCGCGCACCCGCTTGCCCGAGCGCACCGGGGTGATGAACCGCACCTTGTTCCCCCCATAGTTCACGCCCATCCGCGCGCCTTCGATCCCCGGCGCATCGGTGCGGACGGCGAGCATCGGCATCAGCGAGAGCGACAGGAAACCATGCGCGATCGTGCCGCCGAACGGCGTTTCGCCCGCGCGTACCGGATCGACATGGATGAACTGGTGGTCGCCGGTCGCTTCCGCGAACTGGTCGATCATCGCCTGGGTGACCTCCACCCAGTCCGAGACATGCTCGGCGCCGATCCGTTCGGCCATCGCGTGCGGGGTGACGGTCGCCGCCAAGACTATCCTCTCGCGTAATTATCTTTCATAGGCACGCCATATCTAGTGGGGCCACCGGCCTCCCTGCAAGCTTTAGCCGACCGGAAACTGGAAAATGCCGACTGCCGTACCGTCACACCACCGTGAAACGATGGCCAAGCTGCACCGTGCGGCCGAACCGGATGTTCTAAAACCGCTTTTGGAACGGGCGCGACTCACGCCTGATTCGCGCGAGCGGGTGATGGATCACGCCCTCGCGCTGCTGGCCGACCTGCGCGCGGCGCAGACCCGCGGCTGGGTGAACCAGTTCCTCCAGGAATATCGGCTGAATTCGTCCGAAGGCGTCGCGCTGCTCAGCCTGGCCGAGGCGTTCCTGCGCGTGCCGGATCCCGAGACCGCCGACCTGCTGATCGCCGACAAGATCGGCGATGCCGACTGGAAGGCGCATTCGGGCAAATCGAACTCAGTGCTGGTCAATTCCGCCACCTGGGGCCTGATGCTCGGCCGCGCGCTGGTCGGCGACGAGAAGACCGGGGCGCTTCGCCGGTTGATCTCGCGCGCGGGCGAGCCCTTCGTCCGCCAGGCGGTGGGTGCCGCGATGAAGCGGATGGGCGAAGTCTTCGTGATGGGCCGCACCATCGACGAGGCGATGAAGCGCATGAAGAAGCCCGAGAACAAGGGCTTCACCGCCAGCTTCGACATGCTGGGCGAAGCGGCACGCACCAAGGCTGATGCCGAACGCTATTTCCAGGCCTATTTCGAGGCGATCCGCGCGGTCGGCCGCGATCCCAAGGCGGGCCATTCGATCTCGGTCAAGCTCTCCGCCCTCCACCCGCGCTACGAAGTCGCGCAGTACGACCGCTGCGTGCCCGAGCTGACCGACATGCTGGCCCAGCTCGCCTCGGAATCGGCGGCACAGGGCATCCCGCTCACCGTCGACGCCGAGGAGAGCGAGCGGCTGGAGATGAGCCTCGACATCATCGGTTCGGTCGCGCGCCGGCCCGAGCTGAAGGGCTGGAGCGGCTTCGGCATGGCGGTCCAGGCCTATGGCAAGCGCGCCCGCGCGGTGATCGGCTGGGCCGACGATCTCGGCCGACCGATGCATGTCCGGCTGGTCAAGGGCGCCTATTGGGACAGCGAGATCAAGCGCACGCAGGTGGAGGGCCTGCCCGACTATCCGCTGTTCACGCGCAAGGCGGCGACCGACGTGTCGTACCTCGCCTGCGCGCGCGACATGCTGGCGGCGAAGAACATCGTGCCGGCCTTTGCCAGCCACAATGCGCTGACCGTTGCGACGATCCTCGACTGGGCCGGTGACAGCCGTGACTTCGAATTCCAGCGGCTGCACGGCATGGGCGAGGGGCTGTACGAGCGCCTCGTCAACGAACAGGGCTATCACTGCCGTATCTACGCGCCGGTGGGCGGGCATCGCGACCTGCTCGCCTATCTCGTCCGCCGCCTGCTCGAAAATGGCGCGAATTCCAGCTTCGTTCACCAGCTTGCCGACGAGCAACTGAGCGAGGAGGAACTGCTCGCCGATCCGGTGGATAAGATCGCTGCGGTCGGCGGCACGCGGCATCCGAGCATCCCGCTGCCGGTGGAATTGTTCGGGGCGTGGAAGAACAGCGGCGGGATCGATCTGGCCGAGCGGACCGTCCTGGCGGAGACGGCAGCAGCGATTGCAGCCAAGCCGCTGCCCAGTGTCACCCCCAACGCGGCACCCGATGTAAGGGCGGCCATCGATCGCGCCTCGATCGCCTTCCCGGCATGGTCCGCGACGCCGCTCGCCACCCGTGCGGCGGTGCTGGAGCGCCTCGCCGACCTGCTCGAGGAAAACCGCATCGAGCTGATGGCGCTAGCGGTGAAGGAAGCCTTCAAGACCATTCCCGATGCGCTCGGCGAGGTCCGCGAGGCCGCCGATTTCTGCCGTTACTACGCGCTCCAGGCGCGCACCGGGCTTGCCCCGATCACCCTGCCCGGGCCGACGGGCGAGCGCAACGAGCTGCGCATGGAAGGCCGCGGCGTATGGGCGACGATCGCGCCGTGGAATTTCCCGCTGGCGATCTTCCTCGGCCAGACCGCGGCGGCGCTGGTCGCCGGCAACGCCGTCGTCGCCAAGCCCGCCCCGCAGACGCCGGAGATCGCCCGTGCGGCGGTGCGCCTGGCCCATCAGGCGGGCGTGCCGGAGAATGCGCTGGTGCTGGTGACCGGCGGGCCGGAAGTGGGCGCCGCGCTCACCTCAGATCCGCGCATCGCCGGCGTGGCCTTCACCGGCTCTACGCCGACCGCCAAGAAGATCGCCGCCGCGCTGCTGGAGGGCGAAGACCGCCCGCTGGTGCCGCTGATCGCCGAAACCGGCGGCATCAACGCGATGATCGTCGATTCCACCGCGCTGCCCGAACAGGTGGTGGCCGATGTGCTCACCTCGGCCTTCCGCTCGGCCGGGCAGCGCTGCTCGGCGCTGCGCCTGCTGCTGCTGCAGGAAGAGATCGCCGAGGGCGTGATCGAGATGCTGCGCGGCGCGATGGAGTTGCTGATCCTCGGCGATCCCGCCGATCCGCGTACCGATATCGGCCCGGTGATCGACCAGGCGGCCTATGACAAGCTGATGGCCTATCGTGACAGCGCCAAGGCCCAGTGGATCAAGACCGTGCCGGTGCCGGCTACCGGCCTGTTCGTGCCGCCGACGATGATCCGCATCGACCGGCCCGAGGACCTGACCCGCGAATGGTTCGGCCCGATCCTCCACGTCGCCACCTGGAAGGCGGGCACGCTTGCCGAGACGGTGGCGCGGGTCAACGCCAAGGGCTTCGGCCTGACCATGGGCCTGCACAGCCGCATCGCCCGCTCGGCCGAGCTGGTGGAAGCGGAGGCGCGGGTCGGCAATCTCTACATCAACCGTTCGATGATCGGCGCGGTGGTGGGCTCGCAGCCCTTTGGCGGCGAGGGCCTGTCGGGCACCGGCCCCAAGGCGGGCGGGCCGCACTATCTGCACCGCTTCTGCGCGGAGCGGGCGGTGTCGGTGGATACCACCAGCGCCGGCGGTAATGCGACGCTGCTCAGCCTGGACGAAGGGGGGATTTGAAACGAGGGAGCGGTTATCGCTCTCCCGGATCCTTGTCGACGCGCAGTACCGGCTGCACATCCGGATAGGGCAGGATCAGCTTGCCATCGGGCGCTGCGGTAAAGCTGGTCTGAGTGGGGTAGGGGATGGAAATCCCCTCCTCAGCGAATTTGCGTAGAATGCCCGTCGCGATCCGGTCCCGCGTCGGGTGGGCGATGTTCCAGTCGGACGAATGCACTTCGGCGATCAGCTCATAGTCGAGCGAACTCGCACCAAATCCCGAAAAGCCGTTGCGGACCGCGGTTGCGCCATTCGCCTCGACGATGTCTTTGAGAATCTCGGGCAGCCGATCCAGCACGTCGGGCGGCGTCTCATATGCGACGCCGAGCTTGAACGGCAGGCGGATGCGTGTGCGATCGGAGAGGTTCTGCAGTTCCTTGTCGAGCAGCTGCCGGTTCGAGATGATGTGCATCTCGCCGTCGAATGAGCGGACGCGAGTGGATTTGAGGCCGATGCCTTCCACCGTGCCGCTGGTCTGATCGAACTTGATATTGTCGCCCACCCGGAACGGGCGATCGAACAGGATCGACAGCGCCGCGATCAGATCGCCGAAGATGCCCTGCGCGGCCAGACCGATGGCGATGCCGCCGACGCCGAGACCGGCGACTAGGCCGGTGACGTTCACGCCCACATTGCTCAGCACCATCACTAGCGCGATGGCGAACAACGCGATGGAAATCAGCAGTCGGATGATGCCGATAGCGCTGGCCAGGCTCTCGCTGGGCTTGTCGCCATGGGTGCGATGCTCGATCAGCCCGAAAATGACTTCGCGGACCCAGATCGCGGCCTGGAAGGCTGCAGCCACGGTGAACAGGAAGGTGACGGTCTTGTCCAGCAGCGCCGGCGTCTGCGCATAGTTTACCACCAGCCGGATCGCCGTCATCAGAATAAAGAAATTGCCGGTGCGGGCGACGGTGCGGCCAAGGATCGTGTACCAGTTCGTGCCGCCGCTCTCGCTGTTGCGGCACAGCCGCATCCCCCAGGATCTGAGCGTATGGAGCAGGAGCACGATGCCGGCGGCAATGCCGGTGGCGATCAGGATGCTCAGCCAATGTTCGGCGAGCCATTCCGGCGTATCGCCGACAAAACTCGTGATCTGGCGTTCGAGATGGGCGGGGGAGGATTTGTTGGCGTTCAGCATCGTCGGGATCAGGCTGCCTTGGCTGGCTGTTCGGCGGGATCGCTTTCCAGAAAAGCGATCAGGCCACGTTCGTAGCGATCGAGGTACTGCGTCGTACGCGGCAAGCGCAAGCCGGCGCGGAACAGCGCCTGCGCCTGCTTGTCGCGTGCCAGATCGATCAGGCGCGGGTGGACATAGGACTTTCGGGCGATGGCCGGCGTGTTGCCCAGCGCTTCGGTAACCGGCTCGAGCAACGTTTTCAGGCCGATATAGGCATCCGACTGGGCCAGCGTTTTAAAGGCGATTACGCTTGCCCCCCAAGTGCGGAAATGCTTGGCGGTGAAATTGTCACCCATGGCATCGCGGATATAGGCGTTGACATCGCTGGACGTGACGGGATGCGCACCACCTTCCGTGTCGACCCAGCGAAACAGATGCTGGCCCGGCAGATCCTGGCAACGCTTGACGAAGCTGCTGAGCGAACGATCCGAAACGGTCATGATCCGCAGCTTGCCCGATTTGGCGCGGAACTGCAGCTTCAGCACTCCGCCTTTCACCACCGCGTGGCGCTTGCGCAGCGTCGTAGCGCCAAAGCTCTTGTTTTCCTGGGCATAGGCTTCGTTGCCGATGCGGATGGTGCCCAGATCGAGCAGCCGCACCACGGCTGCAATTGCCTTTTCGCGGCACAGTCCGCGCAGGCGCAGGTCTGCTTCCACCTTGCGGCGAAGGCGCGGCAGCCGTTCGCCGAAGTTGCCGCAGCGATCATATTTTGCCGCCTCCTGAGCTTCGCGAAAGCCGGTATGATAGCGATACTGCTTGCGCCCCTTCGCGTCATAGCCGGTGGCCTGGATATGGCCGTTGGGGTCGGGGCAGAACCAGGCGTCGACATAGGCCGGCGGCAGCCCGATCGCGTTCAGCCGTTCAATTACGTCGCGGTCGGTGATGCGGTCGCCGTTCGCGTCGAAATATCCCCAGCCATGTCGCATCTTGCGCCGTGTGATGCCCGGTTCATGATCATCGACATAGACGATGTCGGCGCTGTCCATTGCAGTTCCTTGTTCCGTGGGCGCAAAATGCGCCGCAGCAACAATTCGTTCCGGAACCTGCCTAAGGGCGCGGGGGTTGCCCGATCATCCAGTGATCGAGAGAGGATGCCCCCATGGCGCAGTTGAAGAATGCCCGCGTACTGATGATCGCCACCGATGGTTTCGAGGAATCAGAATTGTTTGACCCGCGCCAGGCGCTGCTTGATGCCGGCGCACAGGTAACGCTCGCTTCGCTGAAGATGGCGCCCATCACCGGCGAAAAGGCCGGCGAGAAGGGCAAGAGCATAACCCCGGACGCCACGGTGGAGCAGGTGGATCTGGAACAGTTCGATGCGCTGCTGCTGCCCGGCGGCGTCGGCAATCCGGACAAGCTGCGGATGAACACCCGCGCCGTCGAAATCGTGCGGACGTTCATGGACTCGAACCGCGTCGTTGCGGCGATCTGCCACGCGCCCTGGCTGCTGGCCGAAGCCGACGTGGTCGCAGGCCGCCGGTTGACGGGCTGGCCTTCGATCCGCACCGATCTTGCCAATGCCGGCGCCGATGTCGTCGATGAGGCGGTGGTGCAGGACGGCAATCTGATCACTAGCCGCAAGCCGGATGATATCCCTGCCTTCAACCAGGCGGTGATCGCTGCTCTGGAAGACGTGACCGCGCCTGCCTGAAGATATCCACTCGCCGTCGCCGGCTTCGTGCCGGCGATGGTGGGAGCGAGGCTGCGCAGTAACACTCGGCAACATAGGCAGGCGACGCAGGAAAAAATTTTTTCCTGCGTCTTTTGAACTTGTTAGCCAACAAATATAGGAAAACGCACACGCAAGGGCGGCGTAACGCCATTGTAAATGTTGCGCGCTACAACATTCTGTATGAAAACCTTGCCATAAAGATGGCATGAACAACACGTGGTCGCACACGTATCGGGTGAATGCATGAAGCTGTCGCTCGTACCCATAGCCGCCGTTACGCTTGGCGGTGTCTCCGTTATCGCAGCCGCCGCTGTATCGGCGACGGCCACCGGCGAACTATTATCCGCCAAGTTGCAGGTCTGGTCGGCGGGCGGTGTGGCCCAAGCCGGCAATTTCGGTCGACTTGGTCTCGTCGTCGCCGCAGGGCTTTTCGGCTCATGTTCGGGGGGGGGCGCCACCCTGCTGGTTCGCCGCCGCGCTGCTGGTGCGCCGCAGAGCGATTCCGACGGCAGTGCGGCTACGCCCAGGGCAATCACCGCGCCTTCCACCGGAGGGTGGGCCGCCCCGGTCGTTCCCGGCCTGCATGCGGTGCACGCGGCATCGGTGGATGCACCGCGCCGCAGGCCTAACGCCGGTAGTATCGACGGCGAGATGGACAGTGCGGCGCATGCGCTTCTCGATCGCCTGAATCGCGGCGTCATCCGGCGTGAGGTGGCGACGCCGCCGCGTAACCAGCATCATCGCACCCGCACTGATCGCAGGCTGGATGATGGGCTTGCCACCTTGCGTACGCTGGTCCGCCAGGGCTGAGCATCCGGATCAGCAAGCCTCCACCGTCAGCACTTCCACCGCGGCGGTGATCCTGCCGCCGCTCGTCGAGCGGCTAGCGATCACCAGATCAGCGACGAGATGACCCGGGATGGGCAGATCCGCTTCCGGTAGCGCATCGAGCCACGCGGCGGATGCTGCCGTCTCGTCCAGCTCGATGGTGAGCAGGTGTCGGGCGCCGTCGAAGCTTGCACTGGACCATCGCACCCATTTGGCAGTTAGGATCGTGAGCGGGCATCCGGCAGCGTACGCTGCCTTTTGCAGGACACGCTCCATTCGCGTGCCCAGATCGCGCCGCCCGCTCATCGTGCCGCTCCCCGGCCGCATGCCTGCGCGGCGATGAAGGCGCGCAGCCGCGCCGAAAGGTCCGCGCCTGGCCTCCGGCCGAGCCGCATATCGTACACCAGTCGCGGATCGCCCGCCGCCAAGCGGCCGAAGCGGGCCGCTGACATTCGTGTACTCTGCAGGAATGTTTCAACTTCCTGATGCACTGACATCCAGTCCTCCTCCACGTTCGACTCGTGATGATCCCTATTTGTTCTCATCGCGAACCTTGCCTAGGAAAAATCCTATGTGTAGGAAAGAGGCTATGAATGGAGATTTTCAACGTGTCGCTCTGGCGGGGCTGATTGCCGAACGGGGGCTCAGCCTGTCCGAACTTTCGCGTGTGCTCGGGCGCAATGCGGCCTATCTCCATCAATATCTGCATCGCGGTTCTCCGCGCGAGCTGAGCGAGCGCGACCGAGCGCGGCTCGCCGCCTATCTTGGTGTCGATGAGGCGGCGCTCGGCGGTCCATCGCCGGCGATTTTAGTCCCGGTACCGCGCCTGGACGTGCGCGCTGCGGCCGGTGCCGGCGCCTTTGCGGGCGAGGAGGCGGCGCGCCAGCCCTTTCCCTTCCCACCCTTGTTGCTGCGACAGCTCGGCGTGCGGCCGGAGGCGGCGTCCATGATCCGGGTTACCGGTGATTCCATGCTGCCGACACTGGGCGACGGCGATGAAATCCTGGTCGATCGCGACAAGCGGCGCATCGATTCGCGCGGCATTTTCGTGCTGCGGGTGGAGGAGGCGCTGGTCGTGAAGCGGGTGCGTTCGGCGGTGGGCGGGATCGACATGGTCAGCGACAACCCAGCCTATCCGCCGCGCTTTGTCGCCATGGGGGCGTATGAGGTGATCGGACGTGTGGCCTGGCTGGGGCGCGCGTTGTGAGCCATGCGCAAAGCTTCATCCGTGCGCACCTGCCGGTTACGCCAGTGCCGGGGATCGTCGATGTGCATTTGCATAAGGCCGGGCCGTCCAGCGGCGTCGGCCGGTGGGCGGCGGAGGGGCCGCCTCCCTATTGGGCATTCTGGTGGGCCGGGGGGCTGGCGCTGGCCCAGCATCTGCAGGCCTGCCCGGCGCTTGTCGCGGGCCGCCGGGTGCTCGATCTGGGCGCGGGATCCGGGCTGGTGGCGATCGTCGCCGCGCGCATGGGTGCTGCCGGCGTCGCAGCGTCCGAGGTCGACGCGCATGGCCGCGCGGCGATCGCATTGAACGCGACGCTGAACGGCGTGATACTTGAAGACATTGTCGGAGATGTGATGAACGCACCGTCGCCGGCGGTCGACGTGATCCTGGCCGGCGACCTGTTCTACGCGCCCGATGTCGCCGCGCGTGTGGTTCCCTTTCTCGACGGATGCGTCGCTTCCGGCATTGAAGTGTTGGTCGGCGATCCCGGCCGATCGCCGCTGCCGCGCGATCGGCTCACTTTCTTGGCGCGCTACCAGGTGGCGGAAACGGGAGCACCGAAGCCCGCAGCCGTCTATGCTTATCGGGGTGCGGGTCCGTACCCGGTTGCATGACCCTCGCGCATAGTTTTCGAGGCTGGCCGGTGGCATAGAAAAAGGCGCCCGGATCGCTCCGGACGCCCCTTCCTTGAAACCGATCCGGCGAGGATCAGCTCGAATAGTACATGTCGTACTCGACCGGGCTCGGGGTCATTTCCCAACGGGCCACGTCGGCGCGCTTGATCTCGATATAGGCCTCGATCTGGTCCTTCGAGAACACGTCGCCCTTCAGCAGGAAGTCGAAATCGGCTTCCAGGCTGTCCAGCGCCTCGCGGAGCGAACCGCACACGGTCGGCACTTCGGCCAGCTCGGCCGGCGGCAGATCGTACAGGTTCTTGTCCATCGGGTCGCCCGGGTGGATCTTGTTCTGGATGCCGTCCAGGCCGGCCATCAGCAGCGCCGAGTAGCAGAGATACGGGTTAGCCAGCGCGTCCGGGAAGCGGAACTCGACGCGCTTCGCCTTGCTGCCCGTGCCGTACGGGATGCGGCACGAGGCCGAGCGGTTGCGGCTCGAATAGGCGAGCAGCACCGGCGCCTCATAGCCCGGGACCAGGCGCTTGTAGCTGTTGGTCGACGGGTTGGTGAAGGCGTTGAGCGCCTTGGCGTGCTTGATCACGCCGCCGATGAAGTAAAGGCAGGTCTCGGACAGGCCTGCATAGCCGTTGCCGGCGAACAGGGGCTGGCCCTTTTCCCAGATCGACATGTGGGTGTGCATGCCCGAGCCGTTATCTTCCTTGATCGGCTTCGGCATGAAGGTCGCGGTCTTGCCATAGGCTTGCGCTACCTGGTGCACGACATACTTGTAGATCTGCATGCGATCGGCGGTGGTCACGAGCGTGCCGAAGGTCAGGCCCAGTTCGTGCTGCGCTGCCGCGACTTCGTGGTGGTGCTTGTCGCACGGCAGGCCCATTTCGAGCATGGTCGAAACCATCTCGCCGCGGATGTCGACGGCGCTGTCGACCGGCGCGACGGGGAAATAGCCGCCCTTGGCGCGCGGACGGTGGCCGAGATTGCCGGCTTCATACTCGCGGCCCGTATTTCCCGGCAGTTCGATGTCGTCGATCTTGTAGTAGCTGGTCGAGTAGCTGTTCTCGAACCGGACGTCGTCGAACATGAAGAACTCGGCTTCCGGGCCGACATAGATGGTGTCGCCGATGCCGGTAGTCTTCAGATACGCCTCGGCGCGCTTCGCGGTCGAGCGCGGATCGCGGGCATAGAGCTCGCCGGTCGAGGGCTCGACGATATCGCACACCAGGATCAGCATCGGGGTGGCCGAGAACGGATCGACCCAGACGGCGTCCAGATCCGGCTTCAGGATCATGTCGGACTCGTTGATCGCCTTCCAGCCTTCGATCGACGAGCCGTCGAACATCAGGCCATCGGTCAGCTCGTCCTCGCCGAGGACTGACGCGACCATAGTCAGGTGCTGCCACTTGCCCTTGGGGTCGGTGAAGCGCAGGTCGATCCACTCGATCTCCTGATCCTTCACCATCTTCAGAATGTCACTGGCCGAATTCGCCATCGTTCTAAGCCCTTTCGCTCTCTTTCGTGTGCCCAACGAATCGGGCAATTAAATTTCTTTTCGCGCGCGCACAATCGACGTGGCGTTGCGCGTCGTCAAACGGCGTTTTCGTTGCGTTCGCCCGTGCGGATCCGAAGCGCAGTCTCCACCGGGATGACGAAAATCTTACCGTCCCCGATGCGCCCAGTCTGCGCGGCAGCGGCGATGGCTTCGACCACGCGCTCGGCCAGGCCGTCTTCCACCACCACTTCCAGTTTCACCTTGGGCAGGAAATCAACGACATACTCGGCACCGCGGTACAGCTCGGTATGGCCCTTCTGCCGCCCGAAGCCCTTCGCCTCGGTAACGGTGATGCCGGAAACGCCCACTTCGTGCAGCGCTTCCTTCACTTCGTCGAGCTTGAACGGTTTGATGATGGCTTCGATCTTCTTCACTTCTTCCCCCAGGCCAGCGGGTGTCGAGCCGCAGTAGGTGTGATTCCTGGGTGTTTAGCAACCCACGTGCCAGAACGGGAGTAGCTAGAGCATCGCACGCGCCGAACGGTTACGGAGGTGGAATCGTGCCTAAGAATTGAGCAGTTGCTGCTTGTTCAGCTGGCATGTAGCTCGGACACGAAACGATCGACGCCCGCGGAGAGCTGCTCCGCGCCAACCAGCAAGTCGATCGACAGATCGGCGATGTGGGCAGCGTTGTCGGCGGCGGCGCTAGCGGAGGCCCCCACCTGCTCAATATCGTTCTGCACTGAATGGGTGCTTTCCACACTGTCGCCGACGTTTAGCGCGATTCTGTGGGTCGCGAGATGCTGCTCGCGTACCGCATGTTCGACATTGTGGGTCATGCCGGCAATGGCCGCAATGGCGGCTTCCACCCGCTCCTGATTTGCGCTTACCCGTTCCACGGCGGCGCGGATTGCCTCGACCTGCCCACTCACGCTTTGCGCTGCTCGCCCCGCTTGGCCTGCGAGCAGCTTCACTTCGTTCGCCACCACGGTGAAGCCGGCTCCGGCCGGGCCGGCACGCGCCGCTTCGATGGCGGCATTCAATGCGAGCAGGTTCACTTGAGACGCGATGCCGCGGATCACGGCGGTGACGGTGCCGATCGTCTCGGCAAAGCTGCCCAGCTCAGCGATGCGGGTGCGGCTGTCGTCCACGCGCTGCACGGCCTCCACCGTCGCGGCACGTGCCGTCGCGGTGTCGCGGCCGATGGCGTCGAGCGTGGCAGCCAGCGCATCCGTCTCCCGCCCGATCGCCGCAAGATTGTCGCGCCGCTGGGCGACCTCTGCCGCAAGCGCCGTGGCGGCGGCGCTGTTGATCGCCGCGCGTTCGGCGGTTGCGGTGGCACCGTTTCGCAGCGTGCCGGCGAGACTGCGCAACTGCTCCGCCAACGCGGCGACTTCGGCCTCAATCCGCTCGCTTGCCGTTTCAATGCGCCGCGCCCGCGCCATCTGGCGCTCAGCGTCCTGCAACTGCTCCTCGGCCGCGAGCCGGATCAGCCTGCGATTGCTGATCACCGCGAACAGCCGGCCATTGCTGGTCAGGATCATACCTTCCTGGCCGTTCTCGGCGGCATAGCTATCGAGCACGGCGCGGGCCGGCACGTGCAGATCGGCCGTGGGGCAGGGCCGGATCAAGGTTTCGATCCGCCGCCCATAGGCGGGATTGCGCAGCAGCGCATGGCCGAACGGGTTGAGCAGCAGGCGGCGGACGTCCTTCTCGAAGATCGCGCCGATCGGCTTGTGAAGGGCGTCCAGCACCGGCAGCAGGCGCAGGTCGGGCTCATCCTGAAAGCGGCGTATGGCAGGCGCGAGCGGCGCATCCAGCGCGACGAAGGGCGGGTTCCGCTCGGCGGGGGTGAGCCAATCCAGAAGGCGGCGGGGATGCGCGGGCAGGGTGGACATCGCGCGCCACCTACGCAGCTGCTGGTAAACGCGGTCTTAGCATTTGATGACAGCTTTGCGACAGGCGTGCGGCCCGCCAGGGTTTAGCGCCTTGAAGTCCTCCTTTCTGGACGCGGGGCGCTTCTGGTGGCAGAGGGCCGCCTTCATGTTTTCTGATCGCGGCGCCGCTTGGCGGGACGCCCGGTCGCTCAGAGAGTTCGAACGAGGATCCTTCCCACCATGACCGTCGATACGCGCGCGCCGGCGCTGCTGCCCGAACATCCCGCTTTCGCCACCGCCAAGGTGCTCTGGGTCCGCCACTGGAACGAGCATCTGTTCAGCTTCGCGATCGAGCGGCCTGCCAGCTTCCGCTTCCGCTCGGGCGAGTTCGTGATGATTGGCCTGCAAGGCGAAGGCGACAAGCCGCTGATGCGCGCCTATTCGGTCGCCAGCCCGTCTTGGGCGGAGGAGCTCGAATTTCTGTCGATCAAGGTGCAGGACGGCCCGCTGACCTCGAAGCTGCAGAAGATCGTGCCGGGTGACGATATCTATCTCGGCAAGAAGTCGACCGGCACGCTGGTCGCCGACGCACTGCTGCCGGGTCGCCGGCTGTTCCTGCTCTCGACGGGGACCGGGCTCGCGCCATTCCTCAGTGTCGCACGTGATCCGGAAATCTATGAACGGTTCGAGCAGGTGGTGGCGGTGCACAGCGTCCGCCGGGTGAGCGACCTTGCCTATCACGACGAACTGTCCGCAAAGTTGGCCGACGATCCGCTGATCGGCGAGCAGGCGGCCGCGCAGTTCCATTATGTGCCGACGGTGACCCGCGAGCCGTTCCACACCAGTGGCCGCATCGGCGAGCTGCTGGAGAACGGCAAGCTGTTCGAGGGCGTGCCCGGCGACCCGGTGCTGCACCCGGAGACCGACCGCGTGATGCTGTGCGGATCGATGGACATGATCCGCGACTTTGCGGCGCTGCTCGAAGGCAAGGGCTTCAAGGAAGGCTCGAACAACGCGCCGGGCGATTTCGTGATCGAGCGCGCGTTCGTCGGCTGACCGGCGTTTCCCCTCCCCCGGGATCCCGGGGGAGGCTTTTCCATCAGGCCGCCATGGCTGTCGTGCCGCTCACCGCGCGGATGTCGTCTGCCAGCTGATCCACCCGCGCCGGATCGGCGTCCCAGGCGAACATGAAGCGGGCGCCGCCGCCGATGAATGTGTAAAAGCGCCAGCCGCGCGCCCGCAGCGCCTCCAGCGCCGGCTCTGGCGCTCGCACGAACACGCCGTTCGCCTCCACCGGGAACATCAGCTCGATGCCGGACAGACCCTGGATCTGTTCGGCCAGTCGCTGGGCGCAGCCATTGGCGTGGGCGGCATTGCGCAGCCAGGCGCCGTTTTCCAGCATTCCAACCCACGGCGCGGCGAGGAACCGCATTTTCGAGGCGAGCTGGCCCGCCTGCTTGCAACGGTAATCGAAATCCTGCGCCAGCGTGCGATCGAAGAAGAGCACGGCTTCGCCCACCGCCATGCCGTTCTTGGTGCCGCCGAAGCAGAGCACGTCGACGCCCGCCCGCCAGGTGATCTCGGCCGGATCGCAGCCCAGGGTGGCACATGCATGGGCGAAGCGCGCGCCATCCATGTGCAGCTTCAGCCCGAGTTCGCGGCAGACGCCGGAGAGCGCCCGCACTTCCTCGACCGTGTAGACCTGCCCGGTTTCGGTGGGCTGGGTGATCGTCACGACGCGCGGCTTGGGGAAATGGATGTCGGAGCGGCTGGTGGCAACGGCCCGCACCGCTTCCGGCGTCAGCTTGCCGTCCTGGCTCTGCGCCACCAGCAGCTTCGAGCCATTGGAGAAAAATTCCGGTGCGCCGCACTCGTCGGTCTCGACATGGGCGGCGGCTGAGCAGATCACGCTATGGTACGACTGGCAGAGCGCTGCCAGGGCTAGAGAATTGGCCGCCGTGCCGTTGAAGGCGAAGAACACTTCGCAATCGGTTTCGAACAGCGTGCGGAAGGCGTCGGCGGCGGCCTGCGTCCAGCTGTCGTCGCCATAGGCCGGGGCGTGACCGCGATTGGCGGCTTCCATTGCCGCCCAGGCTTCCGGGCAGATCCCGGCATAGTTGTCGCTGGCGAATTGCTGAACGTCGGTCGTCTTCACGCGCTACCTGCCTTGTTACTGGTTCCATCACCAGAGAGGCAGACCGACGAAAGCGTGGCTTGAACACCGTGTTGCCGGTTCGGCCACATCCCTCCATCCATGGACAGAGGCACCACCTTGCACGGGGCAGGTTGGTGCCGGGCGTCGGCCCGACTCTTGATGCTGGCCGCCGGGTAGCGGAAGTTGCGGGAGAGCGCAAGATTGTTGCGGTCGCCCTCTCGCCGCCTCCGCTAAGTTTAGGAAGTTTAGGCTCGTGGCGTGTTCAATAGGGCGGCTGGTGCAGGCCCTTGGGGCTGAGAGTAAAGATTTCGCAGCCGGTTTCGGTGATGCCGATCGAGTGTTCGAACTGCGCCGAAAGCGATCGATCGCGCGTCACCGCCGTCCAGCCATCGTCGAGCAGCTTCACGTCCGGCCGGCCGGTGTTGATCATCGGTTCAATGGTGAAGAACATGCCGGGCTTCAGTTCCGGCCCGGTGCCCGGCCGGCCGACATGCACCACTTCCGGCGCGTCATGGAACATGCGCCCCACGCCGTGCCCGCAGAAATCGCGCACCACGCCATAGCGGTGCTTTTCGGCATGGCGCTGGATAGCGTGGCTGATGTCGCCGAGGTGATTGCCGGGCTTCGCCTGTTCAATGCCGAGCATCAGGCATTCATAGGTGACGTCAACGAGCCGGCGCGCCTTGATCGGCACGTCGCCCACGAGGAACATGCGACTGGTGTCGCCGTGCCAACCATCGACGAGCGGCGTCACGTCGATATTGACGATATCGCCATCCTTCAGCGCGCGGTCGCTCGGGATACCGTGGCAGACGACATGGTTGATCGAGATGCAGCAGCTATGCGTATAGCCGCGATAGCCCAAGGTCGCGGGCACGCCGCCGCCATCGATCGCCATCTTGCGGACGATGTCGTCCAGCTCCTGCGTCGTGACGCCCGGCACGACATGCGGCACCAGCGCATCCAGAATCTCCGCCGCGAGACGGCCGGCGCGGCGCATCCCTTCGAACCCTTCGGGGCCATGGAGCTTGATCGCATGGCTGCGAGCCAGCGGCATGTCCGCTGTGACGGTCACATATTCGGTCATCATGGCAATATAGGCATTTGCACGCCGCTTTGCGAGGGCGTAGCGCAGTGCACATGCAAGAGCGGATCTGGACAGCGGCCCTGGTGGTGATCGGCGACGAAATCCTTTCGGGCCGGACGCAGGACCGAAACGTCGCGCAACTCGCCAGCTGGCTCAATGTGCAGGGCATCCGCCTCGCCGAGGTGCGGGTGGTGCCCGATGTGCAGGCGGCGATCGTCGAGGCGGTAAACGCGCTGCGTCTGCGCAATGATTACTGCTTCACCACCGGCGGCATCGGGCCGACCCATGACGACATCACCGTCGATGCGATCGCCGCGGCACTGGGCGTGCCGGTGGAGATCCATGCGGAAGCCCGCGCGATGCTCGAGGGCTATTATGCCAGCCGCGGCGGGCTGACCGAGGCGCGGATGCGCATGGCGCGGGCGCCGCAGGGCGCGGCACTGATCCCGAACCGGATGTCCGGCGCACCGGGACTGCGCGTCGGCAATCTGTTTATCCTTGCGGGCGTGCCGCACATCGCCGCGGGGATGCTGGACGCGCTGACCGGCACGCTGGAAGGCGGCCGCCCGGTCCTGTCGCGCACGATCGGCTGTTGGGTGGCCGAAAGCGAGATCGCCGATCTGCTGGCCGATACCGAGCAGGCACATCCGGGCGTCGCTATCGGCAGCTACCCGTTTTTTCGCGAGGGCAAGGTGGGTGCCAATTTCGTGGTGCGGGCAACCGATGCGGCGGTACTCGACGCCTGTATCGCGGCGCTTGCCGAAGGGTTGGCAACGCGCGGCTTCCAACCCGTTCCGGACGGAATCTGAAGCGACGCGTCCCGGCGATCAGGCCGGGGTGGCGGCGGTGACGGCAACCTTGCGGATCGCCTTCGCGCCGAACGCCTCGGTGGCGGCGGCATCGACAACGGTGCGGAAGCTGTCCAGGTTCGGCAACATGCCGTCCGGCCCGGCCGCAAGCGGCGTGCGATAGGTGCGCATGTTGATCGCGTGGAGCAGGAGCGGAAGGCGCGTAGTGACGTAATCGGCCTTCGCCTCGTCCACCTCCAGCTGCACTTCGAAAGCGGCATAGCCGGCAAGCCGGCCGTCGGCGAAGACGAGGGGTGCCAGCACCCGTCCGGTAGGGACGAACCGGGTCGGCTCCTCCGCCTTCTCTTCCTTGACTTCGGCATGAGCCGCCGCTGCGCCGATGCCTAGCATCTGCACCATCGCATAGGCCGCGCCGCCGCCGATGCCGAGGCCGGCGATCAGGACGACCAGCAGGAACAGGATTTTCTTCACCGCGCCCTCAGAACTTGAAGCTGGAATCGCTGGGGAGTGCGGAGGTCTGGCCTCGCAGCACGATGCTGATGCGGCGGTTTTCGGCGCGCGCCGGCTGATCCGGATAGACCGGCTGGGTAGCGCCCATCGCGATCACCTCCGCGAAGCGATCTGCCGTCACGCCGTTCGCAACCAGCGCCGAGCGCGCGGCAAGAGCCCGCTGGCCGGAGAGCAGCCAATTGGCATCGCTCTGCCCGCCCGCGCCATCGGTATGCCCTTCGATGGCGATCTGGGCGCCGATATTGGCGATCTTGCCTGCCACCTTGGCCAGCAATTGGCGGGCATAGGGGTTGAGATCCGCCGTGCCCGGCTTGAACATCGATTGCTGGTCGGTATCCATCAGCGTGATCCGCAGGCCGAAGCGATCCTGCTGGATGTCGATATTCTTCTTGCCCTGAGCATCCGGCGAGGCTTCGAGCGCAACCATCAGTTCGGAGGCCATGACGCGCATCGTTGCCGGCACGTCCGCAGTGCCGCCGCGCGCCGTGCCTGCGGTGGCAGCCTGGAAGGTCGGCTGGCCTTTGGCAGGGGTGGGATCCGCCTCGGAACGGCGGGTCGGGCCGCCCGCACCGGGCGCGGTGTTGCTGACCGGTGTTGCCGGTGCGTTGTCCGCGATCGTCGGGGAGAAATACTTGGCCAGGCCCTTCAGCCGATCCTTGTCGGGATTGGAGATGAGCCACAGCAGCATGAAGAACGCCATCATCGCCGTCACGAAATCGGCATAGGCCACCTTCCACGCGCCGCCATGATGGCCGCCCGCGATCTTCTTGACCTTCTTGACGATGATCGGCCGCGCGTCCCCCCCTCGGGCCATGTTACTGGCCCTTCAACGCGGTACGCAGGCGATCCTGCACAGCGCCGAGCCGCACATGGCTGATCGCCGAGAGCGAATCCTCGCCGCCTGCGATGCGATCAAGCAGGTTCACGCACTCATCGGCGTGCTGGATGAGGTAATCGAAGGCTTGGAGCTGTTCCAGATAGTTGTTGGCGAAATGCTCGTCGCACACGAGCACTTCGGCCAGCAGTTCCAGCTTCTCCCGGATTTCGCGGATCTCGCCCGCCATCACGCTGTGCAGCACGCCGGCGAACGGATCGTAGCCGGGCAGGGGGTGCGTGTTCGAGGGTTCCGACATGGGCAGGCACGACATCAGAAAAGCTCCAATTCTCCGCCGGGTGCGGGCATGGGCGGGGGCGCAACGGGACGTTCTTGGACGCGCTCCGCCACCTTGGTGCAGCGGCTCTTGCCCTCGTGCGGCAGGAACTCGACCTTGCGGGCGAGCGTGCCGCCGAGATCGCAATGCGCAATCGAAATGCCTTCGGTTTCCATGAACCGGCGGGCGAAGGCAGCATTGGAGGCACCAATGCCGCCCAGACCGGAGATGATGTTGGCGCCACCATAAAGATGGGCCTGAAGCCGCGTGCGCGTTGCGCCCTTGGCCATCATCCCGTTGATCAAGAGCTCCATCGCGTGGACGCCATAGCGCGCCATATCCGAACCCGAGACCTTATGATCCGCGCCGGGTTCTCCCAGCAGGAAATGGTTCATGCCGCCCACCTTTGCCACCGGGTCGTACAGGCACGCGGCCACGCAGCTTCCCAGCAGAGTCGAGATGATGACATGGGGCTCGCCGATGACTGCGTTTTCGCCCTGGACGATGGAAACTCTACGCATCAGGTCAGCTCACCGAAAACGCGTTCGATCTTCTCCTTCAGCGCCGCTGGCGCGAAAGGCTTCACGACATAGTTGTTGACGCCCAGCGCGGCCGCTTTCTGCACAACCTCGCGATCCGAAGAGCCGGTGAGCATGATGAACACCGTCTTGCCGATCACCGGATCGGCGCGAACCGCTTCCAGGAACTGCAGCCCGTCCATATCGGGCATGTTGTAGTCGGAGATGACCAGGTGAACACGATCGCTCTTGATCGCCGGCAGTGCCTCGGTGGCACTCGGCTTATCGCGCACGTCCTTGAACCCGAGATCCTGTAGCGCACGACGGATCATCGCCCGCATACTGGTCTGATCATCGACGACCATCACCTTAATCTGTGATGCAGCGGGCATTTTTATGCGCTCCCAACCTTAACCGTTTCGCGACAGGCCTTCAGAATAGCTTCCGGCATTGCCGACAGACCAACTTCCCGTTCCACTGCGCCGAGTTCCTTCGCGGCGCGGGGCATGCCCCATACCACGCAGGTCTCCTTGCTCTGCCCGAAGGTGCGAGCCCCGGCGCGGCGCATTTCCAGCAAGCCCTGTGCGCCGTCGCTGCCCATCCCGGTGAGGATGACGCCGACCGCGCCCGAGCCCAGCCGGGCGACCGAGCGGAACAGCACATCCACCGAAGGACGGTGCCCCGTTACCGGATCGCCATGGATCAGCTTGATCCGGCCGTTCGCCCCCCCAGACAGTTCCATGTGCGTTTCGCCTCCAGGAGCAATATAGACGGTTCCCGGGGCCACCTGGGCACCATCCGTAGCTTCCACCACCGTTACCCGGCACTCGGCGTTCAGGCGCTGTGCGAAGCTGCGCGTGAAGGTTGCCGGCATGTGCTGAACGATCAGGATCGGCGGGCAATCCTCCGGGAGCGACGGCAGCAGCGAGAATAGTGCTTCCACGCCGCCCGTCGACGAGCCGATCGCGATCAGCTGGCCGGCGGCACCGCCGCCTGCGCCGACGCTCGGCTGGGCGGGCAGGCGCTGCGGCCCGGCGCGGGCGATCGACCGGGCGGCGGTCTTCACCTTCTCGCACAGCAGATGCGCGTCGCGTTCGATATCCTCGGGTGTGCCGCTCGGCTTGGTCACATAGTCGACCGCGCCGAGGCGCAGCGCCTCGATCGTCACTTCCGCACCGCGCGCGGTGAGGGTGGAGCACATCACCACCGGCATCGGCCGGAGGCGCATGATGCGCTCGAGGAACGACAGGCCGTCCATCCCCGGCATTTCGACGTCGAGCGTCAGCACGTCGGGATTGAGCGCCTTGATCATGTCGCGGGCCGCGAACGGCTCCGGCGCCATGCCGACCACTTCGATATCGGGATCGGCCGAGAGCATCCGCTTCAGCGTCGCGCGCATGGAAGCGCTGTCGTCGACGATGAGCGTACGTACTGGTTTCATGCCCTGGACTCCGGCTTATGATAAATTGTGTGCCCGCACGACCGCATCTTGGCAGCGGCGGGGCCGATCAGTCGTTCGGAATGTCCAATATAGAGGAATGCGCCGGGTGCGAGCTGTTCGACGAAGCGATGTTCCAGCTCTTCCTTCGCGGGATCCCCGAAATAGATCATTACGTTACGGCAGAAGATCACGTCATACGCGGCCTTGAGGGGCCATGGTTCGAACAGGTTCAGCACCTTTGCGGTGACGAGCTGGCGCGCTTCGTCCGCCATCTGGAAGCCGCCGGCAGCAGGCCGCATCCAGGTGGAACGATACGGTTCCGGCACGCCGGAGGCGACGTTCTCGGCATAGACTCCGCGCTGCACCGACTCCACCACATGCGGGGCGATATCGGTGGCCAGCAGCCGCACGTCGGCTTGGCGCAGCCAGGATGCCGAACTCCGGTCCGGCCCCAGCAGGCACATGGCGATCGTATAGACTTCCTCGCCCGACGAGCACCCTGCCGACCAGATCCGGATCGGGCCCTGCTTGCGCTTCAGCGTCGGCAGTACCGTTTCGCGGAAATGGTCGAAATGGTGCGGCTCGCGGAAGAAATGCGTGTGGTTGGTCGTGAGCGCGACCACCATCGCATGGCGTTCCTCCGCATCGCTGTGCACCAGATCGACATAGTCGCAGAAGCGGGTGAGGCCGAACTTGCGCAGCCGCCGCGCGAGGCGGGACTGGACCAGCGTGGTCTTCGCCTCGCTCAGCGCGATGCGGGCATCCTCGTGCATGATCGTCGCGATGGCCTGGAAGTCGCGAGGCGTGAGCTCCGCCACCTGGCCCGGTGCCATCCCGTTCCCGGCGCCGGCGGACGCCGTCATGGCGCCCCCGGCGGGGCTCATGCTGCCAGATCCAGATGCTTGGTGAGGCTCAGCGCGTCGAGATCGAGCAGCAGCACCATGCTGCCATTCTCGTCCCGGCTGCCGTCCTTCGCCCGGGTGGCGATGCGCACCAGGCCCGCGATCACGCTTTCCTCCAGCGCGGTCTCGACTGCAGGCGCCGGCTGGATCTCGCCCACGTTGATGCCGACGATGTCGTTGACCTCATCGACGAGGAAGCCCGCTTGCTTGCCTGCGATGTTGACGACGAGGATGCACGAGCGTGCGTGGAGCACACTCGGCTCCCAGCCCAGGCGCTCGGCCAGGCCGACGACCGGGATGACGTTGCCGCGCAGGTTGGTCACGCCCTTGACGAAGCTGGGCACGTTGGGGAGCGGGGTGGGCTCGTCCCATTCGCGGATTTCGATGAGCGCGCTCATGTCGATCCCGAAGATCTGCTTGGCGAGCGAGAAGGTTACGATCTTGCGATCATTGGCGGTGTCGGGGGTGGTGCTCATGCTGCCAGTCCTTTGGGCGTGAAACGAGTGGGCGAGGAAACCAGCGCCTCGATGTCGAGGATGAGAGCGATCGAGCCGTCGCCCAGGATGGTCGCGCCACCCAGGCCGCGGATCGGATGCAGGTTCTGATCCAGGCTCTTGATCACGACTTCGCGACGGTCATCGATGGTGTCGACGACGAGACCGACCTTGCCCGAGCTTTCGCTCTCGACGATCACCACCAGCGAGTCCTCGATGGCGCGGTCGTCGTTCAGGCCGAAGATCTCGGTCGCGCGCTTCACCGGCAGATATTCGCCGCGCATGTCGATCACTTCGTGGTCGGGCGCGGTGCGCTTCACCTGGCCGGGCTCGGGCTGGATCGTCTCCAGCACGTGCGTCAGCGGCAGGACGAAGCGTTGGCCGGCGAGCCGCACGATCATGCCGTCCAGAATGGCCAGCGTGAGCGGGAGGATCATCGTGAAGGTCGTGCCTTCGCCCGGTACCGAGTGAATCTCGACGCGGCCGCCCAGGGCTTCCACGTTCGAGCGCACCACGTCCATGCCCACGCCGCGACCCGAGATGTTCGAGATCTTCTCCGCGGTGGAGAAGCCCGGCGCGCAGATCAGCTGGTCGATTTCCTCGTTCGTCAGCACCGCATCGGCGCTGATAATGCCCTTTTCAACCGCCTTTGCACGGACGCGTTCGCGATTGATGCCGCGGCCATTGTCCGCGACGCGAACGAAGATCCGGGCACCCTTCTGCTCGGCCGACAGCTTGATCGTGCCGGCGGGGTCCTTGCCCGCCGCGATCCGCTCCTCGGCGCTTTCCAGGCCATGGTCCGCGGCGTTGCGGATCATGTGGGTCAGCGGATCGCCGATCTTCTCGATCACGCCCTTGTCGACTTCGGTCGTCTCACCGATCGTCTCGAGGTTGATCTGCTTGCCGGTCTCGACCGAAAGATCGCGGAGCATGCGCGGCACGCGGCTGAAGGCCTGCCGGATCGGCTGGGCGCGCAGCGACATGACGTTGTCCTGGATCTGCCGGGTGAGGCGGGCCAGTTCGGGCAGTTCAACGCGCTGGCGATCGGCCGGCGACAGCCGGTCAGCCAGGATCGAGTTGCGGATCACAAGCTCGCCGACCAGGTTGAGCAGCAGGTCGAGCTTGACCAGGTCGACGCGGATGGTCTGCGCGGCTTCGTTGGCAGGCTTGGCCGGACCGCCACCACCGCCACCACCACCCGGGCCGCCCGAACCCGGCGTGCCGCCACCGCCCGCCGGCGGCGTAGCGGCCGCTGCGGGGGCGGGATCCGGCGCGGGAGGGGGGGCGGCAGGCGCTGCCGCAGCTGCGGTCGGCGCAGGTGCGGGCGTCGGGGCAGGACCAAGGTCCATGAAGTCTTCAACGGTGGCGGTGACCGGCACGAACGGGATTTCGTCGCCGTCCATGGGTGCTTCGGTCGTGCCGGGGGGAGGCGTTTCTTCACCACCGCGCTTGATCTCGATCACCGAGTCCGGCGCGACGAAATCGAAGCAGTCGGAGAGGTCGCTCTCGGGCAGCTCGGCCGGTGCGGCGATGACCCAGGTGACATAGCTGTCCTCCGGATCGATCTCGCGAAGTGGCGGCAGCGCGCTGAGATCCACCGACTCGACGCGGGCGCCCAGGCCTTCCAGCTCGCGCACCGTCAGCAGCGGCTCGGCCGCATTGGCGAGCGCAGCACGCGAGGGCTTGAAGCGGACGGTCCAGCCGGCAGCTTCCTCCGCCGGGCCATCGAGATCATCGAGCGACACGCCAACGGGGCGGAAGCCGAATTCGTCTTCCTCTTCCTGCATCGCCGGCGCGGGCGCCGGTGCAGCAGGCGCGGGGGCAGGCGCGGCCGCAGCCGGCGCGTCGCTATCGGGAACGCCCTTGTTGGCGAGCACCTGTTCCAGCGCGCTCAGCGCCGCCGCGTCGTTCGGGCGCGAGGCATTGCCCTTCGCCGCTTCGACATGATCGGACAGCACGTCGAACGAGCTGAGCATCACCCGGATCACGCCGGGCGTGGGGACGATCTTTCCAGCACGCACTTCATCGAGCACGTTTTCGAACTTGTGCGCGAATGCGGTCAAATCCGAATGGCCGAAGGCGCCGGCGCCACCCTTGATCGAGTGAATCGCGCGGAACACGCCGGCAATGGTTTCCGCGGACAGGTCGCCCGCCTGCATCGCCGACAGGCCTTCTTCGGCTGTCGTGAGGCCTTCAGTGCACTCTTCGAAGAAGATTGCCTGGATATCGTCGAACTCGTCGCTCACGGGCAAACGCGGCGGATGGCCGCTCCCAGCTTGGTGGCTTCGAAGGGCTTGGTAATCCAACCGGTGGCACCGGCATTGCGGGCACGAGTCTTCTTCTCGTCCGAGAATTCGGTCGAGAGCACCAGGATCGGCACGCCCTTGAACTCGGGAACCTTGCGTACGGCCTCGATCAGCTCGAATCCGTCCATCTTCGGCATATTGATGTCGGTGATGAGCAGGTCCGGCTTCACCTCGTGCATGCGCTCCAGGCCATGCTGGCCATCATTCGCGCTTTCGATACGAAAGCCCTGCGAGGTCAGCGAGGTCTTCAGGAGCATCCGCATGCTCGCGGAATCGTCGACGGTAAGGATCAGCTTGGTCACAGGAGGTCTCCGGTATCAATGCCGACCGCGGCGGCGAGTTGGCAGCGGTTCACACGATCGGTGAAGGCAGTGCTGGGGTTGAGGATGGTGAAGGCCTTGCCGATCCGTTCGGCTTCGGTGCGGGCGGCGATCAGTAGCTGCAGCACCGCCTGACCGACGCTCTCGACCTGAGAGGCATCGATTTCGACCGGGCCGTCGCCGTCGATCGCCTGGATCAGGCGCGTTTGGAGGTCCGCGGCCGTCACGGTCGTGCCGTGAGCGGGCAACGCGAGCGCATCATCAGCGCTGTCGTCAAGCGGCGGCAGGGGAAAGTCCATTCTTGGCCTCGTCGAGAGCGGTTTCGAGTTGCTGGAAGCTCGGCGCGTACGCGGACGGCGTCATGCGACGGGCGATTTCGATGGCCACCTGCACCGGCTGGTTCTGGGCATAGGCAACGATCGCGGTCTTCACGATGGAGAAGGGCTTGGAATCCCCCTCGATGGTTTCGAGCAGCTTGGTGGCGAGCGGGGCGACCACGCAGTAGGAGAGCAGCACGCCCAGGAAGGTACCGACGAGCGCGCCGCCGATCATCGCGCCCAGGATTTCGGTGGGCTGATCGATCGAGCCCATCGTCTTGATGACGCCGAGCACCGCGGCGACGATGCCGATGGCGGGAAGGCCATCGGCCATCAGCTGCAGCGCGTGCTGCGGGCCGGTTTCCTCGTGATGGTGCTTCTCCATATCGGCTTCCATCGCCGATTCGAGCTGATGCGGATCTTCGAAGTTCACCGTCATCATCCGCAGGTAATCGCAGATGAATTCGATCAGGTGGTGATCCGCGAGCAGCCGGGGATAGGGCTTGAAGAGATCGCTTTCTTCCGGCTTGTCCAGGTGCGGTTCAATCCCGGTGGCGCCGGACTTCTTGAACAGTGACAGCAGCGTGAACATCAGCGTCAGCAGGTCGGTATAGTCGCTTGCCTTCCAGCGGCCGCCCTTGAACGAGCGGACCAGGCCGGCACCGGCCTTCTTCACCGTTGCCATCGAATTGCCGACGATGAAGGCGCCGATCGCCGCACCGGCAATCGCCATCATTTCGTGTGGCAGCGCGTGCGCGATGATCTCGAACTTGCCGCCCGAGATCACGAAGCTGCCGAACACGCAACCCAAAATGATTATGAAACCGACGGCGTTCAGCATGACGGGCTCGAAAACTTTCCCTGGATGTTTCCAGAATTATAGGATGGTTTGGGACGCAGCGGTGGCTCGGGACTATTGCTTAGTGACGATTCAGCGTACGCCCGGCGCGTGCACCGGCGCCGCGTGCTGCGGCGCTTCGGCCGCCTGCGTTTCCCGCCGCGCAATCGGGCGGAAGGTGATCGCCAGCATCATCGGCCGATCGTCGGCGCGAGGCGGCGGCGGCACCATCATGAAGGCAAATTCGTTCTCGCAGTGGAACAGGTGAGGCGCTGCCTGCACCATTCCCTCCAGCGAGGGCGCGGCATCCTGTTCCTCTTCCCCCGGCCGCTGGGTTTCACTGAGGAAGCGTTCGACCGGCATGAACACCGCGCTTTCCACCTGCACCCAATCGAATAGCTGGCCGAACTGCACTCCCACCGAGAAGCGGCAATCGCCTATCGGGATAGGGGCTAGATAATAGCCGTCGTGCGTGGGCGTTGCGGTAACGGTGCCGGTGGACGCCGTGGTGCCATCCGCAACGATCAGCGGCAGCGAGATCGTGCTGTCGACGAAATCCGCATATTTGAACGGGAGCCCGAACCGCTTTTGGGTGAGCAGCGAAAGACGTATCGGCATGCCTTCGCCGTGCAGTTCGGCGGGCAGGTACATCCGTTCCGAACCCTTCATGTAGAACAGCCCGCGCCGCCGCAGCCCGCGCCGGGCGATCTCCGGATCGAACAGCGCCACCGTATCGTCGACGCCCAGGTTGATGTCGTGTTCGAACGCGTTGAGCACCGCCAGCTCGTGCGGCAGGGGCAGGTACATCAGTCGGGCGAGCGTGGCGGTGGCGGCGTTCCGCCACAAACTTAGCTCGTCGATCGGAGCGCCGCGCAGCCGCATCGCCGCCTGTTCGCGTTCGAACCGAACCACGCCGCTCTGGATGCGCTCACGCGTTTCGCTCTGTCGGCCCTTGATGCTGTTGCCCTTGCGGATCGGCGTGCCGTCCGCCTGGTAGTCGACGGTCGAGCCCTGAGCCGCCGTGCAGATCTGCTCTAGCACCGCGACGTTGAGCGCCATCGCCTCGAGCGTGTGCGCATCATAGCCGCTTTCGTCGATCAGGCCCTTCTTGTCGAAGCCGCTGCGGAACTGCTCGCGCAGCAGCAGGTACCGGCCAGCGACGTGCACGTCGAAACGCTTGGCGAGCAAGGTGTCGATCTGGTTCTGGACCGATCCGTTGTAGCCGAGATCGACCAGCATCAGCGTGTCGCCGGGCTGCGGATCCACCATGGCCCGGACGTGCGCCTCCAGCCGATCGCCAAAGGCTTTAGCCGATTTCTGGATCTGCTTCATTCGCAAAGGCTTGCGGATCTCGCGCAGGAACGCCGCCAGGCGGCCGTTTTCCTTTGGCAAGCCGCGCAGCAACTGCTTCGCTTCGGGCGCCGGCAGCATCAGCTGGCGCGTGACCGCCTCCAGATCCGTGCCGAGCTCGAACTGGAGATAGCGATCCACGGCGGCATCGCTGGTCAGCGACGCGGCGGTGGCGGTGAAGCGGCTGATCTCGACCGGATGGCCGATGGCGGCATGCCCGGATGTCTGGTGCACACGCATGGGCAGCAGCCCGTCGCGAAGCATGAACAGCCAATGCACGGTGCCGCCGCGTTCGGCCTGCAGCGTTGCCGCCTCCTGTTGCAGCCAGCGTTCGAACCCGTGCAGCACTGGGCCGAGCACCGAGAAGCCCAGCGCTTCGGCATCGTCGGTGATCAGCGGCTCCGCAGCGGCGAGTGCGGCGCGGTGCGGCTGCTGCCCGCCGATCACGCCCGGCAGACGCGGGTGGAGCATCGCTCCAACGGCCGATTCCATGCGCAGGCGCTGTTCGGTGCCCGCCGCGAACTGTTGCAGGTGAAGCGTCTGCACCCCGAACGGCGCGACGCCCCCGACATCCGCCGCCTTGTTGTCGCCGATATGCAGGATGGTGCCCGGCGCGCGCTTCAGCGCCTTCAGCACGTCTTCGTACAGGCCTTCCGCCTTAGAGCGACCATAGCGCGACGAGCAGAAGATCCGATCGATCAGGGCTGCGACATCGTCTCCCGCGGCGCGGGCGATCAGCGTGCGCAACTGCTCCGCATCGAGATAGGTGTCGGATACGATGATGACGCCGATGCCCCGGCGCTTCGCCTCACGCATCAGCGCCACGGTGGGTTGGAACCCGAAGCAGTGACGCGCCTCGGCGTCGATTTCGTGGCGGACAGCCGCCTCGATCACCGCGCGGCCGGCGTTGGGAAAAAGTTGGCGATAGATCTCGCCGATCGTCACTTCGTTGCGCCGATGCTGCATTAGCGCGGCCGTGCGTGCGCGCGTTTCCGCCCACTGGCGTTGCAGCGCAGTGATTTCCGGCAGCGCATCGAACAGGTCGCGCGGCGCATGGCAATCGCGCCACAGCAAGGTGTCGAAGCAATCGAGCGAAAGCAGCGCCACCGTGTCGCGTCCGTCGAGCGCGGTCGGCAAGGCATGCGGAAGGATGAAGTCGGTCAAGGCCCTGTCCCTGGAGATGCGCCCGCACCATGGGACGCACGAATCTTATAGGAGGGCGAAGAACCAACCCGGCAAAATCTTCCTAGAATAGGGCAGTAGCAAAGGAGCCACGATGACCATCAATGCTTATCAGGCGGCCCGCAGCCGGGCCGAGACGCCACGCGCCGCGGAACTGCGGCTGATGCGCGAAATCACCGGTGAGATGATGGCGGCGCACGACGCCGGGTTGAAGGGCGCGTTCCTGATGCCGGCGCTCTATCGCAACCGTGAGATGTGGTCGGTATTCGTCACCGACTGCGGCACGCGCGGCAACAACCTGCCGAACGATCTGCGCGCCAAGATCATTTCGCTCGGCCTGTGGGTCGATCGGTTCACCAGCGATGTCGTCGCCGGTCGTGAATCGGTCATGGCGCTGGTCGAGGTAAATCGGTCGGTCATGGAAGGACTGGCGGGGCAGGAACGCGCCGTAGCCGCCTGATCCCGATCCTTCCGCAAGCACCAGCAGAGCCCCGGAAGCACTTCCGGGGCTTTTTTGGTGCGTGCCCGATCAGCCGCGGCGAGACGGGCGGCCGGCATCTGCCGTGGGTGCCCGCGAATTTTGAAGTTCCCGGCCCGGCGTTATGCTATTCAGAACGGAGACAACCTTCGCCCCCGGCGCTGGTGTCGAGCGGCAGGGGCGGGTGGTGGCGAGATGTTCGGATTGGTTTTCGCGAACATGCTAGTGATACTGATGATCGATGAGGCGGGGCTGCGCAGCATGCTTGCGGCGCGACTCGCGCTGGCCGGCGCCGACGTCGTCAGCATGGAAAATGTCGACGCGGGGCGGATCGCCCGGCTCACCTCGCAATCGCCCACGCTGGTCGCGGACGCGGCTGCTGCTGCCCGACACCCGGGCGGCATCGATGCACTGGCGGCCGATGCGGCCTGGCGCCTCGTCGTTATCATCGGGATGGAGCACGCAGCGGACGGCGCCGACCATGTCCATTATGTCCGGGCGGACGATCCGGTTGCTTCGATCTCGGCACTGCTGCGCGGGGCCGCGACCACGCATTGACGCAGCGATAGGCAGCAATCCCGAAGGCGACGTGTGTGCGCCGGGCGCCGCCTTCGGAATGCGGCCGTAGGTTCAGCTTTTCGGAAACAGCCCGGCGGCGAACGCGATGCGCAGCGCTTCGGACAGACTGCGCACTTCCAGCTTCTCCATCAGGTTGGCGCGATAGATTTCCACCGTGCGTGGGCTGATATCGAGCTCATAAGCGATGATCTTGTTCGAGCGACCTTCGATCAGCCCCTTCAGCACATCGGTTTCGCGCGGCGAGAGCTTGGCGATCTTCGCCTCCGCGCCGGCGACGCGTGCGGCCGCCTCGCTATCCTCTTCGAGACGCGAGAAGGCCTGGTCGATTACCTTCAGCAGGAACTCGGCTTCGTAGGGCTTTTCGATGAAATCGAGCGCCCCCGCCTTCATCGCCTGTACCGCTAGGCCGACATTGCCCTGGCCCGTCAGCACGATGGCGACGAACTTCGGGGACCGATCGAGCTTCACAAGCACGTCGAGCCCGCTCGATCCGGGCATGTGGAAATCGAGCAGCACGACGCCGGGATCCAGTTCGGCGACCTGCGTCAGGAACGCATCCCCCGAACGATAGCCGCGCACGATCAGGTCGGGCCGGACGGACAACAGGCTGTGCAGCGAAGCGCGGACGGCATCGTCGTCGTCAACGATGTAGATGGTTCGGGTCATTATTCTTCACCTTCTTCCACGGCTGGCAAGGTGAAGCGGAACGATGCCCCCCCTGCTGGATCGTTTTCCGCGCTTAGTACCCCGCCATGGCCTTCAATGATACGCTTGCTGATCGAAAGTCCAATACCCATTCCGGCGGATCCTCCCTTCGTGGTGCTGAAACGCGAGAACAAGCTTTCCAAGACGTGCGGCGGAATGCCCGGGCCGCTGTCGGTAACCGTAATCGCGATCAATTGGTCGGGTAGTTTTTCGGAAGTGATTGTTATCTGACGGTCGTCTGGCGCCACCATCTTCAATGCATGCACGGCATTGCGCAACAGATTAACCAAAACCTGCTGCACTTGGATGCGATCCGCGAGGATGAAACGGGCCGCGCGATCGAACTGATAATTGACGCGCAGGTTGAAGTGGCCGGTACCGACCAGCACCAGTTCGACCGCGTCGCGGATCGTGCGCTCGACCGATTCGACCCGCATTTCCACTTCGCCGCGCGCCACGAATGCCCGCAGCCGCCGGATGATCTCGCCGGCGCGCTGCGTCTGTTCGGAACCCATGCGCAGCAGGTCCGTGACCCGCTCGCCGGATTCTCCGCGCTCGATCAGCATGCGCGCGGCTGCCAGGAAGTTGCCCGTCGCGCTGAGCGGCTGGTTCAACTCATGAGCGAGATCGGCCGCCATTTCGCTCATCGCGCTCTGGCGGGACACATGGGCGATTTCGTTGTTGAGCTCGCTCAGCCGCTGATCCGCGGCGACGCGCTCGGTCAGGTCGCGGATGAAGACGGTGATGAGCATGTCGTCATCGCTCTTCGCGGCACCGGCGCGCAGTTCGGCAGGGAAGCACCGGCCGTCCGCAGTCTGCGCGGTGCCGACGAGGACTTCACCGATCAGCCCTTGGCCGGTTTCAATGAAGCGGCGGAATACGGACTCGTTGGGCTCCTGCTCTTCCTCCGGTACCAGCATGGTGAAGTTGCGCCCGACCACTTCGCTGGCGCGATAGCCCCACAGGCTTTCGGCAGCGGTGCTGAACTGCAGGATGGTGCCCTGCGCGTTGACCACGATCATCGCGTCGGGAACGGTTTCCAGCACCGTGCGCAGCTGCGCCTCGCGACGGCGGAGCGCCACCTCGCGTTCGTCCCGCTCGGTGATGTCGAGCACCGCGCCGACCACCCGCACCAGCGCGCCTTCGTTGTCATAGAAGCACCGAGCCGATCCCTCGAGCGTGCGCCCGGTCGCGCCGCCCTTTATCAGCCGATAGCGGAAGGAAACCCGCTCGGAGCGTTCCGGCACGGCCCGAAGCACGGTTGTGCGCAGGCTCTCCAGGTCCTCCGGCAGCACATGCTCCCGCCAGGAATCGAGCGTGGAAAGCGCGCCGGGGGCGAGCCCCAGGCGCTGCTCCATTCCGGGGGACCATTCGATCCGCCCGCTCCCCAGATCCAGGTCGAAAATGCCCAGTTCATGCGCGGCGGTGGCCTGCGCCAATCGCTCCTCGCTGGCGCGCAGCGCCCGCAGCGCTGAAACGCGCTCGGAGATGTCGATGATGTTGTGCACGACGACTTCCGGACGGCCGGAAGCATCGAAATGCTGCAGCCGCTCGATCACATGGATCTCGCTTCCGTCCTTGCGCTGTTCGATCAGTTCCTGCGCGCCATCGGCGTCGGGCAGCGAATAGCTGTTCTGCCAGCTGGGGCATTGCGCCCGCAACAGCATGTACTTGTTCTGGCCCAGCGCCTCGTCTTCGCGCCAGCCGTAAAGCTGTTCGCAGCCGCGCGACCAATGGAGGATGGTGCCGGCGGGATCGGTGATGATCACGATCGCGCTGTCCAGCGCCACGGAGAGCTCGGCGCGCGCCGCCTGTTCGCGGCTGACCCGGTGGACGGCCCAGAAGGAAACCAGACCGATTGCGATCAGGTTGAACAGGATCAGCACGATCTGCCCGAAGGTGGAGTTGCCATGGGAGCCCCGCTCCAGTGCTAGTTCGATCATCGCCGGCAGCGCGGGCAGGATGATTGCGGCGGCCACCACGGCCTGAATGCGGACCGGATCGGAGCGTTCCACCCGCCCCAGCCGCGAAACCGCGGCGTTGCGCCCGAACAGCACCGCGGCGGTGATGGAAAGCGCCATCACGGTACCCGGTACCGATGCGCGCAACCCTATGTTCAGCTTGGCGGGATCGCCGGAAACGAGCAGCATCGTCGCCGATGCCACCGCCAGCGCGAGCGGGGCCATGGCGATCAGAGGCGCGACATCCCGCAGCAATTGTCGGCGGCTCCGTCGTGCGAGCACGGCAAGGGGGAGCATCAGGAAATTGACGATCGCATTCACGCCCGGTCGGCCGGCATGGACGTGCGCGGCGTGCCGCGCGACGCCGCTGGCAAAGTCGATCCCAAAATCGAAGCCGTCGTCGATCAGCGGTTGCAGGGTCGCGCCGATGGCGATCATGAGCGGCACCGCCAGCAAGAAGCGAGCGAGACGCGGGCGTTCGCCGCTGTCTGCGAGGACGCCGGTCGCCAGGAAGCCATAGGCAAGCGCCGTCAGCGGCCAGATCGGATGCGTGCCTGGGACGAACTGATAGAGGATGGGCAAGCCGAATGCCCAGCCTGACAGCGCAACGGCGCTGCAAAGCATTGCAAACAGGGCCAGCCCCTTGGCCACAGTCCTGCTCCTGCGCGATGGACGGAAGCCCATCGGATAATATTGTTCTTCAACGCGCAAACCACCTGCCCCTGCACAGGTCGAAGCCGAGGGCCACGAGCATGCTAGCATCCGTTATATCAAAGCGAAAAGCCATAGGGACTGATCCGTATGTGGCGGAGTTGCGCGATTTCTTTTCCGGTGTGGCGGCGCGCGCTTGCCAAAACTCCTGTCTGCGGCGATCAATCCTACCGGGGCAAATCAGAACCTTGCGAGGAGTCACGCTTGATTAGAACATTGGCGATGGTGGCCGCATGCGCCGCCCTGGTCGGCTGCGCGGGGGATGGCGGCCGCCCATCCACCGCCGCCAAGGCAGCATCCGGACAGGGGGCGGGACAAGGCAAGGGGCCGGGGATCGGCAAAGGCTATAGCCACGATCCCTTTCCTTCCACCTACCGGGCCTATGCCGGCACGCCGACGCTGGTGACCAACGTCACCATCTTTGATGGCGAAGGCGGGCGGATCGAACGCGGGGCGGTGCTGTTCCACGACGGCAAGATCGTGGCGATCGGGCAGAATCTGGCGGCGGACGCCGGCGTGACGGTGATCGACGGGCAGGGCAAGTATCTGACGCCGGGCGTGATCGATATTCACAGCCATCTGGGCGATTATCCCTCGCCCGGTGTCGATGCGCATTCCGACGGCAACGAGGCGACCGGGCCGGTCACCGCCGATGTCTGGGCCGAACACAGCGTCTGGCCGCAGGATCCGGGCTTCGGCCGCGCGCTGACGAACGGCGGAGTGACGACGCTGCAGATCCTCCCAGGATCGGCCAATCTGTTCGGCGGCCGATCGGTGGTGCTGAAGAACGTCTATGCCCGCACCATGCAGGGGATGAAGTTCCCCGGTGCCCCCTATGGTCTGAAGATGGCGTGCGGCGAAAACCCCAAACGCGTCTATGGCAGCCGCGGCCGCCAGCCCTCCACGCGCATGGGCAACGTCGCCGTCGATCGCCAGACCTGGGCGAAAGCGGTCGAATACAAGCGTCGCTGGGACAAGTATGAGAAGGACGGCGGCGAGCCGCCCGCGCGCGACATCGCCATGGATACGCTGCGCGGCGTGATCGAAGGCGAGATCCGGGTGCAGAACCACTGCTACCGCGCCGACGAAATGGCCATCGTGATGGATATGGCCAAGGAGTTCGGCTACCATGTCTCGGCATTCCACCACGCCGTGGAAGCCTATAAGATCTCCGACCTGCTGAAGGCGAACAACACCTGCGCCGCCGTCTGGGCCGATTGGTACGGCTTCAAGATGGAGTCCTACGACGCGGTTCCGGAGAACCTCGCCATCCTGGAGAAGGAAGGCGCTTGTGCGATGATCCATTCGGACGACGCGAACGGCATCCAGCGGCTGAACCAGGAAGTTGCCAAGGCGCGCGCTTCCGCGCTGCGCGGCGGGTTCCAGATCAGCGAGGAAGAGGCGTGGAAGTGGCTTTCCTACAACCCCGCGCTGGCACTGGGCATCGCCGATAAGACCGGTAGCCTGAAGCCCGGCAAGATGGCGGACGTGGTGCTGTGGAACGGCAATCCGTACAGCGTCTATACGCGGCCCGAGATGGTGTGGGTCGATGGTGCACTGCTCTACGATGCGAAGGATCCCAAGCGCCGACCGGTTTCCGATTTCGAGCTCGGCCAGCCGGGTGAGGGGGATGTGAAGTGATGAAGAGCATGTTTCTCGCCGCCGCGGCCTGTATCGGACTTGCGGCGCCTGCGATCGCGCAGGATGTGGCGATCACCAACGCCAAACTGGTAATCGGCGACGGCTCCGCGCCGGTCGAGGGCGGTACCGTGGTGGTGCGCGGCGGCAAAGTCGTTGCCGCCGGCCGCGGCGTGGCAGTGCCCGCGGGCATGCAGGCGATGGATGCGGGCGGACGCTTTGTCACGCCCGGCATTTTCGCCGGCTTTACCCGCATGGGCATTGTCGAGGTCGATGCCGTCGGCCCGACCAACGACGCGTCGGCAGGAAATTCGCCGTTCAACGCCGCGCTCGACGTGGCACCGGCGGTGAACCCGCGCGCGACGCCGATCGCGATCAACCGGGCAGAGGGCGTTACCCGTGCCGTCGTTGCGCCGGAAGCCAGCAAGGGATCGATCTTCGCCGGCCAGGGCGCGGTGATCGATCTGCGCAGCGATCTGCACACGGTTGCGCGGCCGCGGGCGTTTCAGTTCATGGAATTCGGCGAAAGCGGCGGCCAGCTGGCGGGTGGCAGCCGTCCGGCGGCGGTGGCGATGCTGCGCAACGTCTTCGCCCAGCTGCGCGATTTCGCCCGTAACCCGGCAAGCTTTGCGGACCGGGGCAAGGATGCCTTCCTCACCCGCGCCGACGCCGAGGCGCTTGCGCCGGTAGTGCAGGGCAAGGTGCCGCTCCTCGTCCATGTCGAGCGCGCATCTGACATCCTGGTGCTGCTGGACCTTAAGCGCGAGACGCCGGCGCTGAAGCTGGTGCTGATCGGCGCAACCGAAGGCTGGACGGTGGCGAAGGAAATCGCCGCCGCGGGCGTGCCGGTGATCGCGAATGCGCTGACCGATCTTCCCGTGAGTTTCGAACAGCTTGCCGCCACCCAGTCGAACGTCGGGCGGATGCAGGCGGCGGGCGTGCTGGTCGGCATCGGCACGATCAACGACGACGAAGCGCGTCAGGCGCGGCTGGAGAAGCAATATGCCGGCAATCTGGTGGCGCTGACCCGCGTGCCGGGCGCGACCGGGCTCGACTGGAACGCGGCCTTCGCCGCGATCAGCTCGAAGCCTGCTGAGGCGATGGGCATGGGCGAAAGCTATGGATCGCTGCGCCCCGGCCGGGCCGGCGACGTGGTGGTGTGGGACGGCGATCCGCTCGAGATCGGCAGCGCGCCCGTAAAGCTGTTCGTCGACGGCATCGAACAGTCGCTGGCCACACGCCAGACGCGCTTGCGCGATCGCTACTGGAAGCCCACCGAAAGCGCGCTGCCCAAGGCCTATGAGCGGTGAAGGCACGGGATCGATCCGGAACCTTCACAATCGCAGATGCTTTGGCGGCATGATGGACCAAACCCGGCGCGGATCCCTCCGCGCCGGGACATCTGGAGAATAGAGCCATGACCAAGCCGATCCTTCTTCCAGCCCTGGCGCTGCTGGCGCTGGCCGGGTGCCAATCGGGCGGCGAGGCGACCGGCAATGCCGCCGCCGATACCGCAGCGGAAAGCAACGCCGTGGTCGACAATGGTGATGCCGGCAACAACGTCGCCGCGCAGGTGATCGCGATGAATGATGCGCAGCGCAACGTTGTCTTCATCCGCGCGATCATGGATGCGGGGCTCACCTGCGAGCATGTCGACAAGTCGGAGCGGCTGCCCGATCAGGACGGCAATCCCCTGTGGCGCGCCAACTGCCAGGGCGGTGCGGCGCACATGATCACCATCACGCCGGACGGCACCGCCAAGATCGTCAGCCGTACCGACCGGTAACGGTGGCGTCGGCGAGAAGGAACGGAGCGACGACCCCAAGCGTGCGGGCGACCGTTTCCTCCTTCTCGCCCACCGGCGCGACATAATGGATCGCCTCGCGCGCGGCCGCTTCTCCAGCGGCGCGCGCGATCATCCAGGCGGCCAGATATTGCGAGGCGAGACAGCCGCCTGCGGTGGCGACATTGCCGTGCGCCACGAACGGCGCATCAAGAACGTCCACGCCCGCTTCGATCACCCAGGGCTTGCTGGTCAGGTCCGTGCAGGCGGGCAGGGTGGCGATGAGTCCCAGCCGCGCCAGCAGCAACGTACCCGAACATTGTGCGCCGATAAGCTGGCGTGCCGGATCGAGGCGGATCTCGCCCAGCAGGTCTGCATCGGCGGCGATCTCGCGCGTCCTGATTCCGCTGCCGATCAGCACGGCATCGGCCTCTGCCGCGAAGGCGAGCGGCTTCTGACGGTGGATTGTAACGCCGTTGAGCGACGTCACTCGCTCGGTCGGCGAGGTGATATGGGCAGTCCAGCCGCGCGGCCGCAGGCGATTGAGGATCGCGGCGGCGATAAACGAATCCAGTTCGTTGAACCCGTCGAACGTCAGCACTGCAATTTGCATCATCGTCTCCCGCTCGCCCAGACTGTACGCGCTGATACAAAAAAGGGGAGGCCCTGGCGGACCTCCCCCTTACGATTGGTCGTGGCGTACCGGATCAGAGGCCGACGACGCCGCCGTCATTCTTGGTGATCACCACCACGGCCGAGCGCGGGCGGATCGTCTTCGCGACGGTGCCGCCGGCTTGGGTGTCGGGCCAGTTGCTGGTCGGCGCCGCGGGTGTGCCGCCTTCGCCGGGGTGCTGGATGCCGACGAACAGCGTGCGCCCATCCGGCGTCGAATCCACGCCGGTGATCTCGCATTCGATCGGGCCGACCAGGAAGCGGCGGAGATTGGCGCCCGGCGCCGCGCCGATGCGGGTCGCTTGGGTGGCGGTGACGCCGCCCGAGCCGGTGTTGGTGATGGTGCGTGCGCCGCCATCGCCTACCGTGCCCGGCTGGGCCGCCAGCATCATGCAGTTGGTGACGTCAGTATAGGCGCCGTCGTCGGTCTGCAGCCACAGCATCGGCTTCACCTGGCCGCCGGCATGGCTCGCACGGGCGAACATCAGGCCGTCGGGGCTGGAGAAGTCGTTGCTGTCGTCGAGCGACGAAAGGTTGATGTTGGTCTTGTCCAGGTCGGCGCCGGCGCCAAAGCCATAGATGTCCCAGGTAAAGCTGGTCGCCTCGGTCGTGGCTTCCTTGATGCGGATGATGTGCCCGTTCGGGTTGCCATACTGCGCCGAACCCGCCTTGGGGTCGTTATAATGGCGGGGATTGGCGGCGTCGGTGCCGTTCAGCGGACGACCAGCGGCGTTGTTGTTGGTGAGGGTGAGGTAGATCTCGCCCGTCACCGGGTTCGCCGCCGTCCATTCTGGGCGATCCATCGGCGTCGCGCCCAGCTTGTCGGCGGCGAGACGGGTGTTCACCAGCACGTCTGCCTGATCCGCGAACGGATAGGCGGCGTTGCTCGCGTCCAGGCCATTCTGGCCGTAGACCAGCGGCAGCCAGGTGCCGGTACCGTCGGCGTTGAACTTGGCGACATACAGCGTGCCAGCATCGAGATATTTGTCGCCGATCGCCAGGCGGTCGGTCGCATTCGCATCGGCTGCTGCCCAGGCAGTCGCCGAGACGAACTTGTAGAAGTATTCGCGGCGCGAATCGTCGCCCATGTACCAGGCCGGCTTCCGACCAGCGACGAATGCGCCCGGCCAGCAGCCCTCATGCCCCATGCGGCCCAGCGCGGTGCGCTTGCGCGGCGTGGAGGTCGGTGCATAGGGATCGACTTCGACAACCCAGCCGAACTGGTTCGGCTCGTTGCGGAAATCGCCGGTGGCGGCACCCGTTCCGGCGCGCGCATCCCAGCGGCGGAACAGCGTGTTGGTGCTGTCCGCGGCCACCACGGTCGACCAGCCATAGCTGCCCGTGCTGCTCGTCACGCCATAGCGGCTGAGCGCAGTGAGCTCCTTCGCGGTGCGGTTCGCAGTGTCGCCGCTGCGGCGGAAATAGCCGGCCCAATTCTCTTCGCAGGTCAGCGAGGTGCCCCAGGGCGTGTAGCCGTTGGCGCAATTGTTGATCGTGCCGCGGCCGGCCACGCCGGTGGGCGAAAAGACGGTCTTGAGCAGATCGGAGCCACGTGCCGGGCCGTTGAACACCATCGGCGTCGCCGGCGTGATCCGCCGGTTGAAGGTCGAATCCTGCTTTACGCTCCACACGCGGTTCGCGCCTTCGACGACTTCGGTCACCGACACGCCGTGGCAGTCGATTTCCTTCTGCGCTTCGGATTCAGGCCGCGCGCCATTGACGGTGGTGGCGCCCGCGACGTGCAGATACTGATCGTTGATGTTCTCGTGGTTCTGCACGAGCAGGCCGCGCGTCGAGCTGGTCTCGTCGCGCGTGCCGGTAGCGCTGAGGCCGAACCAATAGAGCGCGTCGCCATGGTCTCCGATGCGCTGGGCGAAGTTGGTATCGGTGCCGTCATTCTTGTAGGCGGGCACGCCGGCCGCGATCGGATCGCCGGTGCGGTTGATCACGCTGACGGTGTAGCCGGTCGGCACGGTTACAACGTCCAGCTTGTTCTTGGCGACCGCGGTGAAGCCCAGTGCCGGCGGATTCACCGTCACGGTGGTCTCGGCCCAGCGGGTCTGCCCCGTCGAATCGATAGCGGCGAAGCGGAAGCGGAAATCGGTTGCCGCGGCGACAACCGGTGCCATGAAAGAGACGGTGTTGCTGTTCGGATTGGCCAGGGTGATCAGCGGGCCGCTCGCCTGCGTCCAGGCGATCGTCGCGATCTGCTTGTCGTCGGTTGCGGTGCCGTTCAGCGTCACCATGCGGCCGGAGGACGTGGTCACGGCTCCGCCGGCCGTTACCGTCGGCGCCGCATCGCTGCTCATGTCGTTGTTGTCGCACGCGGCGAGCACCGAACCGCCCATCGTGGCGGCGACGATCGCGCTCGATCCGCGCAGCAAGGTGCGACGCGAATAACGCTGGTCTGCCAGGTCGTTGAGCGAGGTCGCGGTGCTGTGATTGGTATCTACATCGCCGTCGGTATAGCCGAACGACGTTTCGGTTAGGTCGGTCATCGAATCCCCCTCTAGTATCCGGGACATGGGCACGGAACGCCTCTCGCCCATGGGGAAGGGACATGAAGGCATGATGGAGCGGGGGTTGCGGATCGATGTCGAATCGCGGTCAGTCATGTGACACTTGCGAAGCCGCCGCAGCAGGTTAAGCGCGGACAGATGACGCCGGATGCTTCCGATCCCGATCCTCTGCCCCCCCGTCTCAGCCTAGTAGGCCATGCGGCGGCCAGGCTGCGGGCACGGATGGGATCGCGATCGGAGCTTGAGGCGGGCCCCCTTCCGGCCACCCGGCCTCGCCGGATCGCGTTGATCCTGCCCCTCGTCCTTGCTGCTGGCCCGCTCGCGACGATCGCGGGCGCGGCGCTGTTGACACGCGCTGCCCGGCAGGAAGAGGCACGGATCGCCACGGCCTTGGCGCCGCGCATGGACGCCGAGCAGGAACGCAGCCGGGCGCGGCAATGGTTGCGCCAGGCGATCGAGCAGCCGGGGCCGGCCGCCATGATCGATCGGCTGGCGGCGGCTCTGCCGGCCGATGCTACGCTGCTCCGAGTCGAACGGCGGGCCGACGCGCAGCTCGAAATCGAAGTCGCGACCAGCGATCCCGATGCGCTCCGGGCCGCGCTCCGGCGGACGGCGGCCCTTTCCGGCCTGCGCGACGTGCGCCAGCGGGAAGCCGAGGGGCGGACGATCGTGCTGCTGCGGCGGGCGGGCGCATGACGCGGCGGCCGATCCTGTGGGGGACGTTGGCGGGGCTGCTGCTGGTCGCTCTGCTAGCGCCCTTGACGGGGATGGCGATCGGCGCCCTTTCCAAGGCGCGGTTGGAGAAGGCGATCGTTGCCGGGAAGGCGGCGGCGCCCATCGAGGCGGCTGCCGTGATGTCGCCGGCGCTCGCCTTCCCCGCCGCCCAGGCGGAGGCAATGATCGCCGCGCGGATCGAACGGCTGGCGCGGAGCGGGGGCGTGCTGGTGGAAGCGATGGCGCCGGCAAACGCGCGCCCGCCGCTGGTCATCATCACGCTGCGCCTGTCCGGACCGGAAAAGGCCGTCGTCGCGCTGGCGGACGCGATCGAACGTGAGCGCCCGGTTCTCCGCTTCCGCAGCTGGCGGATGGTGCCGGCGGAAGGTGGCGGCGTGCGGTTAAGCGCCGAACTGATCGGGGCGGTGCGATGATGCCGCGCGTGCACTGGATCGCGCTGGGCGGCGCGGCTCTGGTGGCGATAGCAATGCCGCTGCTGTTGCTTCGCCCTGCCGCCGCACCGTCCCTGCAGTCTGCCCGCGCGCTGCCGCCGCTTGTGACGCCGATCGAAGTCCCGCTCACCCATGCATTCGATCGGCCGCTGTTCGCGGATGCGGCCCCGGAGGACAATGCGCTGCCGCCCGACGCTCCGCTACTGACGGGCATCGTCGGCCGGCTCGGCAGCGATGCGGTGGCGCTGGTCCGCACCGCGCAGGGCACCAGCCGTTCGCTCGCGATCGGGGACAGCGTCGATGGTTGGCGGCTCGAGTCGCTTTCGATCGACGCCGCGCTGTTCAGCCGCGGTGGCCAGCGGGCGCGGGTTCCGCTACCCGCCGCCGACCCAGAACCGACGGCTCAGTAGATCCCGTCGATCTCCACCTTCAGCCGCGCCGGCGGCGGCGCGAGCAGCAGGCTGTTGCGCCGGCCGTTCTCCGCCTCGTCGGCCCGCAGCCGGGCATAACGATCCTTGGCGGCCGCGCTGGCATCGGCGCCGTCGCGCAGGATGGTGGGCTTGAGGAAGATGAACAGGGTGCGCTTCTGGCGCTGTTCGCGGCGGCTTTTGAATAACTCGCCGATCAGCGGGATGTTGCCCAGGATCGGCACCTGCTGGCGGGTGTCCTGATAATCGTCCGCCGTCAGGCCGCCGAGCACGATCGTCGAGCCATTATCCGCCAAGACGGTGGTGTTGATCGCGCGCTTGTTGGTGATGATGTCAGAGGCCTGCGACACGGTGGTGCTGGCGATAGCGGATGCTTCCTGGTTTACCTGCAGGCGGATCGTGTCGCCCGCATTGATCCGCGGCAGCACGCGAAGCGTAATGCCCACATCCTTGCGCTCGATCGTGTTGTAAGGCGTCGCCGAACTGGTGTTGGTGAGGATCGATCCGGTGACGAACGGCACGTTTTGGCCGGCGATGAACTCGCCTGCGACATTGTCCAGCACCGTGATCTGCGGCGTGGACAGCAGGTTGGCGCGCGTCGAAGTGCCCAGCGCCTGGAGCAGCACCGAGAAATCGTCGCCGATCTTGAAGTTGCCGGTGAAGCCGGTGGCGCCGGTGCCCAGAAGCGTGCCCGCCGGCACGCCCAGCGCAGTAAGGATCGTGCCGAGCGAGGTGCCGCCGGCAGTGAATGAAGTGCCGGCGCCGAGCCGGTCCAGCACCGCGCCGCTGGTGCCGATCTGCACCGCCAGCGCCTCGGCATCGTCGCCGGTGATCTCGGCGATTGCGGCTTCGATCAGCACCTGCGGCCGGCGTACGTCGAGATCGCGGATCAGCGGTTCGATCGAGGCGATCGCGCTGGGCGCGCCGCGGACGACGATGGCGTTCAGCTCCGGCGCGGGTTGCACCGTCAGCTCCGGCGTCGAGAATCCCTTGGGAGTCTGCGGCGTTGTCGACTGCATCGTGGGCGTGGTCGTGCCGGTTGCTGCCTGCACCCCGGCGCCGCTGGTCGTGTTGCTGGTGCCGGTGGTGCCGGCTGCGCCCGCCGCGGCAGCGGAAAGGCTGCTTTGTGCCGCCAGCCGGGCGAAAGGATTGGCGTTCGCGCCCGAAAGGCTGCTCGCGACCGGATTGTCGACGCTCTCGCCCAGACCGAGTACGCCGCGCAGTACTTCCGTCACCGTCTCGGCATCGGCATAGTTCAGGCGGAGCATTCGCGTGATCGGCGTTGATCCGCCCGGCAGATCGAGCGAGGCGACGATGCGGCGGCCTTCGGCGACCGATGCGGGCGTGCCGCGCAGGATCACGGTGTTGCTGCGCTCGTCAGCGGCGACGCGGGTTCCGCTGGCCTGATCGCCGCCCAGTACGTTCTGCACCGCCTGGGCCACGGCCGGCGCGCTGCCATTCTTGAGTGCAATTGCGGCGAAGGTGGCGCCGCCGCCGCCGTCGAGCTGGCGGATGATCGATTCAATGCGGCGGACATTGTCGGCATAATCGGTGATGACGACAGCGTTGGGCGCGGTTAGCGGCTCGACGCTGCCGAAGCTCGCCACCAGCGGCCGGGCGATGCGGGCGGCATCGGCAGAGGGGACGTTGGACAGGCGCACCATCCGCGTCACCAGCTCCTGGCCGGCAATGCCGCGCGCGGGCACACCCCCGTCGCGCACGGCATTGGCTGCCGGCACGATCCGCCAGGCACGGCCGGAGCGCACCGCCGCATAGCCATTAGCGCGCAGCACCGACTGAAAAAGATCCCACACGCCGCCCGGGGTAAGCGGGCTGGACGAGGTAACGGTCACTACGCCCTTCACGGCGGGATCGAGGATCAGAGTGCGGCCGGTGATTCGAGAGATCTGGTCGGCGACGTCGGCGATCTCCACCCCGCGCATATTGATTACCACATCGGCGGCATCCTGCGGCGCGGCCGTCTGCGCCGTTACGACCAGCGGATCGAGCAGCATCGGCGACAGGGCGAGGCAGGCAAGGGCGGAGCGAATCTTCACGGGCTCTCTCTTCAACGGAGCGGAACGGTAAGCGTGATCCGCCTGCCGTCACGCAAAATCTGAACTTGTGCGGAGCCGCTCTGCTGCGCGGCGGCGAACGCGGCATTGGCCGCTTGCCCATCAGACAAGGGCGTACCGTTAACCGAGGTGATAACGTCGCCGGCCTGCATGCCCGGCGGGCCTCCGGTGCCGATCCGGAATCCTTCCGCCGTGGGCGTAGCGCCGAACTTTTGCAACACGGCGGCGCTGTTGCCCGGCAGCGGGGCGGGCGGCGCACCCGGCGGCGGCGTGAGCTGGGCCGGAGCCGCGGGCTGATTCGGGGGTGCGGCCGCTGCGGCCTGTCGCTGTTCGGGCGACAGGGTGGGATCGGGAAAAGCGAGGAATTCGCGCTGGCCGCCATTGTCGAACAGCACACGATCGCGTTGAATGGCAGCAATCGTCGCGCCGTTCACCGCTTCGCCGACATGGAAGGATTGAGGCGGCGCACCATTCACGGCGATGAACGCGGCGGACAGTTCGGCTGGAATCGCTGCCACGATACCCTTGAGTTCGAGTGGCAGCGTAGTCGGCTGCGGCGCATCGACCACCACCGCCTTGCCGAACGGCGCCAGCGCGATCGCGGCGCTCATATCGGGTGCGACGGCGGGGGCGCTCCGGCCCGACGGTACCGTGATCGCACCGGTGCCGGCATGGCCGGCAATCCGCCATGTCAGCCCGGCAAGCGCGATAGCGACCGAGACAACGACGGCGCCGGTCAGCAGATCGAGCGCGGTGCGCGTCTGGCGCGGATTGAGAGACAGACGATTCATTCCCTTCGCCCGTCCACGAAGCCGTCGAGCGATGCAAGCGGTGTCTTCTCGGCGGCAGGAAACACGTTGATCCGCACCCGCACGATTTCAGGATCGCTGGTACTGCGACGATCGACCGCGATGCGCCAGCGTTCGCCCAGCATCTCTACCTGCGGGGTGCCGCCGATGCCCGCTTCCAGTTCGGCCAGCCGGTTTTCGGCCACCCACATGGCGGCGGCGCGGCGCTCCAGCCCACGCGTCGAATCGATATGCGTCTGCACGGTGCGCATCAGGCCGACCGTTGCAATGGCGAGCACCGCCAGCGCCACGAGAGCCTCGATCAGCGAGAAGCCGCTTTCGTCCCTTGTCACGATACTGGCGCCGGTACTGCAGTGGCGGTGAGCCCATCATAGCGGACGATCCAGCGCTGGCTGCCATTTTCGACCGTGGCGGCCAGCGGGCGGCCAGAACCATCGACGCCGAGCACCACCGGCGGGCGGACGTCAAGCGTGACGGTGATGCCGGCAGGCAGCGTGTGCGGCGCCAGCGCATCGTCGGTGCGGGGGATCATCTTGCCGTCCATACCGATCGTGGCGAAGCCATAGCCGTGTTTTTCGGCGGTGAAAGCGATCAGTCGATCGCCGAGCATCGCGTCGTCGGCGGCGGCCTGCAGGCGGGAGGCGAGGCGGCGCGCTTCGGTCTCCACGCTGGGTTTGCGGGTAGCCGCACCGATCCCCAGCGTCACCGCGCCCGCGGCCACGGCGATGATCGCGAGAACGATCAGCATTTCGATCAGCGTCATGCCGGTTTGGGAAGGTGCGACGGCGAGGTTCCTCATCCGCCCATGGGAGAGGCTGAGGGAGGGGCCGAGATGGAAAAAGCGGCGATCTGCTTCAGCCCTCTCCCCAATGGGCAGGGGAACACAGAACGTCCCCCCGAGCGGCATCAGCCCTTGCCTTCAAGGTCGGCATCCACGCCTTCGCCACCGGGCTTGCCGTCTTTCCCGAACGAGCGAATCGCGAAGCCGCCGCCTTCGGACTTGTATTCGTAGGGCTTCCCCCAGGCATCCAGCGGCGCGTCGGAGAGATAACCGCCCTGCGCCCAATTAGCGGGCACCGGCGGCAGCGTGGGTTTCTCGACCAGCGCTTTCAGGCCCTGTTCGGTCGAGGGATACTCGCCGTTGTCGAGGCGGTACATCTTCAGCGCGCCTTCGATGCTGGCGATGTTGCCCTTGGTGGTGGTAACCCGCGCCTCGTCCGGACGGCTGATGACGTTGGTGGTAATGAGGCCAGCGACCACCGCAATGATCACGAGCACGATCAGCATCTCGATCAGCGTCAGCCCGGCTTCATGCTCCTCGACCTGGAGGTGCTTGCGTGCGAAGCGCTGCGATGCGATGTCACAAAATGGTTTCAAAACTATGCGCATCCCCGCCCCATGCGTCCATCCCATGAAGCTTCCATGACACACGGCGTCCGATCGCCGGAACCGCCGTCACCGCACGCCGCGGGCTTGTGGACGCTGGCGGGCGACCGCCTGATCATAGTCGACGCCGATGGGCCCGCAACCATCCTCGTGCCGACGGAGCGCGTGCGCCTGCTTGCGGTCGACCTGCCGTTGCCGAATCGAGCCCGACGGCTGGCGGCGCTGCCCTTCGCGATCGAGGACCAGGTGGCAGAGCCGATCGATGTGCTGCACTTGGCGCTGGGCGGGAAGCTAGATCCGCTAGAGGCGCCGGCGCGCTATTTGGTCGGCGCGGTTCGCGACGAGACCATGGCCGATTGGGTTCGCCTTGCCGAATCGCAGGGCCTTGGCGACGCGGCGATGGTGCCGGACGCGTTGCTGCTGCCCCGACCGGGGCAAGGCTGGACGGTCGAGATTCGTGAGGGCCGGGCGCTCGTACTCGCAGCCGATGGAACCGGATTCGCGCTACCCGCCCCGTTGCTGCAAGCCGCCTGGGAAGCGGCGGGATGCCCGCGGCTCTACCATTTGGGCGAACCAGTCGGCGCGGAAATGCCGGTACAGGCTACATCCCCGGATCCGCGCACGCTGCAGGCGCGTGCTGCTATAGCCAAAGCGGAACTCGATCTGCGACAGGGCGCTTATGCCGTACGGCGCCCGCGGTCGTCCGGCGCCTTGCGCCGACTAGGCTGGATCGTGGCCCTTGGCGCGTTGGCGCATGTCGCGATCGCAGGTGCAGATGCGTTAATGCTAAGCATTATCGCAAAGCGTCGTGCGGCGGAAACGCGCGAATTGGTCGCAATAGCAGCGCCGGGCGTCGATCTTTCAGGCGACTTTCAGGCTCGGGTAACCGATCTGTTGCCTAGTGCCACCGGCGCGCCGGATCGATTCGTGCCGCTGCTGGCCCGGCTTTCCGCCGCGCTGAGTCCGATGGCCGGTTCGCTCTCGACACAAGCGATACGGTTCGAGGGGAATGTGCTGACGATCGATTGTGCGGCCAGTGCGCCGGACATGGCGACGCGAATCGCGGCAGCGTTGCGCGGGGCGAACATCAAGGGGCAGGCAACGGCCTCGCCAGCAGGGACGATCCGCATTACGGCGAGCGCGCTATGAGGGATTTCATTCGCACGCAGCTGCCGACGCTGGATGCCGGGCTGAGCCGCGGCGGCCAATGGTGGCAGGCGCGCTCCTCACGCGAGCGCGGGATGCTGGCGGTGCTGATCGTGCTGCTTGTAGGGTTGCTGTTCGTCTATGGCGTGGTCAAGCCGATCCAGGGTGCGCGGGCGGCCGCGCTGGCGGACATCCGCACCTACGAGACGCTGAAAGCCCGCATTCGCGCAGCCGGCACGCTGACGACGGCTCGGCCGCAGCGCCGCACCGGCGCCCCCGCGGACATCGTCACCCAATCGGCCGGAGGTTTCGGCGTCGCGTTGACCACTGCGCCGATCGACCGCGGCGTGCGCGCCAGCGTTGCCGATGCCAGCTATGATTCGCTGGTCAACTGGCTCGCCGATGTGACGACGACCAGCGATCTGCGGGTGCGCACCGTCACTGTGCAGGGCCTCGGCGCGCCCGGGCGTGTTTCGGCCACCGTGGAGCTTGTCCGATGATCATCGCCGACGTGCCGAACCTGCCCTATGGCTTCGCCCGTCGGCACGGCGTGCTGCTCCGCGCTGCGCCCGAGGGGATCGAATGCGTCCATCGTGCCGATGCGGGGTTGGAGGGGCTGCTGGAGGTGCAGCGGCTGGCGCCGGGCGCACGCTTCGTGCGGCTGGAGGGCGCGGCCTTCGATAGCGCGCTCGGGGAAGCCTATGGCGGGGCCGGGGGCGCCGCCGCCGATATCGACCTTGGCGACATGGATCTGGCGGCGCTTGCGGACAGTGCAGCAAGCGTCGACGATTTGCTCGATACGCGAGATGACGCGCCGGTGATCCGGTTGATCAACGCCCTGCTGCTGGAGGCGGTGAAGGAAGGCGCTTCGGACGTGCACGTTGAGACGCAGGAAAAGCGCCTCGTCGTCCGCTTTCGCGTCGACGGCGTGCTGCGAGACATGATCGAGCCGCCGCGGGCACTGGCGCCGCTGCTGGTGAGCCGCATCAAGGTGATGGCGAAGCTCGACATTGCGGAGCGGCGCGTGCCGCAGGACGGCCGCGTGACGCTGCGCATCGGCGGGCACGATGTCGACGCCCGCGTCTCGACCATCCCGACCCAGCACGGCGAGCGGGTGGTGTTGCGTCTGCTGGAGAAGGGCTCGCTCAAGCTCGACCTCTCGGGCCTGGGCATGAGCGAGCGCGACCAAGCGGTGTTCGGCCGGCTGCTCGAGCGGCCGCACGGCATCCTGCTCGTCACCGGGCCCACCGGCTCGGGCAAGACGACGACGCTTTACACCGCGCTTACCCGGCTCAACGACCGCAAGCGCAACGTCATGACGGTCGAGGACCCGATCGAATATGAGTTGCCCGGCGTGGCACAAACCCAGGTCAATCCGCGCACCGACATGACCTTCGCGCGCGGGCTGCGCGCCATCCTGCGCCAGGATCCGGACGTGATCATGGTCGGCGAGATCCGCGATCAGGAAACCGCGCAGGTGGCGGTGCGCTCGGCGATGACCGGCCATTTTGTGCTGTCGACGCTGCACACCAATAGCGCGGTGGGATCGGTGACCCGGCTGATCGACATGGGTGTCGAACGCTATCTGCTCGCGCCGATGGTGGTCGGGCTGTGCGCGCAGCGACTGGTGCGGCGGCTGTGCCCGAGCTGCCGGCGCGAGGACGTGGCAAGCACGGCGGATTCGGTGCTGCTCGGCGGCGCGTTGCCGGTCGGGGCGCCGGTATGGCGCGCAGTTGGGTGCGACCAGTGCCATGACGAAGGCTATCGCGGTCGGGCCGGGCTGTACGAGGTCGTTGCGGTGGACGACGTGTTCCAGAAGCTGATCCATGATGGTGCCAGCGAGGCAGAGATCGAACGCCATGCGCGAAGGGATAACCCCAGCCTGCTCGATGACGGCGTGGCAAAGCTGCAGATCGGGGTGACCACGGTGGAAGAAGTCGCTCGCGTCGTGAGGGACGAGGCGTGACCGCTGCCGCCCGCGTTCCCCTTCCGCTTGCGGGAGGGGCTAGGGGAGGGGCTGAAACCGTACAGCGCTTCTTCCACGTCATCCCCTCCCCCGACCCCTCCCGCAAGCGGGAGGGGAGCGCACGCTGCGGCGTTCGACAGGGGAGGATCTGAATGCCCGCTTTCGCCTATCGCGCGGCCGATCGCAGCGGTGCCGCCAAGCGCGGCGTGATCGAGGCGTCCAGCCCCGCCGCCGCCCGCGCGCTGCTGCGCGAGCAGGCGCTGCTGCCGCTCTCGGTTGAACCTGCCGCTGAGCGCGGGCGCTCAATCGGGTCGATCACCCTGCCGCGCTTCGGCCGCAGCGGGGTGAGCGCCCGCGCGCTCGCCACCGTCACCCGGCAGATCTCGACGCTGGTCGGCTCGGACATCGCGATCGAGGAGGCGCTGCGCCTTGTCGCCAACCAGTCGGAGCAGCCGGCGGTAAGCTCGTTGCTGCTCGACGTGCGCGGCGCCATCCTGGACGGGCGCAGCTTCGCCGCCGCGCTGGCGCAGCATCCCAAGGCCTTCCCCGAATTCTACCGCGCCTCGGTTGCGGCGGGAGAGGCGTCCGGGCGGCTGACCGACGTGCTCAACCACCTCGCCGAGTTCGTCGAAAATCGCCAGGCCAATGGCCAGAAGCTGCAACTCGCATTGCTCTATCCGGCGCTGCTCGCACTGGTCTCCGTCGGAATGATGGTGCTGCTGATGGTCTATGTCGTGCCGGACATCGTGAAAGTGTTCGTCTCGCGCGGTGCCGATCTGCCGTTACTCACTCGCGCATTGATCGCGATCAGCGCATTCCTGCAGGCCTTCGGGCTCTACCTGCTGATCGCCATCGGCGTTGGCTTCATCGCCTTAGGGCGGTGGCTGCGGGTGCCGGCCAACCGTCTGCGCGTGCACCGGTTTTTCGCCGAGCGCCGGCCGTTCCGCCGATTCAGCCGCCAGATGAACGCCGCTCGATTTGCCGGCAGCCTGGCCACGTTGGTGGGTAGCGCGGTGCCCCTGGTCGAGGCGCTGCATGCCGCTGCGGCGGTTACGCCCAACCACTTCGTGCGCGAAAAGGCGTTTGGTGTGGCGGCGCGGGTGCGCGAAGGCATCAGCTTGCGCGCGGCGATGCAGGAAGCGGACGTTTTCCCGTCGATGCTGGTTGCGATCGTCGCCTCCGGCGAAAGTTCGGGCAAGCTCGCCCCCGCGCTCGGGCGCGCCTCGGGCGAACTGGAGCGCGAGCTGGACGCGCTGGTGGCGACGCTTGTCGCTCTGGTCGAGCCGCTGGTGCTGCTGGTGATGGGCGGCCTGGTGCTGCTGATGGTGCTGGCGATCCTGCTGCCGATCATCAACCTCAACAATCTGGTGGGCGTGTAAAGGCGCTCTTCGGCGGGGAATCGCCTTTAAGGCTTTCAGTTCACAGCTGCCCCTGGATCCGAAGACCGCCGGGTACCCCAAGAAACGGCAGGGCCGTCGCGCCGTCACGGCTCACGCCCAGATCGAGCGCACCGTCTTCGCTGAGGACGGCATCGAGCAGCACCTGCCGGCGCTGCGTGGACGGCGCCAGCCGGATCGTCGTGCGCGGGCCAACATGTTCGGCGGTAAGCAGCAGGGCGGGCACCGCTGTTGCCGCGCCGCCGCTCTTGGGGCTGCAACTGCCCGGATCAGTCGTGACCTTGCCGTCGAGCATCTGCGTGCCGCCGCCGACAGCGATCCGCGCCATTTCCACCTGCATGACCAAGTCGCAGGTGAAAGGCAGATCCGGTTGGATCGCCTGGAGCAGGCTCGCGTCCGCGGCGCCGCTGACATGATCCAGCACGGTGCGCCCGCCGGCATGCACCAGCAGCCGGCCGCCGAGATCGGTATCCGGCCCTGTCGCCTTCCAGTCGGCAGCGAACGCCAGGCTCGTCAGCGAACGCAGCGGCGCCATCTGCCAGGTAAATCGGCTGCCGCCTGCGATGCCTACTTCGCCGTTCCAGATCGTGCCGGCGACGCCCGTGCGCCACGGCGCGTTTCGGACGAGCAGGCTCGCCGGTGCGGTTACGAGCATGGCGAGGGCATAGGCCCCTATGCCGAGGCCCGCGAAGACGATAAGACGCCGACGTGCCTCATTCGCTGAATCCGGAGTCGGCAATGGACCGTCGGTCCCTGCTGCGGTTGCTGCCCTCGGGCCTCGTCCTATCCGCGGCATCGGTCTCGCTTCCTTCGTTCGCGTGGGCGGGCGAGAAGAAGGACAAGCGCCCCATCGCCCTGGTGCTGCCGCTCACCGGACCGCGAGCGGAACTCGGCCGTAGCATGCGCCAAGCGGCCTTGCTCGCGGAAAACGCCGATTTCGTGCTGAGTTTCGATACCGGCGGCACGGCAGAGGGGGCCGCCCGCGCCGCCGGCGAAGCGCTGCGGCGTCACCCGGCGATGATTCTGGGCCCGCTGACCGCGGCGGAACTTCCGGCGGTGGGGAGCACCGTGGCGAACCGAGTGCCAGTCATTGCGTTCAGCAACGATTCGGTGCTGCGCCAGCCGGGCGTGTGGATATTCGGCATCACCGCTGCCCAGGTGACGAGTGCGGTGCTCCGCTACGCGCGCACCCGCGGGGTGCGATCGGTGGTAATGATCGACGATGGCTCGCCTTGGTGCGCTGCCGCTAGCCTTGCGGCGGGCCGGATGGAGCAGGAGATCGGGCTGCGGCTGCGGGTGCTGCAGGTCACGCCGGACGAGCCGCTGCCGGCCGCTGGCGATTCGCCCGATGCCGTGCTGTTGCCCGGCAGCGGCGAGGGAGTCCTGGCCGCGGCACGGGCGCTGCGGGGCAGCGGCGTGCAACTGCTGGGCACGATCCAAGGGCTGGATAGCCGGCCGGAGGCACTGGAAGCACTGGACGGCGCTTGGCTCGCCTGTCCCGATCCCGGCGGGTTCGCGTCGTTCGCGCAGGCGTTCGAAGCCCGGAACGGCGGCGATCCGGGTACGATCACCGCACTCGCCTATGACGCGGCGGGTGTCGCCAACAAGCTGCGCGAGGCCAATGCCCTGAACATGGCCGGCCTGGTCGATGCCCGCGGTTTTCACGGCGTCACGGGTCCGGTGCGGTTCCGCACCGACGGCTCGGTAGCGCGGGATTTCGCGATCGTAGTCGCCTCGCGTGACGGCTATGCCAGCGTGGCGGTGAGTTCGGGATCGTGAATCAGCGCCGCGAAGCCGGCGAGGCCGGCTTCACGTTGATCGAGCTGATGATTTCGCTGGGGCTGTTCGCGTTGATTGCGGCGGCAGGCCTGGCGCTGGTGGACGGCATCCTGCGCGTGAACGGGCGAACCGAGGCGCGGCTGGATCGGCTGGCCGCGCTGCAGCGGACAATGTTCGTGCTGACGAGCGATCTCGATCAACTTGCCAGTGGCCCAGTAACCGGCGGGGGGGACGCGTTGTCGTTCCTGCGCACCGCGCCGGGTACCGGCGGCGTCACCGCACGGGTACAATATGCTGTAGCTGGGGGGGGGCTGGTGCGGGTGGCGCCCGCACCGCAACTTTTATTGCCGGGCGTTGTGACCGCGCGGTGGCAATTCTGGGATGGCGCATGGCGCGACCGGTGGCCGGTGGACGACAGCGAGGAAGCCAAGCAGCGCTGGCCGCGGGCGATCGCGCTGGACCTGCAGGCGGCAGGGCCGAGTGGCGCTCCGGTGAGGCTTCACCGGGTGGTGACGTTGCCGACGCGCGCGCAAGAGGCTCCGCAGTGAACGCCCCCAAGGTGCGCGGCGACGACCAAGCTGGGATGATCCTGGTCAACGTGCTGATGTTCGTCGCGATCGCCAGCGGGCTGGTGCTGCTGATGGTCAATCGCGAGGAACTTGCGCTCGACCGCGGGCTGCGCATGCGCGAGGCGGCGCGGGCGCAGGCGATCGTTCGCGGGGGCGAGCTTTCCGCGCTGGTGGCGCTACGGCGCGATGCGGAAACGGCCGGCGACGTTGATCATCGCGGCGAGCCCTGGGCGAAGCTTGCCGAGAACGCCGCGCCGATCGAAGGGGGCACGTTCGATCTCGCGATCGCGGATGCCGAGGGACGGTTCAACATCAATTCGGTTCGCACCGGTGAGGCGGGGGCGGTGGTGTTGCTCCAGGAAATCGCCAACGACATCGGCATGCCGCCCGAGCAGGTGGTGGCCGCGATCCAATATGTCCGGCTGCAGGGGCCGGTGACCGATCTGCGTCCGCTCCGGCTTGCAGGCATCGCGCCGAAGATGGCCGATCAGCTGGAACGGGTGGTGACGGCGCTGCCCGGCATCACCGCGATCAACCTGAATGCCGCCGAGCCCGAATTGATGCGCATCCTGTTCAAGGATCCGCTGATCGCCAGCCGCCTCGTCGCCATCCGCGCGCGCCAGGGCTACCTGACCCTGAAGGACCTGAACGATCAGCACGTCACCTTGCCCTGGGGCACCTCGTTCAAATCGAACAGCTTCTGGGTGCGAACCGGCGCCACGATCGGATCGACCCGGCAGCAGGAAGCAACGCTGATCCAGCGGCGGCGGAACGAGGGAGGAAAGATGGAAGTCGTGGCCGTGGAGCGCTGGCGCAATGCCGCCGTACCGCCGGGCGTGCCAGCCTTTGGCGCGCGGTGAACGGTTGAGATTACCCGCCGTTTCTGGTCAGGTCGCCGGCATGAACCTGCTGGAGCCGCAACCTTGGTCCTGATGCGCCTGTTCGGCCGGGGAGAGATCCGCCGTTGGCGCGACACGCATGTGGCGCTGGCGCGGGCGGTGCTGCAACAGGCCGCGGCGGACTTGGTCGAGGCGCTGGATACCGAGCTTTCCCAAGCGGATTGGCAGGATGGCCTGATCGAGCAGACGCGCTTCGTTGCCACTCGGATTGCGCCGGTGGTGCGCCGGGTCGTCGATCCGCTGGCACGGCGAGTGATCGAGGAGGCGGACCGGACCTTGCAGCCGATCGCCTTCTATCCGCTACACTGGCGACCGCAGCCCATCGACACGAACCTGATGCGCGACATGATGGAGGAACTGGGCGACTGGGCCGCCGCGGGCGGCGCCGCGCTCTCCGGCATCATGCGAGGCGCGGCGACAACGCTGCCGCTCGGCGGGGCGGTCGGAGGGACAAGGGCAGGCGACTGGATGCGGCTTCGTGCCGAGGCCCGGCTGCGCGCGAAGGTCCATGCCTATATCAACGCCACCGTGGTGAAGGGGCCGAAGGGGCGGCCATCGATGCTGGAACACGTCACCGAATTGCTGCGCGAAGCGGCCAAGCACGCGCGGCCGCTCTGAAGCAATTCACCGCGGGTGAAGACGCTCTAGGTGGAAGAATGCGCAACCAGCCGCGATGTCTATCAATGGCAGCGGACGCATCTTGATTTGAACTACCGAAGGTTCGTCGGGAGCAGGCTTTCAGCTACTGGTTCCGTCCGATCATGATAATGTTACCCGTGCGCGGGTCGAGCCCATTGGCGACGATTTCCAGCTTGGGCTCGTAAACCCAGACATCGCCCGAACCCTGCAGATCGAAACCATAGCTGATGTGATCGGCATCCTTGTGAATTGGGCCGGTCTCGATCAGAACCGGCGTCCAACCGTGGTTTCCCCCGAAAGGTACGGCGTTGGTGTTGCCGCCGTTCAACAATCGATTGGTTTCGGTCCTTCGCGCTTTCAATTGACCGCGTTGCTGGTGCCATTGAGTTCCGGCGGCCAGCCAGAAGCTGACCTGCTGCGCTCCTCCGGTGGCGACCCATGCGGTGAACCGCAGACGGTGCCCTCGATAGGGGGTGGCGTGGACGATACGCCGGAAGCCGGCAAACCTGTCGATGCCGCCGCTCCCGCCGACGCACATCGGCCTATTGTTCGATGGTGCGCGAAAGACATACTGATCCATCCCGACGCCGATGCGCTGCCAGAAGGCGGGACCGGTGATCTGCTCGGCATTGGGAGCGGCAATGTACCCCGATGGGCCGTCGGGGATGATGGCCATGTATTTGGCCACCTGCAGCCCTGAGTGGGGGTCCGTGTCGTAGCCCGAGCGCAGGTCCACAGCATCGAGGGGATCCCCGGCGACGGGGCGACACCGGCGGGCTCGCCCATTCACTACGATGCCGCTAATCCCGGTGACTACGATCTCGTTGTCGGAATTTTCCACCGCAATCCGCTCGCTGGATTGCGCTAACGATAGGTCCGCAGGCGTCGCCGCAAGTCCGGACCAGGATGCAATCGCCGCGACGAAGAGTGATCTGCGGGGCGCGAGGCGCACATGCCTTCTATCGAGCATCAGCGTAGTGCGGAGGATGCTGCGTATGCACATGATCGTTGCGGGCGCCTTAAATCTCTATGCCGCTCAATACCTTTGAAGTTAAGCGCAACACGACCGCGAGAAGCATAGTAGAAGTATGGTGGCCATAGTTAAATGGCCGTGGGGATCGCGACGGCAGCGTTCGTCTTCCGATGTTGCGTTTCAGACGGTGATCGCCGCCACTCTTGCCGCGAGCAGCCGGGCGGCGTCGCCGGGCGTCAGCCGCACTTGAAGGCCGCGCTGCCCGCCGTTGACGTATACATGAGGCTCCGTCAGCGCATCCTGCTCGATCACTACCGGGCAAGACCGCCTCTGCCCAAACGGGCTGATCCCGCCGACTTTGTAACCGGAGATCCGCTCCGCCTCAGCAGGCTTCATCATCTCGGCCGATTTCGCGTCCAGTGCGGTTGCGAGCCGCTTCATCGCCACTTGGCGATCGGACGGTACGATGGCGAGCACCGGCTTGCCGTCGGCCAGCGCCATCAGCGTCTTCAACACCCGCGCTGGCGGCTCGCCCAGCGCCTCCGCCGCCTGCATCCCAATCTGGTCGGCATCGGGATCATAATCGTAGCTGTGGACGCTGAACGGGATATTCGCCGCTTCCAGCATGCGCGTGGCGCGCGTCGCCTTCGACATGCCCTGCCTTTCCTCGATCCAAATCCACGGCACTGCTCGGCGAAATCGATCTGCCGATCAAGCCTCGGCGGCTGGATCAGGATCGACGGGAGGGGACCACCACCGTCTGCCACCGGCCGGCTTCGCCTGGCGCCTGCGCGCTGATCCAGTCATAGCCGGCTTCGTGCCAGGGCCGAACATAAGGCGAGCGGCTGTCCAGCACCATGTCGCCATCGTCTGTGCGGGCTAGCAGCAGCGTATGCAGGCCCAGTCCACGGCGATAGACGACTGCGAAGAACAGTCGATCGGCGGGATAGCCCGCGTCGATCAGCTGCAGCCGCTTTTCGATCGCGAGATCCTCGCAGTCGCCCACGGCCCCCCGCCCGATGCCGCTGCGGCGCCACAGCTCGCCTTCGCCGAACGCGGCAAGATCGGTGCGTTGACGGACGCGGCTGTTGACCAAGCGGTTGACGCTGGCGAGCAGCTTGGAGGAATCGCTACCGGCATCGATCGCGGCGTGTTGGGGAAGAGTGAGCGCGATGCTCGCGGTCGCGGCAACGGCGCGACCGGTCTGACTCTCGCCATACCCCGGAAGACCGCCGAGCATGCGGCACAGTGCACCGTCCGCTTGGCACAATGCGACGAACCCGCGTGGAGCATCCGTTGTGCTGGCCGTAGGAACAAATCGATATTCTTGTGCCGAAGCCAAGTACGGCCACATCAAAAGAGCGGCAATACACGCTGCCGCGCTACGCTTACGCATCCTGCATACTCCGCCTGATGTGGCAGCGGAGTAATGGAGGACGTGCTTATTTGAGGTTTAACGAGGTGGTTAACTTTTACGTTAAGGTAATCGACTTAAGGGGATCACAAGATCGCGCGGGCGAACTGGATTGCGATCCACCAGGAAAGTGCGACGCCGCCGCCGAGCAGCGCCAGGCGTACCGCACCGGGCCAGCGCGCGTGATCGTCCGGTGCCTCGTCCAGACAGGCCGCGGCAATCCGCGCCTGAAAGCCATGGACCGGCGAGGGCACAAAGCCCGGCGCCTGGGCCGACGACCAGATGGGCGCCCGGGGCGCCGACGACGGCGTTTCGCCGTTTCGATTTTCCTGCAGCTTCGCCATGCTGTCCTTCTGCCAGAGCAATCGTTACGGAACGCTTAACATTCCCCTCAGATCCCTCCGTGGAGGACTAGCCGATGTTCAGACTGCAAGCGGTCGGTGCTGCGCCGCGCCCTGGCGTGGGCGAAAGGTTGCGCCAGGGTTTCGGACTTGTTCTGGCGTCTCTGGCCGGGCTGGGAATCGGCTTCGGCCTGCTCGGCACAGTGTGGGAGCCAGGGGATGCCGCCAACATCGTCGCCCCGGCATGGCCGCTGCTGGCGCTGGGGGCTGCGCTTTGCCTGGCAGCGCGGCACCGGCGCGCGGCCTTGGGCATTGCGACGCTGGGCGTCGGTTATGCCGCGGTCACGCTGTTGCCAGGCCTGGCCGCTGCCCCCCAAGCGATGACAGAGGATCCGGTCCGCGATCTGCGAATCGTGCAGTTCAACGCCTGGAAGCACAATCCCGTCCCGCAGCAGGCCGCGCGCTGGATCCTGGCGCAGCGGCCCGACATCGTGGTGCTCGCCGAGGTGGGCTGGCAGTCGGCGTTGCTGCAATCGCTGCTCCCGCACTTTGCCGGGCGGGTGAACTGTGCGCCGGGGGGGCGTTGCTCCACCTGGATTCTTTCGCGACTGCCGATTCGCGCTGCTCGCAGCCTCGCGCAGGGCGACCCCGAGAACCGGCGCGCCTTGTCCGCCGCCTGGGCCCGTCTCGAAACCAGCTGCGGCGATCTGGACGTGATAGGCATCCATCTCGCCCGCCCGTGGCCCTATGCGGGGCAGCGTCGCAATCTGGCACGGCTGCGCGCCGAAATTGCTCATCTTCCGCGAGAACAGATGCTGATCGCTGGCGATTTCAACCTGCCTGCCTGGCAGTTCGGCATGCGGCGGCTGGAGGCTGAATGGGCGCCGATGCGGCGCGTGACGCAATTGCGCGTGACGTGGCCCGCCCGCCTGCACGATGTTGCAGTGCAACCATTTTTGCCCTTGGACCACCTGTTTTTGGGTCCCCGCTGGCAGGTTGTTGCGGTCCATCGCGGGCCTGCAAACGGATCGGATCATTTGCCCGTGGTAACCACGATCCGACCGCGTTCTTCCTGCGCAATTCCCGTTACGGTGCAGTAATGCATTGCTTAATATTCGGTTTCTTGATAAGAAGGTGACAAGGAGGATGACGAGGTGAAGCGTCTTCTAACCATCATGTTCTTGTTACTGGCGTTGAATGGTGCTGCATTTGCACAGGAAGCCGCGCCTGCCGCTTCTGCGGTGTCGGCGGACCAGGATTATCATCTGGGCGTTGCCGACAAGGTTCGCGTCATCGTCTATGACGAGCCGTCGCTTTCGGGCGAATATCTTGTGAATGCAAACGGCTCTGTGTCGATGTCGCTGATCGGCAATGTTCCGGCACAAGGCAGGACCGCCAGCCAGGTAGCGGAAGATATTCGGACCAAGTTGGCCGATGGATATATTCGCGAGCCGAAAGTCAGCATCGATGTTCTCACCTTTCGTCCCTACTATATCCTCGGGGAAGTAAAAAAACCTGGACAATATCCATATTCCTCTGGGTTGACAGTTCTAAACGCGGTGGCGACGGCGGAAGGTTTCAGCTACAGGGCTGATCGTAAGCACGTCTTCCTGCGGAGGGCGGGAGATGACAAAGAACAGAGGATTCGCCTTGATGCTTCTGTTCGTGTATCTCCGGGTGATACCGTACGTATTGGAGAGCGATTCTTCTGATCCTGAAAATCGGGCTCAGTCGATGACGCTGAATGTGCGAATGGATGCGTTTGGAGATTAAATACCTCTGATTTCAGAGGAAACGAGAAGGGGGAGTTCCGGTGCGCGGAGTATTCATCGTTCTTGCGGCGGGATCGCTGTCGATTGCAAACCCTGCGGCGACGCAGACGGGAGAGGCGACGCAGACGCCTGCGCCTGCACCGGTCGACGAGGACCAGCAAGCAGACGCGGTGGTGCAGGCGATCCGCGCAGCGCTGGAAGGCAAGCCGGACGACGCCCGTGTCGGCGCATTGGAGGCGCAGCTGGCGTTCGTTCTGGATCAGGCCAATGCAGGCTGCGGTGCGACGACCAAGGCATTGAACACAGTGCTGCAGGGCGATCTGTCCAACACGGCGCGTGCTGCCCTTCGCAACCTGTCGACCACGGTTTCGCGGTGCCAGAATGAAGGCACCGGCGCGACCGGCAGTGTCGCGGATCAGCAGGCGGATCAGGGACCCAATGTGGCCGTCGGCGGTGGCACGTCGGATTACGTGGCACCCTAAGCGGTTGCTGGCGTAGAATTTGGGGGGACTATTGTGCGTGGCTATCATTCAATCATAGTGTCCGTGCTGGGCCTCGCTTGCGCTACGCAGGCGCAGGCGCAGAATGTCGGGGAAAGCCTGGTTGCGCCCGATCTTCCGCTGCAGTTCGATCGCGGTCGGAACGAGTCGGTGCTTGATCGCGCCCGGCCGGAATATGAGGCTCTGGGCTTGCAGCTCGGCAGTTTCACGCTCTTTCCGCGCGTCGATACCGAACTCGGCTTCTCCGACAACGTTTACGCGATCCGGTCGCCGCGCACCGGGGATGGCTATGTCACGGTGGCGCCGCGCGCTTCCTTGTCGACCAACGCCACCACTTATGCGCTGGACTTGAGCGCAGGCTATGCCGGCCGTCGCTATTTTTCGGAGACGCAGCGTGACGAAAATACCTGGTTCGCGGGTGCGAACGGGCGTCTCGACGCCACGTCCAGCGTTTCGTTCGCGGGGCGATTCCGCGCATCCCGGCTGGTGGAACCCCGCACCTCCGCGGCCGTACCGCTGACCGCTTCCGAGCCGATCCAATATCGCCAAAACGAGGCAGGTGCCACGGCCAGCTTTACCGGCGGCAAGGCGCGCGGCCAGCTTTCGTTCGATTACAACGGCTTCACGTTCAGCGATGTGCGCACTTTCGGTGGCACAGTGCTGGACCAGGCAAGTCGAAATCGCGACGTCTATCGTGGGGCAGGCCGCGGCGAAATATCGGTTTCTGCCGACACGTCGGTGTTCGTGCAGCTGGGATATGAAAAGAGCGACTATCGCGTGCCGCTGTCGGTGGGGGTTCCCAACCGTACCTCGGATCAGGTGCGTGCGTTGCTGGGCGCCAGCTTCGACGTGAGTTCGCTGATCCGCGGCGCCATTTCCGCCGGCTATGTCCGCCGGAACTACACGGCATCGATCTATCCCGACATTTCCGGCTGGGCCGCGGAAGGGCGCGTGCAGTATTTCGCGAGCCCGCTCACCACCATCACGGCAACGGTGCGCCGTACCGTGGAGGATGCGTCGTTCCAGGATACCAGCGGCTTCTTCGCCACCTCCGGCAGCGTGCGGGCCGACCATGAGCTGCTGCGCAACCTGCTCCTCTACGGCCAGGCTGGCTACGAAGTGGATACCTATCAGGGCACCGGCGCGACGGTGCCGGATGTAAAGATCTGGCGGGCCGGCGCCGGGGCGCGCTATTTCCTGAATCGTACGATCGGGCTGGCATTTTCCTTCTCCCATGACTCGCGCACCTCGAATGCGGTGGCCAATGCCTACACTGAGAATCGCGGGCTGATTTCCATTGTCTTCCAGCGCTGACGGCGCCGTGAACCAGATCGAGGCGTAATGAACAGCGTAACCCCCCTGCCACCGGTGCGTATCGAAAGCCGCTTCGATCAGGCGCGGCACATCGGCCGCAAGCCGATCACGCTTTCGGGCGTCGGCGACGCGCTGCGTCGGCGATTGCCGATCCTGGTCGGCGCGGTGCTGATCGCGATGGTGGGCGCGGCCGTGGTCTCGGCCTTGCTCACGCCGCTCTATTCTTCCACCACCCGCCTGCGCATCGTGCCGCGCAGCGCATCGCCGCTCGATTTCGATGCCCGGGCCGATACGCCGCTGGACCAGTCGATCATCGAAACCGAAGTCGCAAGCATCGGCTCACGCGATACCGCGCGCGCGGTGGTGCGCGAACTCGGCCTCCAGTACGACTCGGAATTTCTGTCGCCCGCCTGGCAGAAGCGGCAGCGCGCCGGCGGCACGGCGAACGAAGCGGCGCTGGTGGAACATGCGACGAGCAAGGTGCTCGACCGGCTCTCTGTAGCGCGTCAGGGCAAGAGCTATGTCGTCCAGGTCGGCTTCAGCTCGGAGGACCCGGTAAAGGCCGCGAAGGTCGCCAATGCCCTCGCCAATGCCTATATCAGCCGCAGCGTCGAAACGATTGTCGAAACCGCGTCGCAACAGTCCGCGTCTTTGGGTCAGCGGCTGAGCGAACTCGGCAATGAAGTGCGCGAGGCGGAAAGCAAGGTTGCGCAGTACCGCGCGCAGACCGGCATCGTCGAAGGCGGCGGCGGTACCGTGAGCGACCAGCAGGTAGCGCCGCTCGCGGGGCAACTCGCCACGGCCGAGGCGCAGGCCGCCAGCGCGCGATCCGATCTTGCCGTGGCCGAACGCCAGTCGAGCGGGGGCAGCAGCGATGCGGTGGGCGCGGTACTCGGTTCGACGGTGATCGCCGATCTGCGTCGCCAGCGCAGCGAGGCCGAAAAGGAGTGGGCGGTCGCCAATTCCCGCTACGGCGCCAAGCATCCGCAGGTGATCGGCGCTAACGATCGCATTCAGGCGCTGGACCAGCAGATCCGCCAGGAGCAGGCGCGGATCATCGAAGGCCTCCGCGCGGCATCGCGGGCGGCGGACGCGCGCGTCACCAGCCTGCGAAGCCAGCTGAGTGCGCTGCGGGGCGAGATCTCGCAAAACAACCGCGCCTCGGTGCAGGCGGACAGCCTCGAGCGTGAGGCGGCGGCCAAGCGCGCCGCCTATGAACGGCTGTCGCAAGCCAATCAGCAGAACAACCAGGCCAAGCGCATCGACGATAGTCAGGCGCAGGCCCGGATCATCGAGCGCGCGACGGTTTCCGCCAGCCCGAGCTTCCCCAACAAGAAGGCGATGCTCGCGGCCGGGCTGCTGGTAGGGCTGCTGGTCGGCTTTGGCGGCGTATTGGTGGCGGAAGGCACCCAGTCGCGCGTCCGTACGCCCGAGGATGTCGAGCTGTTGCTGGGGCTGCCGTTCCTCGCCTCGGTGCCCGATCTCGGCCGCCGCCGCTGGGGCTTTGGCGGCGCGCGCGTGTCGCCTGCGACATCGCTCGTCGAGAAGCCTGCCTCCGCCTATGCCGAAAGCTTCCGCACGATCCGGCGTGCCCTGCAGGCGAAGGAGGGCGTGCGCCCGAAGGTAATCGCCATCACCTCGACGCTGCCGGCCGAAGGAAAGACCACGACGGCGCTGTCGCTCGCACGCGTGATGGCGATGAGCGGCGACCGCGTGCTGCTGATCGATTGCGACGTCCGCCGGGCGAGCTTGCTGTCCACGATCGAAACGCCGATCGCGAACGGGCTGGTCGAGCTACTGGAAGGGCGGTGCTCGCTGTCGGAAGCGCTGATGCCCGATGTGGTCGATCAGCTCACGCTCTTGCCGGTTGCTCGCGCCTCGTTCACGCCGGTCGACCTGTTCCATGGGCCGGAAATGGATGCCCTGCTCGCCGCAGTGCGCCGGGACTATGACTATGTCGTGCTCGATACACCGCCACTGCTCGGCGTTGCCGATGCGCGCGCACTCGTGGCGCTTGCAGACACCGCGCTGTTGCTGGTGAAGTGGAACGCCACGTCGGTTGCGGCGATCGACACTTGCCTCGCCGGCGTGGAGCAGGACGGGACGCATGTGGGCGGTGTGGTGATGACCATGGTGGATCGCCGCGCGGAGGCGATGGGCGCGCTCTATTATTCGCATCGCTATGGCAACTATTACCAGAACTGAACGCTCAGCGGCTGCATCGCGACGCGCGACCGCGGCCGGCCGACGCAACGCTGCGCCGCGCTGGCCGGCGATACTGCTCGCCGGCGCGATCGCCGCTGCGACGCTGCGGGGCGCGCCGGTCGCGATAGAGGCCTGGCAGATCGATCGTGCGGCACGGGCGCTTGCCGCCGATCTGGACGCGGCGGAGCAGCTGGCGGCGCGCTATGACGATGCGACCAAGCCTGTACCGCCGCGCCTGGCGCTCGCGCTAGCGGCAGCCTGGAGCCGGTCGGCGGCGGCGTCGCAGGATGGCGCCTATCGCGCGCTGGCTCTGTCCAACGCCGGTGGCTTTCTTGCGCAGGCGCAATCTGCCCGACCCGTGTGGCCATCGTTGCGGGTTGCGGAGGCGTATCAGGCGATGCTGCTTCCAGGGCAACAGCAGAAGGCGCTCACCGCGTTCGCCGCGAGCTATGCCGGCGGCCGGTTCTTGCCGTACGAGGGGCTGTGGCGCGTCGCCTTCGGGGTACGCCACTGGCAGCAACTGGACGCGAAGACCCGCGCGAGCATGCTGGAAGAGGCGGTGCTGCTGACGCGGATGGACGGCGGGCTGCGGCGGCAGATCGAAGCGATCCTGGGAGACAGCCCGGCCGCCGTCGGCTTTCAGCTACGCCTCGCTGCGGCGCGGCGGGACGGCGGTGCGGAGCGCACGGCCCCAGCACAGACCGAATAACAGCGCGGCAAGCGCCGCGATGGCGGGCACATTCAGCGCGATGTCCAGCATCGCGGCGCCGGCCACCAGCGCCAGGGCAAGCAAGGCGGAAAGCGCCGGCAGATCGATTTCGGTCCGCCAGGCGACGCGAACGATCGTCGCGGCCGGGATGACAAGACCCAGGCCAAGGAGCACCACGCAAGGCCAACCGGCTTCGATCGCCAGTTGCAGCACCACATTATGGGCCGCGCCGAACATCCAATAGTCGGCGACGTTGGCGGGGCCCAGATGCTGCTGGTTCCATTCGACAAAGCCCCCCAGCCCATGACCCCAGATCGGCGCCTGCATAGAAGCCGCGCCATAATAGCCAAGCACCTGCATCCGGCCGTCCAAATCGTCGGCGATCAGGCCGGTACGCCCCAGGATCGCGGGGCCGGCAAGCATGCCGAGCACCGCGACAAAGCCGATCCCGATCGTGACCAGGGCCACCACGCGCGCGGTGCGGGGCCAGTGATCGCCATTGCGGCTGAGCGCCGCGAACAGCAGCACAAGCAATGCCGCGATCGTCAGTCCGGTGGAAAGGCGCGACTGCGTCTGTGCGCATAGCACCGCCGCGCAAAGCACCACCATCATGCTGAACGCCACGGAATAGCCCATTCCGATTACCCGACGCCCGAGCCACAGCGCCTCCAGCCGGTCGCCAGCCGTGCCCGCAGCGAGAAGCGCAATCATTCCCAAAGCGGCGCCGGCCGCGTTCCAGTTCCCGATAGTCGCGGCGAACCGTACCTGCCCCTTGGTCGTCAGAAATCCCAGTTCTGCCAGCGCACCGGATTCGCGCAGAATGAGCAGGGCGACGACATAGGCGCCACCGGCGACAACCAGCCAGGCAATCGTTCGCCGCACGGCATGACGGCGATAGCCGAGCGCGGCGGCGGCGAGAAACAGCGCGATGTGCGAGAGCAGCGAGAGCATGGCGCCGTCGAACAGGTCCGGCGCGACGCGATCTGGAATGGCGAATGCCGCGCGCACGGCGGGCGCCATCGGCAATGCCGCCCAGGCAGCCGCTGCTGCGAGGAACAGGAGCGGCAGGGTCGTTCGCCGCCAGAACAACGCATCGATCCGCCCGAAGGCGAAGACCGTGAAGGCGAAGCAGAGATCGGCCATCGCGGCCATGGCGCCATAGCCGGCGGTATTAGCGCCATGAAACGCCAGCTGCCCGATAACCAGGAAAGCGATGACGATCGCTGCCGCTTGCCTGCCGCGTTCCGCCGAGGGCGGCGCGCGAAACTCGACGGTCATGTCTCCGGGCCGGGACGGAAAGGGGGTCCCGAAGCCCGCCGATCGACCGGGTGCGCTCATGCGGCGGCTTCCAGCGATGCCGCAGGTACGGGGCTCTGGTTCAGCTGCTGATGCGCGCGGGCGACGGTGGCCAGGAAGCCGGCACGAAAATTGGCAACGCTGAACCGCGCCGCTTGCGCCACGGCGTCGGCAGGATCGAACCGCGGCAGCCAATCCTCCAAGGTCGCCACCGCCGCTTCGAGCGCGGCGGCGGTCTGTTCACGATAGAAGAGCCCCGTCCGGCCTTCCACCACGGTTTCAAGCGCGCCGCCCCGGCCATAGGCGAGTACCGGCCGGCCGCTTGCCTGCACTTCCACAGGGATCATGCCGAAGTCTTCCTCGGCGGTGAAGACGAGCGCGCGGGCCGTCGCATAGGCCTTGCGCAGCGCATCGAAGTCGAGCCGTTCGGTGAAGCGGATGTTCGGGGAGGCGATCCGCTGCAGCTGCGCGCGCATCGGGCCGTCCCCGACGATGTGGAGCGGGAGGCCGTTGCGGCGGAAAGCCTCCACCGCGAGATCGGGTCGTTTGTACGGTACGAGCTGGCCTGCCCAGAGATAGGCGTCTTCGGGCTCAGCTGGGGCAAACAAGCTGGCGTCGATCGGCGGGTAGACCACGCTCGCTTCGCGACCCCAGAATTTCGCCACGCGCTTTCGCACGAAATGACTGTTCGTCATGATCGCATCGCTGCGCGAGGCACTGACCATGTCCCAGCGGCGCAGTCCCGGCGCCAGCAGCGGCATCGTCCAGCGCGTCAGCAGGCCGCCGGCGTCGCGATACTGGCCATATTGGTCCCAGATGTACCGCATCGGCGAATGGCAATAGGTGACGTGCAGGGCATCCGGCCGCGTGATCACGCCCTTGGCTGGGCCCGCCTCGCAACTGATCACCAGATCATAGGCGCTGAGATCGAGCAGTTCGAGCGCGTGCGGCATCAGCGGCAGATATTTCTGATACTGCTCCTTCGCGAAGGGCAGGCGGCCGATAAAGGTGGTCGTGACCTTACGTTCACGGATCTTCGCCGACATCCGCGTCGGATCATAAACGTGGGTGAAGATATCTGCCTGTGGATACAGATCCAGGATCTGTTCAAGCACGCGCTCGCCGCCGCGCATGGCGACGAGCCAGTAATGGATGATGGCGACACGCATGGCGCAGGCTCAGACGCAGCGCAGCATCAGCACGAGCCGCTCGCGAGAAACACTGCGGGGATCGTGAGAAGCATGATGCGCAAATTGAAGGTCAAGCTGCGGCGGCGAAGGTACAGCAGATCTAACGCTACGCGACGACAATAGCTGGTGTCGTTGCGCCCGCTGACCTGCCAAAGGCCTGTGATTCCAGGCTTCACGCTGCAGTAGGCGGCGAAGTATCGACCATAGCGCGCGATTTCCGAAGTCACGATCGGGCGCGGGCCGACCACACTCATCGTGCCGATCAGCACGTTGGCGAACTGCGGCAGTTCATCGAGGCTGCTCTTTCGCAGGAAGCGGCCCAGCGGCGTGACGCGCGGATCGTTTCGCAACTTGTGGTTCATCATCCATTCGGCGCGCGCTTCGGGGTCTATTTCCAGAAGCTCCGCCAGCCTGGTTTCCGCATTCACCACCATGGTGCGGAACTTGAAGCAGCGAAAATAGATGCCGCCCATCCCGATACGACGATGCGCAAACAAAATCGGACCAGGATCGCTGATAAACACCGCTGCTGCCAGAAAAAGCAGCAGAGGAGAAAGTATAACCAGCGCTACGATCGAGACGATGATGTCTGCGATACGGATCGCGATCTGCGTGGATGTCGCCTGATGACCTTCCATCGGCGCTTGAACCGTTTTCGACAGGTACACGGTTTCCCCCCTCTCGCCAAGCCCCCGGCGAAACACCTCGAATCATGTTGCAGAGCAATGATAGTAAAAACGAGAGTTAATAAAAAGTAGATTCTTGCGAAGATCGCTCTTTATCAATTTCGTTTGTAAACAGTAATAAACCTTTGCTTTCCCAAGGCCGTTGGCGACGCCGCTGGCGGCGCGCGGTGCCAGAACGAAACTCAGTCCTGACCGGGGAGGGGAAGGCGCCGCGTGCTGCGTTGCAGCGGAAATGCCGGAGCCGGCGACGGCTTCGGCGAGGCGGTGGGGGTGGGCAGGGGCATGGGCGCCGTCGCTGCCGTAACTTGCGCCGAGGCCTGTTTTTCGACCGGCGGGTCCGTTTTTGCTGGCGGTGCGGCTGCGGCGGTATCGACCGGCAATGATCCCATGATTGCCGGCAACACCGGCGGCAGAGGTTCGGCAGGACGCGGTGCGCCGAAGATGAACCCCCCATAGGCCTGATGCGGGGCGTAGAAGATGTGCGTGCCGATCATCGCAATCTTGCGCAACTCGGGCGCCCATCGGGCAAAGACATAGGACGCATGATAATGCGTCGATTGGCCGACGGGCGCGGAAACCGCGCCGTGCAGCGCTGCATTGGCGATGGCCCTGGCAATCAACCAGCGCCGCGGCACCGGCGCGCGGGCGAGCGAACCATCGCAGGTAAAGGTGAACTGGCAGCCAGTGCGGCGCTCGGCGCCCTGATACACCACATCGCAGATTCGCTTGGGAAAGCGTGGGTGCCGCACGCGATTGAGCACCACCTGCGCAACTGCCCGCTGGCCCGCCACCGGCTCTGTCGCGGCTTCGTAGTAGATGGCGGCTGCCAGGCAATCGGTTTCCCGCTCCAGTTCGGCGGGCGGTAGCCAGGCGGCATCGAAGGGCGGAGCGGGCGGGCTGAAGCCGCGGTAGAAGGGCAAGGCATGGTTGCGAGCGCGGGCCACGTCCGGCGCGAGATCGAGCTTTTGTTGCGGGAGAAACGCGTCGATCGGCAACAGGGCCGCAGGATCTGCGGGACGCTCGGCAGGCGCATTTGTCGGCACTGGTGCCAGCAATTCGAGCGGCCCGAAACTGGCGAACAGCAGCACCGCCGCTGCCGCCGCCAGAGCCAGCGCGAAACCGAAAATCGCCAGCGAAGAACGCTGTGCGTGCGAGATCATCGCCTTACACCCCCATTCACCGCACTTTCCCCGATGGCCGATTAGGTGCGCCAAGATGAAGGGATGTGCAAGTGCGCAGGGCAAGCTGCGCCCGGATCAGGGCGTGTGGTCGGGCAGTATGGGACCGGTGGACTGGCGGACGACAAGGCTGGCGGGGGTGATGAAAGGGCCATCGGGCACGGGGCGGCCGGATTGTTCGGCGATCAACAGTTCGACCGCGCGTGCCGTCACATCGGCAATCGGCTGGACGATGGCGGTGAGCGGCGGCCGGACGAAGCGCACGATCGGCGTATCGTCGAAGCTGACAAGCGAAAGATCGCCCGGCACGTCCAGCCCCCGCTCATGCGCGAGTTCCAGCGTCGCCAGCGCCATTTGATCGTTGCTGGCGACGATCGCGGTGGGCCGCGGGATTCGGCTCAGCAAGGCGATCGCCGCCGCACGACCCGATGCGAACGTGAAATCCCCCTGTGCCAGCAATCCCTCGCATGCCAGCCCCGCCGCCGCCATCGACGCGCGCCAGCCGGCGACCCGCAGGCCGCTAAGTTCATAGTCATCCGGCCCGGCGATGAAGCCGATGTGGCGATGGCCCAAGGCGGTCAGATGCTCCGTGGCGAGCCGTGCCGCGCCCTCATCATCGATCGATATCGGAAAACCGCTGCCGGGCTTCAGCGATCCGATCCGCGCAAAGCTGATCCCATGCGCCTCCAGCAAGCGGGTGATCAGCGGGTTCTCGGAATGCGGCGGCGTCAGGATCACCCCGTCCGGCTGCAACGCTGCGATCGCGCCGAGCAATTCGCGTTCAATATGGTCGCTGTGCGTGTCGACCAGCTCGACGATCAGGCGATAGCCATATTCGGCGCAGGTCAGCATGCCCCCGAGCAGCATCTGATCCACCCAGTCGGTGCCTTCCCGACTCCGCCACCCGTCGATCGTCCGCTCGCGATCGTTCAGCGCGACGATCAGATAAGAGCGCGATCCCCCCATGCGCTGCGCGGCAATGGAGGGAACATAGCCAAGCTTGAGGATCGACGCCTGCACCCGCTCCATCATTTCGGGGCGAACATTGGGTTCCTTGTTGATCACCCGGCTGACGGTCTGCAGCGACACGCCGGCATCAGCCGCGACATGCCGGATGGTGACGGACTGACGACGGCGGGGCGGCATCGGCGTCAGGCCACCGCGCCGCAGAAGCGCGCGACATAGTCCGCATGGGGCGGCAGGCCGCGCACCGTCGTCGCCACGTTCTGGCGCACGCTCGACAGCAGTTGGGCAAGCTCGCCGTCGGAAAGGCGGGCGGTGATCGGATGGTAGCTTTCCGGCACGATGCCCTGGCCCAGCATCACCTGCACCCAGCTGTTCTCGGCGAATAGTTCGTCGTTGCGGCGAAAGACGCGGGCTGTTTCGCGGAACAGAGCGATCTTGTGTGCCAGGCTTTCGGGTATCTCCATGTCCGCGCATTGCCGCCAAAAGGGAGTGTCGCGACGTTCGGTGACCTTATAGTGCAGGATCAGGAAGTCGCGGATCTGCAGCATGTCCGTCATCTGCTGATCGTTGAACTCGGCAATGTCGTGCGGGCTGACGGGGTCGCCGGGGAGCAGGCGGATCAGGCGCAGGATGGCGCGCTGGATCAGGTGAATGCTGGTCGATTCCAGCGGCTCCAGGAACCCGCCGGAAAGGCCGATCGCGATGCAGTTGCGATGCCATTGCTTGCGCCGAGCGCCGGTGGTGAAGCGCAGCATGTTGGGTTCGGTAAGCACCGTGCCTTCGACGTTTGCGAGCAGCCTCTCCCGCGCGACGTCATGATCAAGGTAGCGGCTGCAATAGACGATGCCGTTGCCGGCGCGGTGCTGGAGCGGAATGCGCCATTGCCAGCCGGACTCATGCGCGATGGCGCGCGTAAAGGGCACGGGCGGGCGCACGCTTTCGGTCTGCACGGCGACGGCGGCGTCGCACGGTAGGTAATGGCTCCAGTCGTCAAACCCGACATGTAGCGCGCGTTCGATCAGCAGCGCGCGGAAGCCGGTGCAATCGATGAACAGGTCGCCCTCGATCCGCTGCCCGTCGTCCAGCACAAGTGCGGCGATGTCGCCGCTTTTCCCGTCGAGTTCTACCCGTTCGATGCGCCCCTCGATGCGAACGGCTCCGTCGCCTTCGGCCATGCGACGCAAGAACCGACCGTACAAGGTCGAATCCAGCTGATAGGCATAGTTCATCCGGTCATCCGGCAGATGCGCGAAGCGGCCTTCGCGCGCGGCCACCAGTTCCAGGCAATAATCGTCATAGGGAGCGTCGTTGCCCCGGGTCCGTCCGTCCAGCCAGAAATGCTGGAAGCCGGCCGCCCAGTGATCCTTGCCGGTCAGGCCGAACGAATGGAAATAGCTGTCCTGCGGGCCCTTCCATCCGTCGAACTGGATGCCGAGCTTGAACGTCGCCTGGGTGGCGGCCATGAACTCGGCTTCGTTGATGCCCAGCAGGCGGTTGAAGGTGATGATCGGCGGGATAGTGGATTCGCCGACCCCGATCGTGCCGATCGCGTCCGACTCCACCAGGGTGACACTGACGGCGCGGCCCAGCGTGCGCGCCAGCGCCGCGGCGGCCATCCAGCCCGCGGTGCCGCCGCCGGCAATGACGATCCGGCGCGGTGCCCTCATCGGCTGAGCGCCTTCATAAGGAACCCGCGCAGGCGGGCCGCCAGCGTCGGCGTCATCGGATCGAGGATGCCGCGGCCGCCCTCCGGAATATGGGCGACGACGCTCTCGTCATTGGCAAAGACGTAGTGATCGAACATGTCGCGCCAATGTGCCTTCTGGTCTGCGGGCAAGTCGCGGATCGCCATCATCGCGTGGTTCAAGGCCTCTTGTGGCTGGCCCATCCATCGGGGTGCGTCGCGCCACCAGTAATTGACCAGCACGTTGAACTTTTCGGTACCCTCGACATGGTGCCACCACAGTGCCGGGATATATACGGCGTCGCCCGCTTGGAGATCGGCGACCTGCGCACTCGCCAGCGCCTCGGCGAAGCGGGGGAAGCGGTCGAGATCCGGCGCATGGAAATCGACCATGCTGATTGCGCGCCCGGCGGGAGTGTTGTCCACCGGACCGAGATACAGGTTGCGGAACTGTTCGCGCGGGAACAGCGTAAAGCGGCGGCGGCCGACCGCGCAAACCGCAAGATTGTGGGGCACGTCGTTGTGCGCGGCGATGCGCGTACGGGTGCCGATCCAAAGGCTGGTGATCAGATCGCGCGTGCCCAGATCGATGTGATTGGCTTCGTGCAGACCCCGAAAATAGGCCATCGCGTCGATGGAGGCGAGATAGATGGAGGGCGCATCGGGTAGCTCGGCGAATTCGGTGATGCGCGCGAAGATTTCCGGGAGCTTCGCCTCCATCATCCGGAAGTTCATCGCCATTGCGTCGTCGTAAAACAGCCGCCCGTCGCTGTTCGGCGCCGTGACCGAAACCGGGAAGGGGCGATCACGATGATGGGCAAGAAGATAGTCTTGTGCAGCAGCGGCGGAGCGGCGGCCGGCGTCGACCAGCGGCCAATCGTCAGCGAGTCCGCGCACGACGAACGGGTGCTCGGCCGTGCGCAGCATGGCGTCCAGCGCGGCCGCATCGGCGACCGTCACTTCGGGCACCGGCGGAAGCGAGGCTAGCAGCCCGTTCGGATCGGCTTCAGCCATAAACGGTCGGCTGGTTGCGCCGGGCGATCAGGGCGCTGAAATTCGCGAGCGACGCGATTGCCATGTAGATAGGCAGCAGGTGCCCGGCGGCGTTCAACTCGCTCAGCACGGCTCCGTCGAGTGACGCCAGGCGATCTTCGTCAATGATGTGGAAACCAACCAGGCGGTTGGTAGAACCGTCCGCCAGCGTGACCTCCAGCGTGAATGGTTCGAGCAGTTCGTAGCGCTGAAGAGCGGCGAAAAAGGCTCCCGCCTCGCGGTAACCATGATCTAGCGCGCCCAGCTGCTCGGCGATGCGTTCAAGATAGGGCGTCGGCTGTCCGTGCGGATCGAAAACGCGTATCCCTTCACCGCCTCGGGCGATGCGCGGCGAGTCCAAGTCAACATGCACCTGTTTTTCGCCATCCTCATCCGGGCCGCCCCCGATCAGGAAAGGCTGGATGTCCATCGCCAGCGGCCGGTAGCGCGCGTCCCAGCGGCCATCCGCCAGGAACAGGTTTTCGCCACTCTCGAAGCCGAACATGGCGAAGGCATGGAACCGATCGCGCTCCTCGTTGAGGCGGAACAGGATCGGATATTCGGCCTGCACCTCGCGAAACTCGGTTGGTACCGTGATGCAGCACATCTGCGCATCACCCAGCGCGGCGTCACGCTGCTCCAGGATGCGCAGGTCACGATGCGCTTCAGCGGTGAGGATGGCATGGCGGGTCATGACGCGCATCTTTCCAGAAAGGGTGGTCGCTCGCCGCGCAGGGCGTCGAGATAGGCACGATTGGTTGGCAGGCTCGCGGCAAGCGCACGGCTGCGCTGGTCGAGCTGCCGCAACTGGTTCGGCAGGTCGGGACGCACCGGCCGTTGCACGGGAGAGGGTTGGGGGAAGGGGAAGCCCATGCCCCACAGGATGTAGCGATAGCTTGCTGCAGGAAACAGCTCATCCTGCATCGGCAGATCCAATGCGGAGGGTGCCCGGTATCGCCATAGCTGTAGCGCCTCGACCAGGCGCTCGGGCATCGTCGCGGCGGCGCGGTGCGCGCGCCAATAGGGTTCTTCGCGGCGGCTGAGCACATAATGGAGCTTCAGGAACTCGACAATGCGTTCCCACCGATAGCAGGCGAGCGCATTGAAGCGGCGCGCCTGTATCGGCATCAGCGCGGGATCAACGGGGAAGTCTTCGAGCAACGCATCCAGCGACAGCTCGATCATCACGATCGCAGAGGCCTCCAGCGGCTCCATGAACCCCGCCGACTGGCCGATCGCGAGGCAATTCGCCTCCCACGGGCGTGCCCGATAGCTTGAACGGAAGCGCAGTGCGCGCGGTGCAGGCATCTCCGGCAAGAACGCGCGGCAATAGTCGGCCAGCACCGCCGTGGCCGCTGCCTCGTCCATGAACGCCGAGGCATAGACGCACCCTATCCCCCGCCGGCTCGGCAGTCCGATGTCCCAGATCCAGCCGGCGGCATGTGCCGTCGCCACGGTCTGCGACGCGATCGGGCTGTCCGGGGCGACGGGCAACTGCACGGCCAAAGCGCGATCGTTGAACAAGGTGGCGGAGGCATCGACCACGTCGACGGCGAGTGTGTCGCCGATCAGCAGCGCCGACTGGCCGGTGCAATCCAGAAACAGGTCGCCTGCGATCCTACCGGTCTCTCGGGTCTGCACCGCCGCGATGCTGCCGTGTTCGGCACGTTCGACACTGAGGACATGATCGCGCACATGCCGTACGCCCAGCCGCGTGGTCGCCTGGCGGGTGAGAAGCACTGCCAGCTTGGCCGCGTCGAGGTGATAGGCATAATTCAGCGCGCCGGCATAGTCGGGCATCGCCCGCTGCCGCGGTGCGAGATCGGCGGCGCACACCTGCGGCTGGGGGCAGGCGGCCACAGCATAGGGGCGACCGCCCGGAAGGTCGGCGGGGTCGAGTTCGAGCGGCGGGACGAAGGGGTGATAATAGCGCTCGTCGGCCGCGCCGGTCGCCCAGCCATCAAACCGCGTCCCCTGTTTGAACGAACCGTCACACGCGAGAAGCAGCTCGGTCTCGGAGATGCCGATCCGCTCCAGGGTTCGGCGGATCGTAGGCCAGGTCCCTTCCCCCACACCGATTGTCGCCACATCGGGGGATTCGATCAATGTCACTGCTATTGCGCCGGCCGTCGCAGCAGCGATGCGACAAGCGGACAGCCAGCCCGCAGTGCCGCCGCCCACGATCACGACATGGCTGATTGCCCTATCCACCGCTCATCCGAATCCCGGTTCTGCCCCAAATGCCTTCCCGGCACACGGTAATCGCATCGGCGGCACGATAATCGGCGAGCCGCTGGAAAGGCCAGCTTTTCCGCAAGGAGAAGCTGGCCTTCCCGGGGGGGAGGTTAGAAGGTGAAGCGCACACCGGCCGAATAGCGTGCATCCTGCTTGGTGACGAACGTCACGTTGCGGTCCGAACGCAGATGGCCGCTCCGGTTTTCGCCCAGCAGGTTGATCGCTTCGGCGAAGATCGCGACGCTCTTGGTCACCGCATAGCTGGCGCTCGCATCGAGCTGGCCATAGGTGTTGATATAGACCGGGTTGATGCCCGCACCTGCCAGATAGCCCTTGCGCCAGTTGTACGCAGCACGCGCCTGAATCCCGAACTTGTCGTAGAACAGCACCGCGTTCGCACTGTCCGACAGGCCGGTAATGGCGAACTGCGACACGCTGGCGGGGAGCGTGTTGTCATAGTCGCGATTGCCGTTGACGATCGTGTAGTTGAGGATCGTGCCGAAGCCGGTGTCCCAGAAATTGTGCTGGATGGCGAATTCGAAGCCGTCGACCGACGCGGTCTGATCGCTGTTGAACGGCGTGCTGACGATGAAATTCACCAGCGGATCGTCCGGCTGCGCCACGATGGTGCCGTTGACCACGCCGCCCGGATAGTTGGCGGCGATATAGTCGCGCACTTGCGCGAAGGTGGCATTCGCACCCAGCGCGTTGATCGCCGCCTGGTAGCGCGGCCCATAGCGCGTGACGCCATTGAACGTGCTGACGGGAGAGGTGACGCCGGGGACGGTGGTGTTGATCTGCGTCTGGCCGATATAGTTCGACACGTCCTTGTGGAAGAAGCCTACGGACAGATAGCTGTCGGACTTGTAATACCATTCCGCCGACAGATCGATGTTCTTCGATTTGTACGGAATGAGATTGGGGTTGCCCACGCCGCCGGTGCCGCCGCCGATCCGGAACAGCTGGTCGAGGCGACGGCCGCCCTGCAGGCTGCCATAATCGGCGCGTGTGATGGTGTGGCTGTACGACGCGCGCAGCTTGACGTTTTCAATCGGCTGGAAGTCGAAGTCGACCGAGGGCAACCAGTTTTCATAGCTTCCCTTGAACGTCGTGAAGCCGCTGCCCGAGAACAGGATGTTGAATTCGTTCTGCGAATTCTGCCGCGCGCCTACCGGCGTCGGTACCAGCGCAGACGCCGACACGTCTGTGTTCTCATAGCGCAGACCCACGATGAAGTGGGCGGGACGCGAGAACAGGTCGAGCTTGCCGTTGAACTGGGCGTAGGGCGCGACGGTCTTTTCGCGGATGCGGGAGTCGGTGTTGTACGGAATCAGGCACTGACCGTTGCCGCCGCAGATATTATAGGCCTTGTCGAGCAGCGAGACCATCGCCGGCACGTCGAAGCCGAAGAAGGACTTGGCGATCGCCGGATCGTCGGCGCCGGTGATGCCGGAGAATTTGTCCGGAATGCTGATCTGGCGGAACAGGCTGTCCGGGATCAGCGCCGCTGCCGCCGCGCGCTGTGCCGGGCTGTCGCCGCCAGTGCCGCCCCAGGTATCGTTCTGCAGTACGCTATAGGCCGACCGCACCTTGTTGTCGGTATAGTCAAAGCCGAGATCCAGGCTGTCGAAGAAGCCGTCTCCATGATCATAATGGCCGCGTAGCTGGACCTGGTTGATCTCGTCCCGGAAATAGGAATTGCGGAACGCACTCCCCGTGGGGACGATGTTCGCAGGATTCATCGGATCGATGCCGGGCTGCATCGCGTACGAGATGATCGGAAACTTCTTGTCGAAATTGATCGTCTGGCTTTGCACGCCGAACACCGCGGCGCCCACCGAGTTGCTGTTGCCATATGGGTTGTCGGGCTTGGACTCGGCGGTCGAGTGGTGGGCGTCGATCGAAACGGTGACGCCGCCCGGTGCCTGCCACGTCAGATTGCCGCCGAGCGACTTGTTCACGCTGCGCGCAGAGGTTTGGGAGGCCGAATAGGAGAGGTCCTTCGTCTCTGCCGCGGTGAAGCGTTCGGTGTAGAACACCGGACCTGCCACGGGACCATCGGTCCACGCGCTCGAGGTGTCGTTGTGGTTGTACCAGATGCCGACATTATTATCGCGAACTTCGAACGTGTTCTGCGAATAGGTGTAGTCGATCGTCGCCGTCAGCGTGTCGACCGGGCGGAATTGCAGCACCGCCTGGCCATTGATGCGCTCGCGCCGGCCGTTGACGATGTTGTAGCTCGCATTCTGCGGCACCTGATATACATCGGTGGCATCGGGGCGGTTCGTGATGTTGGCGTAGCGCGGATCGCCCTGCTGGGCGAGCGAGCCCCAATTGTTCTCCGATCCGAGATAGCCGTCGCGCCAGCCCACATTCGCCTGGTTCGCGCTGAAGTTGCGGCGTTGATAGGCGCCGGTGACGAGGATGCCGACGCGGTCGTCCAGGAAGGTGTTCGAGAAGATGCCCGACACTTCGGGCGTGATGTCGTTCTTGCCGTTCTGCGAGGTGTCGATCACGCCGCGGGCGGACAGCGAGCCGCGCAGACCGGGCTTGTCCAGCGGCCGCGGGGTGCGGATGTTGATGGTCGAACCTATGCCGCCAGACGCCACCGTCGCGCGACCCGACTTGTACACTTCCAGCGCCGCCACGCCTTCGGAGGCAAGATTGGCGAAATCGAAGGAGCGCGATCCCGGCGCGCTGTTGCCGTCGCCGATCGTCGAGGTCGGCATCTGACGACCGTTCAGCGTCACGAGATTATATTCCGGGCCGAAGCCGCGCACGGTGACGAACTGGCCTTCGCCGTTCGACCGATCGATCGACACGCCGGTGATGCGCTGTAGCGACTCAGCGAGGTTCGTATCGGGGAACTTGCCCATGTCTTCGGCGCTGATCGCGTCGATCACGCCCTGGGCGTTGCGCTTCAGGTCGATCGACTGGCGCAGCGACGCGCGGATGCCGGTGACGACGATCTCGCCTTCGGCAGGTGCCTGATCGTCTGGAGCCGCCTGGGGTTCGGCCTGTGCCGGACCCGGATTGCCCATGGTCGCAGCCGCATCCTGGGCCAGCGCGGCGGCCGGCATGGCGAGTGCGGCGGTGGATACGCCGATGGCGAATTTCGAAAGCAGGCGAGCACGAGCGCTGCGCATGGAAACCTCCCCTAATGAGTCCGGCGCGGTTCTGTACGCGCGCTTGAGAACGTTCACTTGCCGAACCCGACAAGGCTGTCAAGATGGCTGACGCCTTGATAACGCTACCTTGTGAACGTTCATTCGATTTATGGTCTTGGCCTGCCGCGCGCTCGCGCCAACGCCGCAAGGAAGGTTTGCTCGGGCAGCCGTTGCCGGGACGACCGATCGCGGGCAGGGAGGGGGCATGCCAGATCCCGCACCGTTCACCTCCGCCGTGGCGCAACGCTGGAGCCGGTCCGTGCTCGCCATTTTCGCGCTTGCATATGCCGGCGGGGTGATCGCCTATCTTCCGCTGCTCAGCCTGTTGCTGCCGATCAAGGTGGAGGCGATCAGCCAGGCCGGCCGGATCGAGCTGCTCTCGCTGATCGCGGTGGCCGGGGCGATCGCTGCCGGTGGCGCCAACATTCTCTTCGGCTGGTTGAGCGACCGATCTCAGCGCGCGGGACATGGGCGGCGGCGCTGGATGGGGGCGGGTATCGCGGCGGTCGGGGCAAGCTATGTGGCGGTGGCCCTGGCTGCGACGCCGATCGCCTTGCTGGCAGCCGTCGTCGTGTTTCAGCTGGCGGTGAATGCGGTGCTGGCGCCGATGATGGCCATTTTGGCGGAGGAGATTCCCGATGCAAAGCGCGGCATCGCGGGAGGTCTGCTGACAATGGGCCAGCCCGCCGCATCGGCGCTATCGGCGGTACTTGTCGGCACCACGGCGCTCACTGAAGGGGCGCAACTCACGGTGATCCTGGCAGTGGCGCTGTTATGCATCCTGCCGATGCTGTTGATGCGGCCAGGCACGCTGGCGGCGACGGCCGCCGAACCTGCGCCCGTGCGTCCGCCCCGCCGCGATTTCCTGGTGGCGAGCGGATCGCGTCTGCTGATTCAGGTCGCCGCCGTCGTCACGCAGCTATACCTTCTCTATTATTTTGAGACGGTGGTGCCGCTTCGCGAGCATGCCGCATTGCCGGGTTGGATCGGCCGAGTCTTCACGATCGCGTTCCTTGTGCCGATGCCGATCGCGCTCCTGCTCGGGAGCATGGCCGATCGGCCGCAGCGGCGGCGATGGGTGTTGCTGGGGGCCGCCGGGCTCGCGGCGGCGGGGCTGTTCGCGATGGCGGCGGCGGACGACCGATGGACCGCGGCCGCGGCGTTCATCCTGTATACCGCGGGATCCTCGGTGTTCGTCGCGCTTCACGCCGGCCTGGCCTTGCAGCTCTTGCCCGATCCCCGCCACCGTGGCCGCGACCTCGGCTTGTTCAACCTGACCAACACGACGCCATCGCTGATTGGCGCCGCACTCACCTGGACCTTCGCGACACCGCATGATTTCGGCCCGATCCTGGCGGTGTTGGGGGGGATGACGCTGTGCGGCGGAGTGCTGATCCTCGGCGTACGGGCGTGGCGCTGACGCCGGGCTGGCTTGGCCGCCGGTATCCAAATCGGCAAATCAAGAAAATGGTCGGGGAGAGAGGATTCGAACCTCCGGCCCCTGCCTCCCGAAGACAGTGCTCTACCAGGCTGAGCTACTCCCCGACGGAGTCCGGTCTACAATGCTTTCGGGAGCAGACCGGCTTGAGCTTGGAGGCGCGCCTATAAGGGCGGCTATGGCCAGCCGTCAAGCGCCTCGACGCAGGGAATTCGGACAGCGGTAGATTTTTTTGGCGGGGCGCTAGTCGCGCGCCTATCGACCCTTGCGCGGCCCGCCGATATGCGCGTCCGCAGTGAACCCCATCGAAGCCGCCGCCGCCCTGCTGGGCGTTGCCAATGTCACGCTCGTCGTTCGGCGCAGCCTGTGGAACTACCCCTTCGCCCTGGCGATGGTCGCGCTTTATGCCTGGGTTTTCTTCCAGCAACGCCTCTACAGCGACGCGCTGCTCCAGCTCTTCTACATCGCCGTGAACCTGTATGGCTGGTGGAACTGGCGAAACGCAAAGCACGGCGGCGTGGTGCCGGTGGTATGGCTGAGCAGCCGCGCACGCGTGGCCTGGAGCGGGGGCGCGGCGCTTGCGGTGCTGGTCTGGGGGGCGGTGATGGCGGCGACTACGGATGCCGATTATCCCTGGTGGGACGGCGCGATTGCCGTGCTGAGCATCGCTGCCCAACTGCTCCAGTCGCGCCGGGTGTGGGAATGCTGGCTGCTGTGGATACTGGTGGACCTGCTCGCCATTCCGCTGTTCGCCGTGAAAGAATTGTGGCTGACCGCGGGGCTGTATGGACTTTTCCTGGCGCTGTCGCTGTGGGGTGCCGTTGACTGGAAAAAAGCGCGCTTATGATACCCCGCACGATTTGCCTCCATGGCCCCGAAAGCACCGGCAAGACGACGATCGCTCCGCGACTGGTCGCGCACTATGGCGGCGCGCTGCTTGACGAATATGGCCGTGAATATGCCGAAGCGCGCGGTACCGACTTCACCATGGCGGATCTGGTGGAGATCGCCAGAACGCATGACGCGGGAACGCGGATGATGCTCGCCACCGGTGCCGATCCGGTGATCCTAGATACCGATCCGCTGATGACGGCGGTGTGGGCGGAAATGCTGTTCGGCGCGCGCGACCCCTGGTTCGATGCCTGGCAAAGCACGGCGGATCTGTACCTGTTGTTCGACATCGATCTGCCTTGGGTTGCCGATGGCACGCGCCTGTTCGGGACGCCGGCGCTACGCCGCCGGTTCTTCGATCTCTCGCGCGCCGAGCTGGAGCGCCGCGGTGTCCGTTGGGCGCTGGTGCAAGGCGAGGGCGAGGCGCGCTTCGCCGCCGCCGTGGCGGCGATCGAGAGCGCGCGCGGCTAGGAAGGTGCAGCTTTCGCGCTGCGGAAACACGCCCGCTTTCGGTCACGCGAAGTTCACAATCGCGGCCTAACGCGCCCCCCGACGGCAAATGGGGGACTGGAATTCAATACCTTGCGAACGCCCGTGCAGGCGGATCGCACTCGGCTGCCGTCACAAGCAAAGCAACAAACATCCATTCGGGGAAAATCCATGCATTACTATGCGCGCAGCAAGCGCAGCATGCTGATCGGCGCCGCCTTCGGCGCGCTGCTGGCCTCCAACGCTGCAATGGCTCAGCAGGCCGACGACGAGTCGGGGCTGAACGAGATCGTCGTGACGGCGGAGCGTCGTCCGGAAAACCAGCAGAATGTGCCGCTATCGGTGGCCGTGATCCCCGCAGGGCTGGCTCGTGAGTATACCGCGTCGGGCGATGACACGCTGCTCGCGCTGTCCGGCAAGGTGCCCGGCCTCTATGTCGAGTCCTCAACCGGCCGCATCTTCCCGCGCTTCTATATCCGCGGCTTGGGCAACGTTGATTTCTATCTCGGCGCATCGCAGCCGGTTTCGATCATCCATGACGATATCGTGCTGGAACATGTGGTGCTGAAGTCGAACCCGGTGTTCGACGTGAACCAGATCGAAGTGCTCCGGGGGCCGCAGGGATCGCTGTTCGGCCGCAATACCACGGCGGGCATCATCAAGTTCGACACGGTGCGCCCGTCGCAAACCTATCAGGGCCGCGCGACGGCGAGCTACGGCAGCTTCAACAGCGTCAATATCGACGCCGGCGTTGGCGGGCCGATCATTCAGGACAAGCTGGCCTTCCGCATTTCCGGGCTCTATCAGCACCGCGACAATTACATCGACAACAGCTATGCGGGCCCGAGCGCGGACGGAACGGTCACACCGAAGAAGAACGCCGCCGGGGGCTTCAACGAGCGCGACGTGCGCCTGCAACTGCTGGCAACGCCCACTGAAACCCTGTCCATCCTCGCCTCGGGCCATGCCCGCTGGTATGACGGCACCGCCACCGTGTTCCGCCGCGGGGCGCTCAACCTGGGTTCCAACAAGATCAACGGCGTGCAGTTTACGCGTGCGCGCTGGGACGAGGGCGCCGATAATCCGCAAGACTATAACACCGCGGGCGGATCGCTCCATGTGAACTGGGATCTGGCGGGCGTGACGCTCACTTCGATCACCGGCTATGAAACGCTTTCGGGGTACAGCCGTGGAGACACGGACGGCGGCGCTGCTGCCGATTTCGGCAATGCCGGCTTCGGTGAGTCCATGGGCCGGGTGCGCGGGCTGGACCAGTGGAGCGAGGAACTGCGCCTGGCAAGCAGCGGCGAGGGGCCGCTGAAGTGGCAGGTCGGCGCCATGTATTTCGATACGCGCGACATCACCGAATTCTATCAGCGCGCATACTTCTTGAGCGGTGCCGCCCGGAACCCGAACAATTGGGTTCGTCTGCACAACGTGAACACGAGCTGGGCGGTGTTCGGCCAGGCGAGCTATGATCTCACGCCGAAGCTGACCCTCACTGCCGGCGGCCGCGTGACCGAGGACACGAAGACCACGGACCTGCTCAAGACGGCGGACACCGCGGCGGGTGCCGTCACCTATCCCGGCCGTCGCCATGTGCGGCTGTCGGATACCCAGCCGAGCTGGGACCTGAGCGCACGCTATGCAGTGAGCCCGGACGTCAGCGTCTACGCCCGCGTGGCCAAGGGCTTCCGCGGACCGACGATCCAGGGACGCTCGGCGGTGTTCAATTCGGATTTCACCACCGCCAACTCCGAGAAGATCCTGTCGTGGGAAGCGGGCATCAAGACGCAGCTTGATCGCACCGTGCGCTTCAACCTTTCCGGCTTCTACTACACGCTCGACGACATCCAGCTGAACGGCAACGATGCCAACGGCAACGGTGTTCTGCTGAACGCGAACAAGGCCAAGGCCTATGGCGCCGAAGCCGAGCTGGACTGGCGGCCGACGCGCAACCTGTCGCTGCAGATGGGCCTGAGCCTGCTGCACAGCGAGATCGACGACAGCAAGGTGGAAGTGCAGACCTGCGCCTTTGCCGGTCGCCTGACCTGCACCGTGCTGGACCCGGTTCGGCAGATCACGCTGTTCGGCGCCCCCGCCTTCCTGGCGAAGATCGACGGCAACCCGCTGCCGAACGCGCCGGAGTATAACTTCAACGTCAATGCGCGCTACGACATCCCGATGGACATCGGCGGGAAGCTGTTCGTCGCCACCGACTGGAACGTGCAGGGCTACACCAATTTCGTGCTCTACGAGACGAAGGAGTTCACCGCGAACGGCAACTTCGAAGGCGGCCTGAAGATCGGCTACACCGCGCCGAACGATGCCTGGGAGATCGCCGGGTTCGTTCGCAACATCACCGGGGAGAAGAACCTGAAGGGCGTGATCGAGAATTATCGCGCTGCCGTGCTCAACGAACCGCGCGTGTTCGGCGTGTCGCTGAGCGGCAAGTTCAACTAAGCGGATCCTGTCCGTCCTCCCTGCGGAGGGAGGAGAGAAAAAAGGGCCGTCGCAACATTCTTGCGACGGCCCTTTCTTTTGCCGGCTCCGAACCTCAGTTCGAAGGTGCGAGCTTGGTGTTCAGCACCCAGCCGACATTGTCGTTCTCGTCGGCCACTTCCCACCACAGGCCATTCTTGTTGCCGGTGGGATAGACGATCGCACCGACGGGCAATGTGCGGATCACCTTGCCGGAAGCGGCGGCGGTGGTGCGCATCGCCACCGGCGCCTGGGCGGTGAAGGTCTTGGCCGGTGCCGCCTGCGCCGTGCCCTCGTCGCCGGGGCGCAGCAGGCCGAGGCCGTCGACCATCTTCGCATAGGCATCGATGAACGCCAACGTCACGATCCGGCCGATATCGGTGTTGTCATATCCGCCGCCCACCGCGCCGAGCCCGCCGCCGATGAAGCCCACGCCGCCGCCGGCACCCCAGGAGACGCTGTTCTTCGAGGCATAACCTTCCTCGGTCGCGACCGTCTCCGTCGTGCGGACATTGGTGAGCGAAAGGACGGTGTTCGCTTCCATCTTGCGCGACTTGAGACCGCCCAGCAGCCCGCCGATCGGCCCGCCGACCACGGCGCCCGCCGCACCGAAAGCGTTGCCGCCGGCATTGCGGTTCGCCGCCTGCACTTCGGCGACGAGCACGTAATCGGCCGCCTTGATCTGGCCCTGGCCGACGTTCGAGCCGCGCTGCAGGCCCAGATTGCCGCCGATGTTGCGCTCCTTCTCCGCCGCCTGCAGGCCCGAGCCGCGATCGACGAGATTGAAGCAGCCCGAACGCTGGACCAGCACCTTGAGCAGCTTCTGCGGCGGCGCCAGCGAATATTGCGTCCAGCCGCGGGGATCGTCCCCGTCGACGATGGAGAGCGTGCCGAGCTTGCGCGCACAGCGCGGCACGTCCTGCACGGCCTGCTCCTGGGTGCGCTGCGTCTTGGTCGGCTTGCTCTGGGCAAGCGCGGGCGCGGCGCCCACGCACAATGCCATCGCCCCGGCGGCGCCGAGCAACTGCTTCATCATCGTACTGAAACCTCCCTGTACAACCAGGCGGTCCGATGTGGGAAAGACCGCCCCCCGCCCGCGTCCGTAACAGAATGGATCGCCCCGGCCTAGCGATGCCGTACAATCGGGTACTTTGGCTTTTCCCGCCAAGCTGCTAACGCGCGCGGAATCATGGCAACCGACATCACCAAGATCCGCAACTTCTCGATCATCGCGCATATCGACCATGGCAAGTCTACGCTTGCCGATCGGTTGATCCAGCGCACCGGCGGCCTCACCGCCCGCGAGATGTCCGAGCAAGTCCTTGATAACATGGACATCGAGAAGGAACGCGGGATCACCATCAAGGCGCAGACCGTGCGCCTGGAATGGAAGGGCCATGTCCTCAACCTGATGGACACGCCGGGCCATGTCGACTTCGCCTACGAGGTGAGCCGCAGCCTCGCCGCATGCGAAGGCGCGCTGCTCGTCGTCGACGCCGCCCAGGGCGTGGAGGCGCAGACGCTCGCCAATGTCTACCAGTCGATCGAGCACGACCACGAGATCATCCCCGTGATCAACAAGATCGACCTGCCCTCGGCCGAGCCCGAAAAGGTCCGCACCGAGATTGAGGACGTGATCGGCCTCGACGCCTCCAACGCCGTGCTCGCCAGCGCCAAGAGCGGCATCGGCATCGACGAGATCCTCGACGCGATCGTCGAGCGAATTCCTGCGCCTAAGGGCGATCCCGAGGCGCCGCTCAAGGCAATGCTGGTCGATAGCTGGTACGATCCGTATCTCGGCGTCGTCATTCTCGTTCGCGTGATCGACGGCTCGATCCGGAAGGGCCAGCAAGTCAAGTTCATGCAGACCGGAACGACCCATCTGGTCGACCGCGTCGGCGCCTTCCGCCCCAAGATCGAGCAGCTGCCCGATCTCGGCCCGGGCGAGATCGGCTTCATCACCGCGCAGATCAAGGAAGTGGCCCAGGCGCGCGTCGGCGATACGCTGACCGACGCCAAGAAGCCCGCCCTGGAAGCGCTGCCGGGCTTCAAGGAAGTCCAGCCGGTGGTATTCTGCGGCTTGTTCCCGGTCGACGCGGCGGACTTCGAGAAGCTGCGCGAAAGCATCTCCAAGCTGCGCCTCAACGACGCGTCGTTCAGCTTCGAGATGGAGACCTCGGCCGCGCTCGGCTTCGGCTTCCGCTGCGGCTTCCTCGGCCTCTTGCACCTGGAGATCATCCAGGAGCGGCTGATGCGCGAGTATGACCTCGATCTCATCACCACCGCGCCCAGCGTGGTGTACAAGATGCGCCTGACCAAGGCGGCGGGCGAGGCGGTGGCGCAGGAGATCGAGCTCCACAACCCCGCCGACATGCCCGATCCCAACCGGATCGAGGAAATCGAGGAGCCCTGGATCCAGGCGGTGATCTATGTGCCTGACGAATATCTCGGCCCCATCCTCAAGCTCTGCCAGGATCGCCGCGGCATCCAGAAGAACCTCACCTATGTCGGCGGTCGCGCCCAGGTGACGTATGAGCTGCCGCTCAACGAAGTGGTGTTCGACTTCTACGATCGCCTCAAGTCGATCAGCCGCGGCTACGCGAGCTTCGACTATGAGCAGATTGGCCACCGCGAGGGCGACCTCGTCAAGATGAGCATCCTCGTCAACAACGAGCCGGTCGACGCGTTGAGCATGATCGTCCACCGCTCGACCGCCGAGAGCCGCGGCCGCGGCATGTGCGAGCGCCTGAAGGACCTGATCCCGCGCCATCTGTTCAAGATTCCGATCCAGGCGGCGATCGGCGGCAAGGTGATCGCCCGCGAGACGATCGCCGCGCTGCGCAAGGACGTCACCGCCAAATGCTATGGCGGCGACATCAGCCGCAAGCGCAAGCTTCTGGAAAAGCAGAAGGAAGGCAAGAAGCGGATGCGCGAATATGGCAGCGTGCAGATCCCGCAGGAGGCGTTCATCGCTGCCCTCCGGATGGGCGAGGAGTAAGCGGGCACGGATCTCGGCCCGGCAAGGCAGTAAACCTGGTAAGGCCGCAACGCTCCCTGAACGGGCAGCGTCGCGCAAATTCCTCCCCGTCTCGGTAAAGGGGACCATGTGCGTAGCACATGGTGGCAGGGCCGCCGTGCACGCGGCGGTGCTCCGACGGTCGAGTGCGCGCGGCGCCTACAGCGCGGCCTCTCCACGCCTTCGCGCCCGGGAGGAAAAGCAATGGACGCTCCCGGTCCGCGCATGCGCAGGAACGGGCGTTTAGCGCGTCTTGATACGTCGTGCTGCCAATACGATCGCGGCGGAGCCCAACAGCGACGCCGTGACGATGGCTGCAACGGCGAGCAGGCCGGTGGTGGTGATCTGCGCTTCGAGCGCAACGGTGTCGCCGATGCGGAGCGTGGCATGCGCGCCGGGTAGGCCCGGGCGCGGGGCGGGCAGGGAGTCGCGGTTCGTCATGTGGCTTTTTATGCCGGGCGCGGCGCTGCGGCTACCGGTCGACGGAAAAGCGTGCCCATCGCGTCAAAGATCAGGTGTGGCACGGCCACGACGGACAGTAGCTGAAAGGCTAGTGCGGGATCAATCCCGCGCGCCAGATCGATGAAGCGCGGGCTGAACAATGCCCAGCCGGTGCAAGCCAGTAGCGCAAGCAGCACGGCGGCCAGTCGGGGATGCGAGAAGGAGCGGCCGCCTGCGCCGAATTCGTCGAGGATCGCCACGACATGGCGGCGCGAATGGAGCAGGGCGAAATAGGTGGGGAAGGCGAGCGTGGGCGGGGCGAGCGCCAGCAGCGCAAGCGCGGCTGCTTGCGCGGCGGCCCAGCGGCGCGATCCGCCCTGCCACGCCAATGTGATGGCGACGGCGGCAACGAGCAGCGCGACGGGTGACACCAGCGTCACCAGCGCTACGGCGAGCCGGCCGGTTGCCGGATCGGTCATCGCTACGAACAGCTGCGACACCCGCTCCGGCTGGCCCAGCACGGCCGCCGCGATCGGCGCCAGCCCTGCGGCGGTGCGGAGCAGGCTGTCCTGCGGCAGGTCCCAGTCTTCGGAGAAATGCCAGGCCGCGAGCGCGAGAAAGCCGAGCATCGCCGCCAGCGGCATGGCCCACCAGGCCAGCGCCATCGTGGCGGCGGCGGCCACGTAGCACGCAAGGAACAGCGCGAGCGTCGGGCCCTGCATGCGCCAGAGCGTGCGCGCAACCATCAGGTCATGGCCGCCATGCGGCAGACCGCCGGCGAGCATCAGCAGCATGCCTGCCTGCGTCGCCCAGGGCGCGTGCCAGTCCAGGCCGAGCGGCCGCAGCAGGCAGATCAGCATCGCCGCGCCCCAGAAAAGGCCGGGCACCGCCCGATCCTGCGCAAGGGCGGAGGATCGGACGGTGCCTTGGGCCATGGCCCGCGGGAGGGGGGGTATACGGGCCACTGGCCGGTTCAGGCGGCGTGCGGGACGCCGTGTCCTTCAACTTCCGACTTGCGCGATGCGATCGCGAAGATCAGCAGGCCCACGCCCGCCTTCGCGACCAGATCGGCGATGGTGTAGCCGACCTGGATCACGGTCTCCACGTCCGGCCCGGCAAGGTTCGCATAGGGCGCCATATAGACGATCGGGTAGAAACCCCAGGAGGCGAAGGTGAGCAGGCGCGCCTGCTTCACCAGGCCCCGCACCGATTCCGGTTGGCGCTCGATCGACTTGCCAAGGCCGCTGAACAGTTCCCAGACGATGTAGAGGAACGGAATTGCCGAAAGCGTACCCCATAGCGCTCGCGTGGGGATGTCGCTGGCGATTTCGCCGGGATAGCCGAGCACGATCATCAGCGCCGCCGCCAGGCCCAGCCGCCAGCATTTCTGCACCGTTTCCTCGCGAGTGAGCCGCATCACCAGCACCAGCTCGATCAGCAGCAGCGGAACGGTGAGCAGCCAATCGACATATCGATAGGCATCGTTGAAGGCGACGCCAGTGGCAGATACCACGCCATCGACATAGTGATAGGCCGATTCCCAGCTCTCGAAGATCCGAAGATAATGATAGGCCGCAATCGCGGTGACCAGGCCAGATATCGTCACGGCATTCCTGTACGCGGCCGACACCTGTGATCGGCCGAACCACAGAAATACGGTGGTCGCTGCCATGGTGGCGAACGTAAACGAGAAGGCGTTGTAGATGAGCGAATATTGGAACGGAGTTACGACTGCGGTTTCCATCAGAAACTCTCCTAGGATCGCTCTGATCTTGCCGGGTGGTACGCTCAGAACACAGGATCCCGGGACCAGCGCGTTGTTGGTGCAAAATAACGCACAAGCTTCCATGCCGAAAAAGATCAGATGAAGCTGCTGGACGTCGGGCATACGCATGCCGGCGTACAAACTCTGTCTAACCATTTTCTGAGGAGATAATGTTACTGATTGGCGTAGGAGTCGACCTGTACATTAGGGTGGTTATTTTCGCTACCGTCACGAACAACATGGAAAACGCCGGCCGCGGGAAGGTCCGCGACCGGCGTCCTGGGGTTCGACAGGTGTGTGCGATCAGAAGTTGAAGCGCACCGAGGCGGCCAGCGTGCGTCCCTGCACCGATCGTGCCCAGCCGATGCCGGTTGTCGGCATCGTGCTCTGGCTGATGTCTAGGAAGCCCTTGGCGTTGAACAGGTTGGTACCGGTCAGCGCGACATCGATGGCCTTGGTGGGATGCAGGATCACGAAGCCGCCGACGGTGGTGAAGCCGGGCATCTTGAGCTGGTTCACGTCCTGCGCATAGCTGCTGGTGATCGTCACCACGCTGGCGCCGATGGTTGCATATTTGGTGTCGACCTGCGGCGTCGCCTGCAGCGTCCAGGCCGGCTGGTGGCGCGGTTCCTTGCCGGTGAGCGTCGGATCGATCTTGTCCTCGGTGATCTTTGCCTTGGTGTAGGTCGCGCCCGCGACCATGCTGAACGGACCGCGACGGATGCCGCCTTCCAGTTCGAGGCCGTAGGTGCGGTAAGTGCGGTAGGTCCAGGTCGCCGTCGCGTTCAGCTGGTTGTGATCGTCGGCATAAGCCAGGAAGCTCGTCGCGTTCAGCGTGATGCCGTTCTTGCGGAACTTCAGCCCGCCTTCGAGCTGGCGGACGATGTCGAAGCCGTGTTCGGAGGCGGTCAGCTTGCCGGTGCCGTTGTCGATCGCGCTGGTGAACAGGATCTTGTCCGCATTCGCGCGGCCGCCTCGGCTGTAGCGGGCGAAGAAGGCGAGCGGCTCGGCGGCGCGATAGTTGATGCCGGCCGAATAGCTGAGATATTTGAAGTTGTAGTTCACCGGTGCCGGGCGCCCGAGCGGCAGGGCCGAGACGCGGGTTTCGGGCGCGCTGATCCGGCCATCGCCGTTCATGTCGTAGCTGACCGTACCGTTGCGACCGTCGCCGAGATCGGCCCCGACCATCCAGCCGCGGGCGCTGCCGGTATCGTAGCGCAGGCTGCCGCCGATCGCGATCTTGCCGATATGGTAGTTCACCGAGGCATAGGGCGCGAAGAAGCTGTAGTCGACGTCGAACGAGCGGCGCAGGCGCGGTCCGTTGCGGCTATAAGCGTAGATGCCGTCCTGCGTCTGGGCGACGCCGGCGGCGCTGGTGAGGTTGACAAGCGAGCCCTGGCCGCCGCCGACGACATCGGTAACCATCGAGATCTGTAGCGCCTCGACCGCGATCGTCTGCGACGCGACATAGAGGCCGCCGGTGACCGTCAGATCGCCCTGACCGACCTTCCACACGCGTGTTCCGCGGAAGTCGTTGGCGAAATGGTTGCCGTTGCGCAAGTTGTAGGTGTTGACGAAAAAGTTGGCCAGCAGACCATTCCCATTCGCACTCCCCGGCACCGCCTTGCCGGCGTTCGGGCCGGTCGCGTAGGTGGCGGTCGCACCCGCGCCTGCCAGCGAAGCGGCAAGCGTCGCCATCGGGGCGACCGTGCTCGGGAAACCGCGCAGGAACTCGCCCGAGGTGTCAGCGTAGCGCATCCTGTTCGTGAGCGTCCAGCCGCCGAGATCGAACTGCGCTTCCAGGCCCAACGACTTGGACTGGGGGTTTTGGCCGTTCTTTACCGGATAGCGCGCCGGCTGGTTGTTGCCGTCGAGCGTGATCATCGCGCTGACGTTCGGTGAGAACATCGTGTCCTTCAGAATGTCGAACCCGGCGATGTTACCGATCACCGGCTTGTCGTTGGTGCCGGTGATCGTCACCGGATAGGTGGCATAGCTGGGCGCGCGATCGTCGAGCAGCTTGGCATAGGCCCTAATATAGCCGTTGGAGAACTGCTTTGTGACGTTCAGCTTGAGTTGGCCGCCCTTGAACGATGTCATGCCGGTAGCGCGCGGGCCTTCGCCGACCCGATAAAAGCCGCCGACATGGAAGCGCAGGCTGTCGCTGAGCTTGGCGCCATAATCGAAGTCAATGCGCTTCAGGTCGTAATCGAGGCCCGCCGTCATCTGGATCGAGCCGCCCTCGACGTCGCCCGTTTTGGAGATGAGGTTGATCAGGCCGCCGGGCGACCCGGTCGCGAAGGTGGAGGCGGAGCCGCCGCGGATCGTTTCGATCTGGGCGATCGTGAAGTCGGCGCGGACGAAGGAGTCGCCGGCCATGTTGAAGATGTCGTTGAATTCGACGACGGGCAGGCCGTCTTCCTCAATTTGGACATATTTGGAGCCGCCCGATCCGATCGGCAGGCCGCGCACGGTATAGTTGTTGTTGCCTTCGCTGATGCCGTTCTCCACCCGGATGCCCGCCATGGTACGCAGGATGTCGGCGAGGCCGACTGGGCCCAACTTCTGTGCCTCAATGCCCTTGAGGGAGCTTGTGGAGGTGGCGCTATCCAAGCGATCGCGTCCCTTGGCCACGCCAGTGGAGAAGACTTCCTTTTCTTCGACTGGGCGAACTTGTTCTTGAGTTTCCTTGCTCTGCGCGTCGGCATTGGACTGCGCCAGTGCCGGTGTCGCAAGTGCGCTGGTGGCAATCAGGCTTAGAAGGACAGTTCGACTGTTCACGGGTCACCCTGCTCGTGTCTGGAGTAGCGAGAGATGCTTTCGTTATAGAAACAATGGCTGCCTCGCGGGGCATGGCGCGGGCGATTTATCTTGTATAAACAGGAGTATAGGTGTTTATACGGAAGCCGACCGGAAGGCGAGGTGTTGCTGTTGCGCGGTCATTCTGAAAGTAGACACCCCCATTTTTCTGCGACATAGGCGCGAATGCGCAAGTTCTTGCGCGAAATGGGGGACTACAAGAGATGGCCGGTATTCTGCGTCCGTTGCTGCGTGTGCAGCGACGCTCCGTTCGTTTTTGCATGAGCGCAAGCATGGCTGCGCTGGTGGTTGGGCTTGCGCATCCGGCGGCGGCGCAGTGCACAACCACGACAAACGGCCAGACAACGACGACGTGCACCGGCATGGTGGCTGGCGGCCTTAATGTTTCGACATTTCAGCAGCAGGTGACGATCGCTCAAGGCGCGACGATCGGCGCAGGCAGCGATGCGGCGGTGGTAAATTCGGCCCTTTCCACGAACATTGCGGTCAAGGGTTCGGTGGATGGCGGGACCAAGACGGGCGTGCTCGTCCGGGGCGGCGATCTCGTCTACATCCCGTTCGATCCTTATGCCGGCGCAAGCGTACCAGTGTGGCCCTGGCCGGCGCCGGGCACGCTGGTGCCTAGCTATACGAGTAGCAGCAGCACGATCACCGTAAGCGAAGGTGCCAGCGTCACCGGCAGCACCGGCATCCAGTTTGCCAGAAGTTCGACGAGCGGCAGCGCCTATGGCTCGGTTGACAATGCCGGAACCGTCACGGCGTCGTCCGGCGCTGCAATCGTGGCTACTTCCGGTGCGTACATCTCGGGCGTGGTCAATCGTTCCAGCGGCGTGATCGGCGGCATTGCCGGGCGAGTTACCAATGTCGACAATCGAGGGATGATTGATGGCGGCAGTGCTGCCGCAGTGGGGGTGACCGGCACCGCAGTGACGTTGACGAACAGCGGTACGATTCAGTCCAACAGCTCCGCTGAGGCGGTTTCCGCCGACGGCATCTACGGCAACAACAGCGGCACGATTCGCAATGTTGGCAGCGGTGCCGCCCTGGCATCGACCGGCTATCTCAGCCTTTCGAACGCAGCGACGGGCGTGATCGCCAGCGGGGGCGTGGTTGCGATCCGTTCCGGGAGTGCAATTTCGCTGTCCAACCAGGGGGCGATCGTCGGCTCCGTTGTGGCTACGAGCGGCGTGTTCGCAAGTACAGTCGACACCCGCAAAGGGACGATCCAGGGCGATGTGCTGCTCGGCGCAAGCGATGATACGCTGAGCGCGCATTATGATGTAGCGACGGGAAGGATCGACAGCATAACCGGCACCGTCGACCTAGGCGCGGGCAACAACCAGCTGCAACTCGCGGTGGATGGAAATGGAACGCTCACGCGCGCGGGGCTGCCGAGCAACGTCGGGCGGCTCGGGGTCGAAGTGGGGCAGGGCGCGCAGATTACGGTTGCGGCCGATTTTAGTGGTCTCGCTGGGCTCACCGCGAGCGGAACCGGCGTGCTGGTCAACGAAGCATCAATGTCGGTCGGCGCCAACGCCTATGCGGCGGCGCTCATGACCAACTACGGTGCATACCAGCAGCGCCTGGACGTGGAGAATCGCGGTACGCTGCGTTCGGAGGCCTCTTACTACGCGGCGGCGATCATCTATTCCGGATCGTTTA